>NZ_JBQASY010000019.1:0-74137 GCF_051909435.1 Enterococcus sp. 125944 | reverse complement strand
GAAATCAATTAGCAGAGCCAACTGTCTTAAGTGGAAAAGTCGGGTTACCATATGCCAGTGAAGCCAAAGAGATTCCTGGTTGGTATGTAGTAGAGACGCCAGATAATGCCTATGGAATTTTCAGTGAGGCAGCGCAAGAAGTGGTCTACGTGTATGATCGCTCAGATGCGGCACCAGTTACGGTCCGATATGAAGATACAGACGGCAACGAATTAAGCGACCCAACGATTTTGAATGGCAAAGTCGGGTTACCATATGCCAGTGAAGCCAAAGAGATTCCTGGTTGGTATGTAGTAGAGACGCCAGATAATGCTTCTGGAATTTTCAGTGAAGAAGCGCAGGAAGTGGTGTATGTCTATAGTGTTCTTCATAAAAATAATGAAAAAGAGAATGATTCTAGAGGGACTTTGCCAGCTACGGGAGAAGAAACGTTGGGACAATCAATGTTGGTGATTTTAGGAACCCTACTAATTCTCTTATCGTATAGAATCAGTAAACGAAAAAAGAACCTATCAAATTAAGTGTATTATTTATAGTAAGAACATGAATAAAGTGTCTGGATATCATTTTTTCTGGACACTTTATTTTTTTAGTATATATTTATTTATAATCATGTTTTTTGAGATACAAATTGAGGAAATTATACTAAGAATCGATGAGAAAATCTTTCATTAAGTCAAAATATGAAAGCAAAAGGTAGTGATTAAATTTAAGAAGGAGTGAGGGTGCATGAGTTATAGTTGGATCTATTATGGACGAAAGGTGCGAAGAGTCGCTTTGTTTTCGATTAAGCTGATTGACTTTTTTCTACTGTATCTTGCTATTGGTAAACAAATTTATCTATCGTTTGGGCTGTTTATTCTGTTCACTTTGTGTTGGGCGGTCGGTTCAGGAGTGGCATTGATTAGAAGAAAAGTTAGACAAGATGATATTAAAGATAGACCAAAATCAGAAGCCTATCTTCATCCAAACCATGATCGTCGAGAAAATCTTATGTTATTCGCATGCATAGTACTATTAGTAGTCGAGCTATATATTGTCTCCTTGCCTGTTCCGTTATAGTCATGAAAAGACTGATTTTTTGCCCAATTTGCCCAATAGTTTTTAGTGGTTAGTTCTTTGTAACGTTCAAAAAAAGAATCGTATATAGTTTCTGGAGAACACAAATGAATAAAAAGGATCCTGTCTTTTTTATTTAAATATCCTTGTTTTATTTTAACTGTTGGTGTAAGTTTTTTTATGAGTATACAATAGCTATAATTTATTTGATTTAAATTGTGGTAAGCACATTGATTTTGAAGTGTCCCGTATTCGTAGCAGTTGAATGAAATACCATGTTAGTAGCGGTTTTTTCTTCAGCTGCTTACTATTTCAAGTACTATTATTTAGATATATTCATTACGTACATAAATTGAGAAGAGGTAAAAAAATGAAAAAGTGCATTGTAGTATGTGAAATAGTCAAACGTTAACACACCAAAAGGAGAAGAATATTATGACTACTTCATGAAATAAAATTTACCCAAGAACCAATGATACACAAACGATCTATCTAAAGAATGCCATCACTAACCCAAATATTAGCGTTGGAGAATACACGATTTATAATGATTTTGTAAATGATCCACGCGAGTTTGAAAGGAATAATGTGCTGTATCAATACCCAATCAATCATGACAAATTGATTATTGGCAAATTTTGTTCCATTGCTTGTGGATCAAAGTTTCTGTTTAATGCTGCAAACCACTCATTATCAAGCGTTCCAACGTATACATTTCCGCTATTTTTTGAAGAGTGGGGTCTTGATAAAGCCGATGTGGCTGCTGCATGGGACAATAAAGGCGATATTGTGATTGGCAATGATGTCTGGATCGGGTATGAGTCACTGATCCTGGCAGGCGTAACGATTGGAGACGGCGCCATTATAGGTACTAGAGCTGTAGTCACGAAAGATGTACCGCCATATACCATTGTAGGAGGCGTTCCTGCGAAACCAATCAGAAAAAGATTTAATGATGAAACGATTCAGTATTTACAAAAGGTCCGTTGGTGGGACTGGCCGGAAGAAAAAATAAAAGCGAACCTTGGGCATCTCATGTCTGGGTCCGTTAGTCAATTATCAAAGAAATGAGTAATAGAACTTTAACCAATGTATCTAGAGAATTTCTTACTGATGATACGAGGATACTCAGATAATTCGTTAATAAGTTATCCTAAAACTGTTTTATGAACATCAAAGTGTATTCATTAGCTTTGATGTTTTTTGTATAAAAGCCTAATTTTCAGTTCAAACAATAAAGTACCTAAGAAATAACAGCTTTCTGGACACTTCATTTTTGTTTTGTATTTGAATGTTTGCTAGTTTGACTGTATCATCTAGTCATTCAATTTTTCTTTAGTAAAAATCACTTTTATGTTAAAAAATGGCACTTGTATCATACAGTAATGTTCTAGATGAAAATCCTATAGAATATATCTTTTTTCATATTCAATCATTGAAAAGTTACTGATTAAGACACTGGATTGTAACGCAGCATTGAAGGAAGTTGATTATGCAGATCAATAGGAGGAGAAAGAGAAAGGACACTTATGAGACAAAATGAAATAGGCTGGCTATTTAAGTAGAAATTTAAATAATTATCAAAAAAATCAAAAACATTATGGATTAATGCACAATCAATGATATTAGAAGGTAGAAGAGGTATAATTTATTTAAAGTAAGAGGTTAAGAGGTGAGGGCATGTATAAGTTTCTTTTAACTAAATTAGATCAAGATGTCTATGAAGTATTTGCTTATTTTTTTGAAAATGCTGAGGAATATGAAAGTATAAGCGACTTGGCAAATAAATTAAGTGTTTCGAAAAGAAGAATTGTTTTAGTTATTGACCGTGCACTGGATTTGAGAGAACGGTATCCCTTTTATGATATCGAAATAATTGACGGAAGAACCATTTCACTTCGATTTGCCTCAAATTTTTTACTTTCTAAGTTATATTCTGTCATGTTAGAAGAAAGCATGCCTTTTCAAATATTGGACCGATTATTCAGAGAGAAATATTTATCCTTGGAGAATACAGCGCAACAGCATTTTGTGAGTAATCGCACGGTTCAAAGAAAACTCAAGGAGATCATGGATATCCTTGAAAATTATAATATTTCGTTGAATTTAAAGAGGAAGCCGTTATTTGTAGGAGAAGAATATCGTATTAGGCATTTTTTTCATATCATGTATTGGCAAATTTTGGATGGCTCAAATGTACGTTATTTTGGCCTGACTCAAAAAAGTATTACTGGTTTCAAAGAAAGACTCGCGATGTATCCAAGTTGTTACCGAGGAATCGATCAAGAAAAGTTTATCCAATTACTGGCTTTAAGTCTCTATCGTTTAAAGAGAGGATTTGCTTTGAAAGAAATTCCACCGGGAATGACAGAAACATGCCATCTCACTATTCCTTTTGAGCAATTCAAAAAGGAGCTTATAATGCCCCTCTTAAGAGATAATTATTTGTTAAATGAAACTTCAGAAAATGAGTATATCTTCTTGTATTATATGTTTTCAGTAATGACCACCTATTTACCTGATGAGATCCCTACAGAGTTGACGATGACAAATCATTTTTCAGAAGAGAGCTTACAAGCCGCTAAACTTTTTTCGGAAACAGCGAAACAAGCTTTTCTTGTTCCTGATAGTGCTACAACGTATCTTTTTGTCAATGCATTGAACATCCATTCAACCTCTCTCATGTTTGCTTCTAAAAATAAGATTGATGCTTTTGGAAAAACAACAACAGACAAAGATTATCGAAGAGTATTCCCTAAACTATTTCCACTGGTTCAAGAGATGTACCAATCGTTATCAGAACAATCATCGATTTTTAGTACGCTGTATGTCTCAAATAACCGCCTGCTTTTTCAGTACAGTATGCTTCTTTCGATTGTAGCTAGAATTGATCGGTCAACTGTGCGGGTTTTTCATGAATCAAAATTTGGAAAAATTCAGGAAATTAGGCAAAAAGAGCGATTAAAACGATGGTTTGGATATACTCTTTCTTTTGTATCAGAAAAGCCGGATTTTGTCGTGATGGATTATCCTGTCGATCGTCAATACTTTATTAATCAAAATCGCGAAGTACGTTTCTTTAAATGGAATAGTTTCCCCACCGGAGATCGCTGGCTTGAATTAGTCGAGGCGATCGAAAAGTTCCAAAATGAGTCTATTAATGAGTCTATTCAAGAAA
Organism: Enterococcus sp. 125944; assembly: GCF_051909435.1. Classification (NCBI taxonomy): domain Bacteria; kingdom Bacillati; phylum Bacillota; class Bacilli; order Lactobacillales; family Enterococcaceae; genus Enterococcus; species Enterococcus sp. 125944. Next base: position 69,900 of record NZ_JBQASY010000019.1, on the reverse strand, counting down.
CAGGGACAAATACCTCACTATAGAATCATTACAGATAACGTTAGATATCCGTATCTGCTAGTGACGATCTTTTTCGAATTGGCAGTATCAACAGCTAAGGTGTGAACTTGACTAAATCAAATGTTCAAGATCAACAAGCGAATACTTAGCAGACCCAAAACACGTGGCTGCAAGTATGACTGCTTATCCATTTTTATGACTGCAATATAAGTGACAGTGAAAACAACTCTAAACGATATTTTTGATGCAATGCTGCGCAAGTGGGCAAGTCCTTTTATCGTTGAGACAGTTGATTTGCTCAAACGCTTGTATTGCGGTTTTTTTGTCTTTTCTCTAAGTGAATGATTAGGAATAAAAAGAGATCTTCCATGTTCAAAATCTTTTCGCATAATCCGTTGAAATACTGATATGAATGTGATTATTTTCTTTTTTGTCATAATTTCCAAAGGATTTTAATTATTTTTTTTAAACAGGACGAATCTTGTCTTTTTTAGAGCAGATGTTGTCGTGTTCGCTACTCAGAGCCATGTGATAATACATACTTAAGGAATGAGGACAACAGGAGTATTAAAATATGTCTGAAGTAGTTGTCAGTTGACAGCTTTTTTGCATTGGATAGAACGAGACTGTGTTCATTCACTTAGATAGAAAGAAGGAAAAATAATGAGAAGATCGAAGAAGCAAGAAATCGTATCACGTATTCTTGTCAGTTCCTCTGTATTTATATTAGGCAGCCCGATTTTTACACAAGCACTTTTTAGTATTCCTGCATCAGCTGCATCAATTAGCACTACAGCAGCAGAAGAAACAACGAATAGTTCAGCAGCAGAAGAAACAATGCTTACTGCGGGGGAGTTGTTGCCTGAACAGCAAGAAGTAGAAAAAGTAGTCGAGGAAACTGTAGGAACAGAGTCAGAAGCAATAGAATCTGAAGAGCAAGCGACAGCAGAAGAATTTGCAGCAACTAAAACGGAATCTGAAGAAGATGCAGAGAAAAATAGTTCAGAAGCGTCGACAGACAGTACAGCAGCAACTGAAGAAAAGAAGGCTGCTCTTGCAGACAATATCCTTTGGAGTGGAATGTGGGGGACTGCTCCAGCAACCCTTGATATTGAGGGAGTTCTAACTGTAGGAGAAGGCACGCTTACTACAACGGTAGATCAAGTGATTCCAATAGCAGAAGTTTCATCAAACATGACTATTAGAAAAGTAGTTCTCACTGCCCCTGTTGTTCTTCCAGCAGATGTTCCTGGACTATTTGAAAGCACTGGCCATTATGGAAAAGTGCCTTCAGAGTTGGATGAAATCGTGAATCTACATTTGCTTGATACAAGTCAAGCCACAACAATGAACAGCATGTTTTATGGCTTTAGAGGGACTAGTTTAGATTTATCAAATTTTGATAGTACCAATGTAATCAAAGCCTTAGGGGCTGGAATGAATCAATTTCTAGCAAATGCACGATATCTAAAAGAAATACGACTAGGGGAAAAATTCAGCTTTGTCGGCTGGAACAATTGGCCAGGTAATGAGTACCCAGTTAATTTGACAAATCCAAGTGGAATGATTGGATTTAGTTCAAGCTATTATACCGGTTATTGGCAAAATGTTGGATCAGGTACGATAGACGCTCCTTATGGTGATCAGGTATTCCTGTCTAAGGAACTGGTATTGAATTATGATGGAGCGACTATGGCTGATACCTATGTATGGCAGCCAAGGTATATTGAAGGGGCACCAATCACAGTGAATTATATCGATGAAGAGGGGAAAGAATTACTTCCTCCAAGTATAATGACTGGTGGCAATATAGGCGATTCATATACGATTACTCCGAAAGATATCCCTGGATATATCTTGAAAGAAGTGCAAGGTGATGAGACAGGAATCGTTAGCAAAAATCCCCAAACAGTCACGTATGTTTACAGCCCTAAAATAGAAACGAGAGAGGAAAGTAAAATAATCGCACGGATAATCCATTATTTGTATGAAGACGGATCAGAAGCCGCGCCGGATCATGTGGATACAATAGAATTTATACGAACAGTCACCATTAATGAAGCAACCGGTGAAACCTCCTATGGTGATTGGGAAGCCAAAGACAATGACACCACTTTTGATGCGGTGGTCAGTCCAGAAATAGCCAACTACACGCCAGATAAAAAAGGTGTGGCAGAAATGGTTGACTTGACAGCAGAATCGAAAGACAGCGAAGTAACGGTTACTTACAAGGCAAACATGGTGGAATCAACCGAGACCAAAGAAGTGCAACAAACGATCCATTATCTGTATGAAGACGGTACAGAAGCCGCCCCAGACAAGGTGGATACAGTCACTTTCACCCGAACAGTCACCACCAATGAAGCCACAGAGGAAACAACGTATGGTGAGTGGCAAGCCAAAGACGATGACACAACCTTTGATGCGGTGACTAGTCCAGAAATTGAGCACTACACTGCAGATAAGCCAACTGTTGAAGAAGTCACTGGTTTAACGCCAGAGTCAAAAGACAGCGAAGTAGGCCAAGATGAGCAAATAAAGATCAATCGCTGTCTAGATATGCCAGTTTTTAAATACATTCGGCATAGTTATTTTTCAAAAAAATATATTTGTTCATCAGATGAAGCGACAATCGTCACCTATTTTATCTGCTTATTTTTAATTACAGTTGGTGGGATCCCCTATGAGGAAATTCGACTAGGATTATATACTAGCAAAAATCCCGTCTTTGAGATAACCGATGAAATAATGGCCGCGATCCAGTCGATTTATAAACTAAAGTCAAATTCAACCATTAAATCCAGTGTCTTTTCTCTCATCGCCCAAGTTTATTATTTTCATGGGGTCAATTATTCGATCGATAAAGTCACTTTGAATTATTACCATAACTTGTTTAACAATTCGTTTAGAAATCAGTTTGTCTTAGACATAATAGAAAATATTATTGAACCGACTAAATTGTTCAACCACACGAAATTAAAGTATTTGAAAAAAAGATTAGTGTTCTTAATTTACATGCTGTCTCCTAAAGAGGAGTATCAAGTGAGAATAGCGGTCTTAAATATGGGCTCTAATATTTTGGCAGATACCTCTATTTACTTATTAGAAAATGAGTTGAAAGGGAAACAAGACGTTGTTCTCCTACCCTATACAAGTGATGAACCGTTTGATTTATTGATCTCTAATGCCTACCTTCCCGCATTAGGGAACAATTACAGTCAGTTCTATCAAGTAACGGCAATCGGCGCAGATTTAGAGATAAAGAAAATTTTTACTATTATCGATCAAATAGCCTATTCCAAGTATCGTTCTTTTGTTATTAAGTAATAGTTACTGTAGAAGACGTAGGATGGATGCAGCGAATGCGAGAACTAAAGAAAGGCTTAGAGTAACGGTGATTGTAAAGTGTCGCGCTCTATAACTAATTTAATAGCAGAATATTTTGTTAACATAGAGTAAGAAGAATTTTTTAATCTGATGAAATTTTATTAGTTAGTAGGAAGTCAATAACCCTCAAACGTTCTTTGTCATTAGTAGTATGACAAAGAACATTTTACTAGGTTCAGTTCTTTTTCTAACAAGTTCAAGGAGGGACTCATAAAGACAAGCGAATAAAGGGATCGTTTTGTTTTTTGAGGGGTAAAGCATCTAAGTGAATCAGCTCGTCAAAAGAGTCTAGAAAATCAGGACTAGTTGAATGAGTAACTACGATAATTATCTTATCATTGAAAGAGTTGATCAAATCTTTGATAATCAGCTCATTTCCACTATCAAGCCCAGAAGTCGGTTCATCCAATAGAATGATATCGGAATTTTTAAAGACAGCGCGAGCGATTTCGATTCTCCTTAATTCCCCTCCTGAAAGAAAATTTATCCATTTGTTTTCTTGGTCTTCTAATAATTTCTCGTAGTTAAAGCGATTGGCCAAGCCACTCTTATTTAATGCATCAACAACTCTTTCAAGTTCAAAATCATTAAAAACAGAGAGATTAGAAGCAATACTGGTCTGAAAAATAGCGGTCTTTTGTTGGACAAGTGAGACTTTTTGATACAAGGAATCTCTAGAAATTTGATTCATCTCTTGTTCATTGATAAATAGTTGACGGTCACCGACAGAATAAATGCCTGCTAAAATATTCAATAGCGTGGATTTACCGCTGCCACTCGCACCTGTAATTGCATACTTTTTCCCTCTTTCAAATTGATAGCTTAATTCATTGATTAATGTACGGGTACCATAACTATAGCTTAAGTTAGCAATCGACAAAGTTGTGATGGGACTTTCAAGAATGATTGATCGAGTCATTTCATCATCATCTGTACTATCGATAAAAGATATAAGATCATCAGCGACTTTCTTACTGGATAAAATATCGGTAATCGAGGTGCTGAAATATTCCAATGGACCGGCAATCTTACTCATTAAGGTAGTCATAGCAATGAGGTTAGGAAGGGTTATTATTTTTGCTGCAACAAAAAAACCACCAATAATCCACGTTCCAGAGTAGGCAAGGTCGCCAAGACCAAAAGAAATCGCGTAGGTAAGTCCTTGTAACGATTCAAAATGAATATTTTGCTTTTTCAGTCGCTCGCTACTTTCAGAAAAACGTGTAGCATATTTCGGGAATCCTCTGCCTACTCTTAGTGTCAGATAGCCAGAAAGAAGTTGTTCAAATAAACTGAGTGTATGATCTTGTGCCTCGACCGCCGCTTTACGACGAGTTCCAAGAATTTTTTTGGCAAAATAAGGAGCTAACAAGGGGCTAAAGGCTAGCAATAGCATGACAATTGAAAAGGAAGCACTAAGTCTTAAAGAGAAAAGAAGTGAAAAAATAAAGGTAAAGATGCTTAAAACCAATCCAAATCCAGGTTTCAAAAATTCTTGCTCAATAACTTTTATTTCATTGGCTAGCTTTGAAAGGTAATAATTTTTTTCGCTTTTTAAAAACTTTTCTGGATCCATTCGGACTATCTTTTGCGAGAGGCCGACTCTCAGCTGATCCGTTATTGAGTGGACCAAGATAGATTTACTGCGTCTGGGGACAAAGTCGCTCATGGTGTTTAATAAGATATAAAAGAAGGCGAATAAGCCAACAACCATAAGCTTTTGTATATTTCCTGACATAGCAACTTCTGTGATAAGGCTATAAACAAGTGCAACGCCAACCTGAATAAGCGCAGCGATTGCGCAAATAATCACATGCGTAACAAGCAGTTTTTTATTTTTTAGTACTATCTTTTTCATTTTCTCCCTCCTTAAGTAAACTATAACATAGTGATTTGATACATATATAGTGCAAAAAGATACTATTTTTTTGATTGTGGAGCATCATGGTAGGCTTACCATACAATCAAAGAAGAGTTATGGAAAAAATTTAGGATTGGTGTTAAACCTTCAGTTGCTATACTAGATTTAAGTGCAGTAACATCTGTTATAGGGGGGGAGCATCAGAAATAGAACAACATAATCGTACGTCATTACTTGATATTGAAGAAATGCATACAATATAGTTCGAAAAACAATAAATGTAATTTTTTGAAAGTGTTACGTTTGGATTAAAAGCAGATAGAACGATAACTAACGAATAAAGAAAAAGCTATCTAGTTTTATGCTCTTCATTCTCCCCGTTATGAATATTGATAAGATATCAAATAATCAGTGTTCTTATTAGTAGAGACCTATCTAGGCGCTTAGATCAATTATTACTTGCTTTATTTTAGATAGGACGAAAGATAAATAATACATAACGACACCTCTTCTCATATTCATAAGTATGAGAGGGGTGTCGTTATTGTTACAAGCAGAAAAACTGTTCAAATTCCGCCTAAATTTAGGGCGTTCAGAATTGTTTTTCTGATAACTGTAGTATTTCCGGAAACCATATCTTTAAAAGAAACAGCAATGCCTTGTTTTTTTATTTCTTCGCTTAGATAGTTTGAATCCATATCATTAAAAACAAGTAAATCTGCAGCAGGAATATCATTACTTGAAATATCATAACTAATAAATTGAGTCTCAATTTCTGCTGGTAAGAGTGTCTTGATTTTTTCTTGAAATGATTTTGCTTGTCTAAGATTCATTGTTGTGCTGTAACCGAATGGTGCCATACCCCGAACATTGATAGAAAAAATCCAACAGATTTTTTTCATTGCTAAAACTCCTTTTTAAAAAGTGTATCATCTAATAAAGGGTAACTCAATAAATTCTCAAATTCATCCTTTTATTTTTAGATTTGACGAGAGAGTCTTCCTTGGGTGTCTGATACAAACTCATTAATTTATAATAAAATTAGAAATGAGATAGTTGAATAATAGATATACTTGATAAATTTTTCTAAATGAAACTACTTTGGTGGACTTTATACATCTTCTTACAGTTCAAAGTTTTATAGTTAATGTTTACTTTGATTAAAACAGATTATAATATGATTAGAATAAGACGTCTTAGAACAGAGATCACAGGGAGTTTCTTTCTATCCTCTTTTTAGCTAAAGTGTTAAAAAATAGTTTCAATAGAACGTGTTCAAAAAAGCTAAATCTTGAAAGCAGATTTATGAGTGATAAATAAATCTTTGGATATATTTCTTTTGTAATCGTTTACACTCGAGGGCGTTAGGGGTATATTTTAGATGTTGATATGACGTCATAACGACTTGCTAATTCATTATAGAAAGGGGATTTATCATGAAAAATGAAAGGTTAGCCCAGCAGATTCTAGAGTATCTAGGCGGAACAGAAAATATTGAGTCAATTACTCACTGTGCAACAAGATTACGCCCAAGTCTGAAGAAACGTGAGTTAGTTCAAAGTGAAAAAATAGAATTATTGGATGGTGTGACAGGAGTAGTCAATAAAGATTCCGGGTATCAAATAATTATTGGAACGAATGTAGGGGAAGTTTATGAAGACTTCTTAAAAGTATTGAATAGAGAAAATAATGAGACGACCAATGAAAAAAATTCTAAAGTCCAGACAAAAAAGAGCTTAATAAATGAGTTTGTTCAACTCGTAGTGAGTATTTTCTCGCCTTTATTACCTTTATTAGCCGGATCGGGTCTTCTTCGAGGATTTACAATTCTTGCAAATGAGGTCGGAATTTTATCTACGGATAGCTCGACAAATTTGATGTTGACACTTGCTGCAACATCTGTCTTCTACTTCTTACCGTTACTAGTTTCGGTAACTGCAGCAAACCGATTTAAAACGAGTCCTTATATTGCCATTGCAGTCGCTGGTGCATTGATTATGCCAGACTTTATTAATTTGATCCAAGGGGACGGGGGCAATACGATTTCTTTCTTTGGTTTACCAGTTCCAGTCTTTAACTACACTTCGCAGATTCTGCCCGCAATTTTTACAACATGGGTACAATCGAAAATGGAACATTTCATGAAAAAAACAATTCCGAATAGTTTGCATATGATTTTGATACCAACCGTTCTTTTGTTTGTGTTAGTGCCTGTAACTGCCAGTATTTTTGGTCCCTTAGGTAACTATATTAGTATTGGTATTGCTGGATTTGTAAATTATTTAGCAAGAATCAATCAGATTATTACAGGGGCAATTACAGGTGGCATTTGGAATATTTTGATCATGTTTGGTGTTCATTGGGCACCAAATACCATGGTTATTATTCCGGAAATCGCTAGCACAGGTCACTCACCATTCATTGCGTATGGCGCAACTGCAAACTTTGGGATGGCAGGAGCAGCATTTGCAGTTTTCTTACGATCAAAAAATACCAAATTAAGGAACTTTTCTTTGACTGCAATTACTTCTGTCTTTTTGTCTGGAATTGTAGAGCCTGCTATTTACGGTCTAGGAGTAAAATTTAAAACACCGTTGATTGCTGGCTGTCTTGGTGCTGCAATGGGTGGAGCTTTTATGGGTGCATTTAATGTTATTGGTAACGCCTTTGTATTTGGAGGATTAACCACCATTCCAGCTTTTGCGGGTCCTACACTTTGGGCGTACATTGTGGGTTTGGTGATTGCATTTTTTGGTGGAATGATCCTAACAATCATTTTAGGTATAAAAGACCCAGAAGCTGAAATGAAATAAAGAATAAGAGAATGGAGATAGTTTATATGAGTTTACAAATAAAAATTCAAGGTACATTGGGGGCAGCAGCTATTGCAGATGCTATGGGAGCTGCAACAGAAAATCTTACTTTTGATCAAATTAGAACAAAGTTCAATGGCAAAGTTTCTACCTTTTTAAAACCAGAGGAAGGTGCTTTTGCATTAGGGAATGAAGCTGGACAAGTCACAGATGATTTTTCGCAAATTTATACGTTGTGTCACAGTATTATAGAAAATAGAGGAGTAATTGATTCTGAAACAGTGAAGACAGCCATCTTGAAATGGTCAGAAAATACATGGTACTTCGATCGATTTGCAGGTCCAACTACGCGAAGTGCGATTGCAATGTATAAAAATCCTGATCAAAAAATGGCGCCTTTACCGGGAGCTATGGCTGTAGACTATGCTTCAAAAGCTACGAACGGAGCTGCAATGAAAATCGCACCTGCAGGGATATTAAACCCAGGAGATATTGAAAAAGCTATTCAAGAAGCGTTGATTATAACGCAAGTAACTCATGATAATGCACTGGCTATTTCTGGAGCAGCTGCAGTTGCGGCAGCAGTGTCAGCCTCTTTGTGTGACCATGCAACTGTGGACCAATTAGTAGCAATAGGGATTTATGGCGCTTGTCGGGGAGAAGAATTAGGCAAAGTTTATTCCCGAGAAGTTGGCGGTCCCAGCGTTGTTGAACGCATGAAACTAGCGTATACTATAGTTAATGAATCTGGTACCCATGAAGAAAAACTACAGCGACTAGCTCAAATCATCGGTAGTGGGCTCCATATCTCAGAAGCAGTTCCGTGTGCGTTTGGAATTATCGCCCTAAACAAACAAGATCCTTTTAATGCGATCATAGATGCAGTGAATGTAGGATACGACACTGATACGATTGCGACAATTGTAGGATCCATGGTTGGGGCATTGATTGATCCAGATGATGAACGTTTTACGCCACTGTTTCGTGATGTTCAATCAGCGAATAGCTACGATTTAACTAGTTTGGCTGAATCTTTAGCAAATGTGGTGAATGAAAATGATAAGTCCAAAGGTAAAATATCTCTCGATTTATGAAGAGCTGAAAAAAGAAATCAATGAAGGAAAATATCCAGTTGGGCAACCTTTTTTGACTGAACCGGAACTTCAAGAAAAATACGGAGTAAGCCGTATTACAGTTCGTCATGCCTTGCAACTTTTAGTAGATGAAGGTTTTATCAAAAGAATTCATGGTGTAGGTACAATTGTACTCAGTACGAAAGAATTACTGCAATTACAAACCCTTCTAAGTTTTTCGGAAGAAAATAAACTGCAGTCCAATCATTCAGAGTTAATTTCTTTAAATACATCTTTGGAAGCAAATGAGGTGTTGTGTAGTAAGTTAGATTTGCCAAAAGGAGCGGAGGTCAGCAAACACGAACGCCTTCGCTACGTGGATGATCAATGTATTGGATTTCAACGAGTATATTGTCCATCATACATTGATCTAAAAGAAAAAGATCTTGCTGACAAACATGCATCACTTTATCAAATTATGCGTAGTCAAGGTTTTATAGTAACAACAGCACAAGAAACCATTGAGTCAGTTGTGTCTGATGAAGAACTCTCCAACTTATTAAAAATTGAAATGAATACACCACTTTTATATGTCGAGCGTCTGACTAAAGACCACAAAAATCGCTTAGTTGAATATGCTGAAATTTATTATCGTGGGGACCGCTATCGCTATCATGTTCAACTGAAAGTACCATAGAGGGAATACAAAGTTGTACTGATCATTACGAAGTCTAAAATGCATTTAGGGCGGATAGAATGTTTCTATTCGTCTCTTATTTTGTGAAAATGAATTTTCCGATCAACAAACTGAAAAAAAGTATTTGACTTTTTTTCAGTTTGCGTATAAAGTAATAAACAACTTAATGAAACAGACATCGAAAAGAAGAGTAGCAAGGTTTCTTCGTTTTAAGAGAGTCTCTGGCTGGTGAGAAGAGACAACAAGGACTTGTGAACCACATCTTGGAGTCGTTTTTCTGAATCGAGTAGGAAAGACCGGGAGTGCCCGTTATAGCAGCAGTCATTGTTTGATGACTTTCTGAGATCAGTTGCTGTGAAGCACTGATAAACAAAGGTGGAACCGCGTTGATAACGTCCTTTAGCTGTAATGGCTAAAGGACTTTTTTTATTTAATGGCGGTATCAGCAAATCCATCAACTGACTGCATGAGGTTTTTTCTGTGAAGGAAAAACAAATTGAGGTGGAACCACGTATTAAACGTCCTCTGGCATTAGGCCGGAGGGCGTTTTTTGTTGGGCGCCTTTCATTTTAATGATTTTAATCAAGTGGAAACACGGCAAGATGGTGCTTGGTGATTGTAAATCAAGCAAGCAGTCATTGCCGCAAAATCAAGGAGGCAAAAAGAAATGATCGATTATTTAGTAAGTGTGATGCCGCAACTGCTTTCTGGGGCAGGGATCACAATCAAATTGTTTGGATTAACGTTAATAGGATCGATTCCATTAGGGATCATCTTGGCTTTTATTCTTGCTAGTCGACTACGGATCTTGAAAGCAATCGTGCAAGTGTATGTCTGGCTGATGCGAGGAACGCCTTTACTGTTACAACTGATCTTTGTGTTTTATGGTCTGCCGATCCTGAACATTGTCTTTGATCGGTTTGAAGCAGCACTGATTGCCTTTATTATCAATTATGCCGCTTATTATGCCGAGATTTTTCGGGGAGGGATCCAATCAATCCCTGCAGGGCAATACGAAGCAGCAAAAGTTCTGCGCCTAGCACCTTTACAGACGATTCGCAAGATTATCATTCCGCAAGTAGTCAAGATCACGCTTCCTTCAGTAGGGAACGAAGTGATCAATTTAGTAAAAGATACTTCGCTTGTCTATATTTTAGGTTTGTCAGATGTTATGCGTATCGGTAAAATCGCAATGGAACGAGACAGCACGTTGGTACCATTACTGGGCGTTGCGCTGATTTACTTAATGATGACTGGTATTTTTACACTGATTTTGAAACAGTTAGAAACAAAACTCGATTATTACCGTTAGGAGGCGTAGGAACATGTTAGAACTGAGACAAGTATCAAAAGCATTTGGCGACAAGCAGGTTATCGATCGCTTAGACCTGACAATTGAAGAAGGCAGCATCCTAGCGGTAGTCGGACCTTCTGGCGGTGGAAAAACAACCCTGCTGCGTACCCTGGCTGGATTGGAGACCATCGATTCAGGAACTTTTTTACTAGATGGACAACCTTTTGATCCCACGGATACGAAAAAACAAGAACAAGTAGTCGGTGTCGTTTTTCAAGACTTTCAGCTATTTCCGCATTTGTCGGTATTCGATAACATCACACTGGCACCAAAAATGGTATTGAAACATGACAAAGCTAGCTATACCGAAAAAGCTGTTGCTTTGGCTAAACAGTTGGGATTATCTGAACTTTTAACGCAATATCCTTACCAACTTTCAGGAGGGCAACGCCAACGGGTAGCGATTGCGCGGGCGATGGCGATGGATCCGAAAGTATTGGCGTATGATGAACCTACGAGTGCATTAGATCCAGGTCTGCGCCAGCAAGTCGAAAAACTGATCTTAGATTTGAAAAAAGAGGGCGTTACTCAGATCGTGGTTACCCATGATTTGGTTTTTGCAAAAAATATTGCCGATCAATTATTAGAAGTTGAAGGGAACTAAGGAGGAAGAAAAATGAAAAAAATTGGATTAACGTTGTTAGCCGGAGCCAGCTTATTACTTTTTGCTGCATGTGGCAACAGTAGCGAGAAAGCAGAAAGTGCTGCAGACAAAGAGGAAGTCATCGTTGGGTTGGACGATACCTTTGTACCGATGGGCTTTCAAGATGACCAAGGGGACATCGTTGGTTTCGATGTTGACCTAGCAAAAGCCGTTTTTGATTTAACAGGAACCAAAGTCAAATTCCAAGCAATCGACTGGTCGATGAAAGAAACAGAATTAGATAATGGTACAATCGATATGATTTGGAATGGCTACACAAAAACAGAAGCCCGGGAAAAGAAAGTATTATTCAGCGATACTTATATGGAAAACAAGCAGGTTCTAGTAACTGCCAAAGACAGCAACATCACTTCATTTGATGCAATGAAAGACAAAGTTCTAGGGGCACAAGAAGGATCCTCTGGCTATGATACCTTCAACAATCAACCAGAAGTATTGAAAGACATTGTCGCCGATAATGAAGCAACTTTATATGCTAGTTTCAACGAAGCGTTTATCGATTTGGAAAATGGTCGGATCGATGGTCTTTTGATCGATCGGGTCTACGCGGAGTACTATTTGACTCAGACGAAAAAAGCGGACGATTACAATGTTATTGAAAGTCCCTTCAAAGCCGAAAATTTTGCAGTAGGAGTACGAAAAGACGATCAAGCATTGGCGGATAAAATCAATGAGGGATTAAAGAAACTGCAAGAAAATGGCACATTTGCTGAGATTTCCGAAAAATGGTTTGGAGAAGATGTTTCTCCTGAATAAATGAAAAACGATTGACGGCGACATAAGCCACAACAAAAACGATCACAGTAGCTACCTGGCATGAAGCGATTGATGAACAGGTGCAAGGTAGCTTAACTGTAGTCTTACTAAAGAGATTTTTAAGAAGCATTTCTTGTCTTTTCTCCTTTAGATCGTCTTTGTTTGATGGATTTATGGAGCGGTCTTTTTTTCATTAGTGGGATCTTTTATTTCTAGTAGTAAACTTTCTGACAGGAAAACTTTTGTTCGCCTTCTTTTTTCGTTATAATAGGTAGAGACGAAAAGAGGGATAAGAATGGCGCAAAAAAAACGCGCGAAGAAACGCAAAACAAAAAAACAACAAAAACAACAAGAGAAACTGATTCTAGTCGGCATCGGCTTGCTTTTCATCTTGTTTTCGATCTTTGGTTTTTTCCACTTAGGCTTTTTAGGAACGCTGATCGCTAACGGCTTTCGTATCATTGGAGGCAATACGTATCAAGTGCTTTGTCTCGCATTGGCCGTTTACGGGGGATGGTTGGCAATCAAGACCACAGAAGCTCGTTTTACGAGTTTACGTCGAGTGGTTGGCTGTGTGCTGATCTATTTGGGGATCTTAGTGATCCTGCATGCGCATTTATTCAATAATGTCATGAATGAATCGCCGAATGTCTTGCAGACGACTTGGTCGACATTGCTGGATGATATTCGCCGCAGTCAAGTTTCACAAAATGTGGGAGGAGGCATGGTCGGCGCATTCTTCTATCGCGGAACCTATTTCCTTGTATCCCAGATCGGCAGTTACATTTTAGCTGTCTTGATGATCATGATCGGGGGCTTTTTGTTCAGTAAGATGAGCAGTCACGAGTTGTTGGAGCATCTGCAGCACGCTGGTGAAAAGGTTCAGCAATGGTTGGAAGGATCACCTGAAAAACAAGCAGCCCGCGAAGAACGAAAAGCGCAAAAAGCTGCTGAAAAAGCAGCGAAAAAAGAAGCAGAGCGTTCTGCTGTTTTGGCTGAGATCAAAGAAAAGAATCAAGTCCGTCCCTTCACGGAAGAAGAGCGAGCAGCCCAATCAGAACCAGATTTGTCGGAAATCGAACCAGAGCAGTTAAGTTTTGTGCCAATCGATCATTTTCAAGAATTGCCCAAAACACCGCCAGCTGCATCATCCTCTCCGGCTTCGGCACAGGAGAAAAAAGAAAGCGTTGAAGAAATGGAAGATGATGGCGAAGTATTGGAATTTGAAATTTCCGAAGAAGCAGAAAATCGCGACTATGAGTTGCCGTCCGCTGAATTGTTGGACTCGATCCCTGCAACCGATCAAAGCAGCGAGTACAAAAAAATCGAACAAAACATTGGTGTTTTAGAAAAGACTTTCCAAAGCTTTGGCGTCGATGCCAAGGTGGTAAAAGCTAGTTTAGGACCAGCAGTAACTAAATTTGAAGTACAGCCAGCAGTCGGAGTCAAAGTCAGCAAAATCGTTGGCTTAACAGATGACATCGCACTGGCACTAGCTGCTAAAGATGTACGGATGGAAGCACCGATTCCTGGGAAATCACTGATTGGGATCGAGGTGCCTAACAGTGCTGTCAGCATGGTTTCCTTCCGAGAGGTGATTGAAGCACAGCCGGATCATCCCGATAAGTTGTTAGAAGTCCCTTTGGGTAGAGATATTTCTGGCCGTGTCCAAACGGCCGATCTAACGAAAATGCCTCACTTACTGATTGCAGGATCTACTGGTAGTGGGAAATCCGTTGCAATCAACGGTATCATCACAAGTATTTTGATGCGGGCAAAACCCCACGAAGTCAAATTGATGATGATCGATCCGAAAATGGTTGAATTGAATGTCTATAATGGCATTCCTCATCTATTGACTCCGGTAGTGACGAACCCTCGGAAAGCAGCGCAAGCGTTGCAAAAAGTGGTTAAAGAGATGGAAGAACGGTATGAGAAGTTCGCTGCGACAGGAGTTAGAAATATCACAGGATACAATGAACTAGTGATCAATAAAAATTTAGAAGATGGTGAAAACCGACCAATCTTGCCATTCATCGTTGTCATTGTTGATGAATTGGCTGACTTGATGATGGTCGCAAGTAATGAAGTAGAAGATGCGATCATTCGTCTAGCTCAAATGGCGCGGGCTGCAGGGATCCATATGATCTTGGCGACACAACGTCCTAGTGTGGATGTCATCACAGGAATCATCAAAGCCAACGTACCTTCAAGAATGGCGTTCGCCGTTTCCAGCGGGGTCGATTCCCGGACAATCATTGACAGCAACGGCGCGGAAAAACTTCTTGGACGAGGCGATATGTTGTACTTGCCTATGGGTGAGAATAAACCAATCCGGGTGCAAGGAGCCTTTATCTCAGACCACGAAGTAGAACGGGTCGTGTCGTTTGTTACCGAGCAGCAGGGAGCGAATTACGAAGAGAAAATGATGGTTACCGAAGAAGATACGGCAAGTACCAGCAGTGGTCAACCACAGGATGAACTATTTGATGATGCCAAAGCATTGGTGATCGAAATGCAGACGGCAAGTGTCTCTTTATTACAACGCCGCTTTCGGATTGGCTACAATCGGGCAGCCCGTCTTGTTGACGAATTGGAAGACCAAGGGGTCGTAGGTCCTTCAGAAGGCAGTAAGCCTCGGAAGGTGCTGGTCGAAGCAGCAGCCGAAGAAGTGCCGGGTTTTGATGAGTAACGTGCAAGTCCTCTTTTTGAGAGAGAATCAATGACTGGAAAGGCGAGGAAAGAAATGAAGCGTAAACATATTTTATATCGTGATGTGGCAGATAAAATCAAAGAAGACATCATGTCCGGACACTATCCTGTTGGTTCTTTTCTACCGACAGAAACCGAATTAGAAGCAGCCTTCAATGTGAGTAAAATCACGGTACGCAAAGCAATCGAGCTATTAGCAGCAGATGAATATGTCGAAAAGCGCAGTGGACGCGGGACCACGGTTTTAAGTAATCGACCTTATAACAAGTTGTCTAAAGGGACAACTTTCAGCCAGTTATTAGAAAAAACCGGCAAAGAATATACCAAGAAAAATCTTGATTTTAACCTAGTCGAGCTCGCAGAAGATCATCCAGCTTCTGCTTTGATGGGCAGAGAAGTCATGCGTTTGCGGCGCATGTACTATTTTGACCATCAACCATTTATTTATTATGAATATCATTTGCCCAAATTGTTAAAAGGCCTTGCCATGGAAGAATTGGAAGAAAAATCACTGTACCGTATTTTAGATGAACATCGGATGGTGATCGATACCTTTGAAGATTCATTTGCAGGACTGACGTTGAATGAGGAACAACAAAAATTTCTGATCACACCAGAGATTTCCGCTTTAAAGCGCGTCCGTCGCTCTTATGATCTGCATGGAGAAGTGGTAGAATATACAGAGGGCATCTATAATACAGCATTGCATCCTTATGTGATCGAGTTTGAAGCCTAATCTCTTGATTAGGCTTTTTTTACAAGAAACAGCGAACATAGGATCATAAATGTTAGAAGGAGTGAGTGTTATGAAAACCATCGCCTTTATCGGGGCCGGAAATATGGCAAAAGCAATTATCAAAGGATTGATCCAATCGGAACTATATCAACCAAAGGAAATTTTAGTCTACAATCATCGGTATGAACCGACACTTAAACAGTTGGAACAAGATTTAGGGATCACCCCTACATTAGAACTTTCTGAAGCCGCAGCTGCTTCCATTTTGATTTTAGCTGTCAAACCGTTTGTGTTTCCTAAATTATTGGAGGATCTAAAAGCGCAATTAAATGAACAACAGTTAGTTGTATCGATCGCAGCAGGCGTTACGATTGCGCAGATGGAAGAAGTTTTGGGTCAGCGCAAGATCGTTCGAGTGATGCCGAATACTCCGGCACTAGTCGGAGAAGGGATGACGTCTATCAGTAACAATCCGCATGTGACCGTAGAGGAAGTTGCAGAAATCCAAAAATTATTTGAAAGCATGGGAAAAGCAGCTCAAGTGCCTGAATCCATGATCGATGCTGTGATTGGGGTCAGCGGTTCTTCCCCAGCATATACCTATCTGTTCATTGAAGCATTGGCCGATGGCGCAGTCGCCGAAGGAATGACCCGCCAAATGGCCTATGAATTTGCTGCTCAGGCAGTTTTAGGCGCTGCGAAGATGGTGCTGGAGACCAAAGAACATCCTGGTGTATTGAAAGACAATGTCAGTTCTCCTGGTGGTACGACCATTCAAGCCGTAAAAACACTGGAAGAAAATGGCTTTCGTGCTGCGGTGATGAAGGCTGTTCATGCAGCTGCCGAAAAGAATCGTCAAATGTCTTGATTAAAATACTTATATTGAAACTGCTTGAGTATGAAGGAGAGAAGGAGTAAAGAGTCTATGAAAGAATTATTGATTTTTGATTTGGACGGATTGCTGCTAGATACGGAAAGAGTCTATCATGAAGGCTGGTTGGCACTTTTTGAAAAGTACCATCTACCGATCACATCAGCAGATATCGTTGCTTGGCGTGGGCAAAGTTGGCAACAGACAGCAACCTTACTAGCGAAAAAAGTTGGTGGTCTTCAACGTGTGGAGGAACTTCGGCAAGAACGAGAAGGGTACATTGAAGACCAATTGCTCAATGGAAACTTGCAGCCAAAACCATTTGCTCGTGAGACATTGGCTCTGGCACGAGAAAAAGGGTTAAAGACAGCATTAGCCACTTCTTCGATGGCTTTTCGAGGTGAAAAACTACTGGATCATTTTGAATTGCAGAATGCATTTGATTTCAAGACATTTGGTGACGATGTCCCAGCACACAAACCAGATCCGGCTCCCTATTTGCTGACATTGAAAAAAGCAGCACGAACCTCTGAATCAGCTTTAGTTATGGAAGACTCATTGCCAGGAGCTACCGCGGCAACTCGGGCAGGAATTCAAGTGGTGTTGATACCGGATCAAAGTTTCACTCACCATTTTTCAGCTGATGAAAAAGCAGGTTTGAACCTTTATGCCGAAACGACTTCTCTTGAGTACGTTTATCAACTATTGGCCACTGAGCAGTTGACAAACTAGAACAGGCACCATTGATCGTATCAAGGGAAACGGTCAATGGTGCTTTTTTTATGATTGCTTTTAGCAAACAAATTGTTCGTCTGCCAAAAGCAGTCGTGTTAAAGTTAAAGAAAAGATTAACAATAAGGGAAATTACGCGAAAAGTAAAGGGGTTTCATTTTGACAAATGGTACTTTTTGTCAAAAGGCTGATATCAAGGGAATCATTCCCATTGGCGGCGTACAAAAAACGTGGTAAATTATCCTTCGACGAAGAAAAGTGGGGGAAAGAAAATGAACAAAATCAAAAACGTGTTTTATTTATACAAATTAGACTGGAAACGAATTTTTAGTAATCCGATTTCCGCTTTTTTGATCATTGCTTTGATGATTTTGCCCTCGCTTTATGCGTGGTTCAATATCAAAGCATTATGGGATCCATATGGAAACACTAGTGAACTGCCCATTGCGGTTTACAGCGCGGATAAAGGCGCAGAATTCCAAGGGAAAGAGCTATCGATTGGGAATGAAGTGATCGACTCTTTACATGAAAATAAACAGTTAGGTTGGCATTTTCTAGATTCTAAAAAAGAATTAGTGGAAGGGGTCAAATCAGGTAAATATTACGCGGGAATTTACTTGCCTGCTGATTTTTCAAAAGATCTGGTCAGTTTTACCAGCGGTACGATCGTTAAACCGAAAATTGAATACTACAGTAACCAAAAAATCAATGCTATCGCACCTAAGATTACTGACAAGGGAGCAAGCAGTCTCCAAGAACAGATCTCAAAGAACTTTATTGAAACTGCTAGTTCTACATTAGTCAAAGTGTTCAACGAAATCGGGTATGATATTGATTCAAATCTAGTTAGTATCAATAAAGTCAAAAATATGATTTTAGAGACCGATGGCAATCTTGACACCATTGATAGTTACACGAAGCAAATTGTTGATTTGCATGACAAGTTCCCGGAAATCAAAGACAAAATCGCCAAAGCCGAAGAATTTACGGATTATATTCCTCAGGTCGATGAAATGGGGGATAAACTGATCGCATTGAATGACAAGCTGCCAGAATTAAAAAAACAAGCTAGTGTCATTCTGACATTGCAGAAAAAGATCCCTGAGATCCAAAATGCCGGCAAGCAATTAAAAATGATCGATGATGATTTTGATTCTATTGCTAGTACAATGACAGATGGTATTGATACAGCTAAACAAGGACTGCAAATCATTGATCAAGTACAAACCGCATTGCCAGAAATCCAACAATTAGGGGACCAAGCAACAGACTTTGCCTCAGCGACGAAAGAAGGTGCCCAACAGTTACAAGATGCGCTACCAAGTATTTCTAATAGTGTTCAAGTAACGATTGATTCCATCAGTCAAGTCGCTACCACGACAGTTAGCTTAACGAATACAATCAAACAAGCAATTGCTGACAATCAATTGACCGACCAAGAACGGGAAAACATCCAAAAGGTCATCAGTGATTTCCAACAAAATATTCAACGGCAACAAGCAGCGCTGGATGGCTTGATTACTTTCTTAACGAATCTTCAAAACTCAGGCAACACATCCGATTTATCAGGGATCATTAATCAATTGACGAATGCAAAAAGTCTCTTGGGGGATCTTTCTTCGCGGCTAGATCATTTAAGCGAATTGGTCAAAAATGGGAATACAGAGGCTATTACCGACTATTTAACTGAAGTCAACACTGCTGCACAAAATGTTACGGATCTTTTAAAAGGCATTAATGTGACGAATATTACCGATACCATCGACAATGTTTTGTCTAAATTGATCACCACCATCACCACAGCTCAAGATGTATTGAAAAAAGCGCAAGCCATTGACTTCAAGTCTTTATTGGCATCAACCAAAAATGTGGTCAGCAATGCTATCAGTATCTTAGAAAAGTATCAAAAAGAATTACCTGCTATTAAGCAAGAGTTGCATGATGCCAATATGATGCTCAATGGTCACATGGATGAGATCGTCGCAGCCATCAACAAAGGGGCCGATCTTTACAACAATGAACTGCCAATCGTTGAAGATAAGTTAGGGATTGCGGCTGGTTTCTTACAAAATGACTGGCCAACCATCAAAGCTGAAATCACTTCGACCATGAACATGGTTGATGAGAAACTGCCAGATGTAGAAAAAGCATTGAATGCGGCAGTTGATTTGATCAATAATGATTGGCCAAATATCAAAACAGGCATTCATAAGGCAGCCAATGCGATTCGCAAAGGTGAAAGTGAAGTTGATCTAGGCGAGATCATCAAGTTGTTGAAGCTTGATGCAACTAAAGAAGCGGATTTCTTCAAACAACCAGTTGAATTGCAAACAAATGACATCTATCCGATTGCCAACAATGGTTCTGCCAGCACTCCATTCTATACAGCGTTGTGTTTATGGGTCGGGGCGTTATTGTTGTCAAGTGTGGCTACAACAGAGTATCATTTAGAGAAGAAAGATAAAGAACGCTTTACGCAACGAGAAACATTCGTTGCTCGAATGCTGACTTTCCTAACTATGGCCATTGCGCAAAGCTTGATCGTTACACTAGGAAATATGTTCTTATTAGGAGTAGATGTTCATAATCCGGTATACAGCGTCTTGTTCGCATTACTCGTTGGACTAGCATTTATGATGATCGTCTACGTCTTAGCCGGACTGTTTGGCAATGTCGGGAAAGGGATCGCGATCATTATCCTTGTTCTATCGATTTCTGGTGGGGGCGGAAATTATCCGATCCAAGTCTCTGGTAAATTTTTCCAATTTATTAATCCGCTGTTACCATTCACCCATGCAGTCAATCTGTTAAGGGAATCAGCCGGCGGGATCTATTGGCCAAACGCCATTCCTCAGTTGATTATTTTGTCACTGTTGTTTATTGTATTTGGCATCATAGGAACATGGGCTTATCCTTATCTAACAGATGTAACTAAGAAACTAAATAATGTCTCGAAAAAGAGTCATTTTTTCCATTAAAAAATCAAGAGCAGATAGGGCACGATGTTCTATCTGCTTTTCTTGAATCTTCTTGCGAATTCTGATAAAAAGAAGAGGGAGTTTGTTCAAATTTTTCATGCCATTTTCATTGACTTTTGTCGGTTTCAGGAGTAGCATACAGTCTTGTTAATTCAGTAATTATCAAAGAAATTTTGTATGTGCAATTATGATCTTTTTCATGAAAAAAGGAGTGTAAGAAAGTGGAATATTTGAAACGTTTGTTGGTCGGACGTCCATTGAAATCCGCGGAGAATGATGAACAAAAATTGACAAGGAAAGCCGCGTTGGCTTTGTTATCTTCGGATGCATTGTCATCGATTGCTTATGGGACCGAACAAATCGTTGTTGTCTTAGTTGCTTTGTCAGCTGCTGCTATCTGGTATTCACTACCGATCGCCGCATTCGTTATTATCTTGTTGATTTCATTGACCTTATCCTATCGTCAAATCATTCATGCGTACCCTCATGGTGGTGGGGCGTATGTCGTTAGTAGTGAGAATTTGGGCAAGAATGCAGGTTTGATTGCTGGCGGCTCTTTATTGATCGACTACATGCTGACTGTTGCCGTTTCGGTATCGGCTGGGGCAGAAGCGATTACTTCTGCCGTACCCGCTCTATATGGGCATCAGGTGGGTATCTCGATCACTATTGTTTTACTGATCATGATGATGAACTTACGGGGGCTACGAGAATCTGCGAGTTTCTTGATGGTTCCTGTATACACCTTTATCGCTGTGATCACGATCTTGATTCTTGTAGGATTATTTAATATTATCACTGGGGTACAGCCATTAAATGCCACAGCCTTACCAGGTGCTGTTGTGCCAGGGGTTTCTGTCGCATTGATCTTACGCGCTTTTTCTTCTGGTTCTTCTTCATTGACAGGGGTAGAAGCAATCAGTAATGCCGTGCCGTTTTTCAAAAAGCCGCGAGCAAAAAATGCAGCTGCAACATTGACGATCATGGCTGCGATCCTAGGTTTCTTCTTTGTGGGGATTACATTCATCAACTATTGGTATGGAATCGTTCCAGAAGCAGAAGTAACGGTCCTTTCGCAAATCGGAGCTGCGATCTTCGGTCACGGATTCATGTATTACGTTCTGCAGTTCGCAACGGCTTTGATTTTAGCAGTTGCAGCGAATACTGGATTCTCCGCATTCCCAGTGTTAGCCTATAACTTAGCGAAAGATAAGTATATGCCTCATATGTATCAAGATCGGGGAGACCGCTTGGGTTATTCTAATGGGATCATTACGCTGGCAGCAGGTTCGATCGTTCTATTGTTCATTTTCCAAGGATCGACGGAACGGTTGATTCCACTTTATTCGATTGGCGTGTTCATTCCCTTTGCGCTCTCACAAACAGGAATGGTAGTTCGATGGAAGAAAGCTGGTAAAGGATGGTTCTTGAAATCATTGGCCAACATCGTCGGAGCGTTGATTTCTTTTGCGATCATTGCGATCTTGTTTGTTTTTCGTCTAGGTGACATCTGGCCATTCTTTATCATCATGCCAATCCTACTGTTTGTCTTTTATAAGATCCATGATCATTATAAGAAAGTCGCTGAGCAGCTACGTTTGGAAAAAGAAGTGGCACTCCACAAATATGATGGCAATACCGTTATTGTATTAGTAGGAAATGTGACCCGTGTAAATATCGGGGCTTTGAATTATGCACAATCCATCGGAGATTATGTAGTTGCAATGCACGTATCTTTAGATGAAGATGTCAAGAAGGAAAAAGAAATCGAACAAGAGTTCAAACAAAATTTCCCGGATGTCCGTTTTTCTGTAGTGCATTCTTCTTATCGTTCAATTGAAAATCCAATCATTCGTTATGTAGATCTAGTCAGCAAAAACGCAACGAAACACAATTATACGACGACAGTTATCATTCCACAGTTCGTGCCACGTCGTCGCTGGCAAAATATTTTACACAACCAAACAAGTCTGCGTCTAAGATTCCGTTTATCATGGCGTGAAAACATTGTCGTAGGAACTTACAGTTATCATTTGAAGAAATAGATTAAGTTTTATAATCAAAAAAGACTATCTAACTCTAATATCGAGCGAGATGGTCTTTTTTGTCTTATTTTCAGCGAAGGAATCTTTTACCGCACATCAAAAATGATGAGAGAGTGTGCCTGTGATTCCTAAAAACGTTTAGCTGTAAAACATTTTGATTTTGATGTCTTGATCGTAATTTCCAAACCCTTTGCCAAACAATGTACAACCGCCCATATTTTCAGCCTCTTCTTTTACCTCGACTCTTAAATGCCAAGTATCTTCATAAGCAGGAATATCCTTGATCGTGACGTCTGATAAAGGTTCTCCTTCCATATAAGTCCCATGATCCATGATTCGAATCGTCTTCAATAACCCATATTGATTTAAGTTATCAGGATACCAATCTGGCGTATACTTGCCGCGAATATCGGCGAAGTCACCGGGACTTGTCCAAGTTCCAAGCTCGATGCCATTTAAGCTAAAGGTAATGTCAGACGGCCAATTATTATTAGAAAAAGGGAATTCAGAAGAAATCTCCATGGAAATCTCCATCATCTCTAGTTTCTCATCTAGAGAAAGAAAATTAGGTGACTGGTACTCAACAAACCCTTTCGTAAACCAGAGGATGCGAGCATCCATTCGATTGGGGTCCATAAAAAATTTAGGTTCATCTACTGGACCGATAAAACCAGCAAGCGTGGCTAATCCACAAGTGGGTTCAACCGAATAATTTGTATAATGACCAATTGGAATTGACGTTTCTCTCGTATCGAATGCATTAAAGATTTTTTCTGGAAAATTGATATCGATATGATCGACTCTCAGACTAGATATCTTTCGCTGACCGACACGTTCTGTCTTGATAATTTTTGCTTCTTCTAGTTTTTTGATATGCATCGTGACGATAGCACTGCTTAATCCTAATTCTTGTGCGATTTCTTTCACATTCATTTTGTTTCTTGCAAGTAGTTGAATGATTTTGATCCGTACATTACTAGCTAACGCCTCATAGACGGGCAATGCTTCTTGATTGATTTCTAATTGCATCATTTCACCCCCATTATAGTTATAAATGATTTACTTGAATGTTAACATATTTGTTAATTTGTGTAAATAGGATTATTTATAGTAGTTTTTATTAATATAAATATTAATTAATAGGTATATTATTTAGTTTTATTTAATTAAAATATTGTTGACAGCGATTACAAATAAAGTTATTATTTAGTTGTAAATTGAAAGTGTTTGCAAACGCTGCTTTTATCATTTGTTTTAAATGAATTATTTTAAATGAGGAGGAAGAACAGTAAAAACAGTTTGTAGCAAAATCACATAGGTATTATTTCCTCAAAAATCTTTGTAGAAAGTGACACTTATCATACTTATCTATAGAGGAAGTTTTTGACGCACTTCATAAATCGATTACAAATAATTTAGAGGTTAAATCTGAAAGGATGAAAAAAATGAAAATCAAAAAGTTGCTTTTTTCTGGCGCATTATTGGGTTTGAGCGGTTTGATCTTAGGAGCATGTGGAAATAGTGGTGGTAATGCGAACAATGACAACGGAAAAAAGGAAATCACTTTTATGTTCCGTGGCGGTGAAGATGAAAAGAAAGCCTATGAAACAGCTATTAAACAATTTGAAGAAGCAAATGACGTAAGC
The DNA here is from genome assembly GCF_051909435.1 of Enterococcus sp. 125944. Taxonomy (NCBI): domain Bacteria; kingdom Bacillati; phylum Bacillota; class Bacilli; order Lactobacillales; family Enterococcaceae; genus Enterococcus; species Enterococcus sp. 125944. Next base: position 45,575 of record NZ_JBQASY010000019.1, on the reverse strand, counting down.
GTTAAAATAATTGCAACAGATGCCGATCAGTATGCTACAAAACTGCAAGCCGCAATTTCAGGTGGTAATATGCCTGATGTTTTTTATGTAGAACAAGGGAATTTAATGGCTTATGTAGATAACGGTGTTTTACTTGATATAACCGATCAAATCGAAAATTCCGACTTTGATTTGTCAAATATTTGGGAATATGGAGTGAATAGTTACCGCTACGATGGTGAGAAGGTAGGTGAAGGTGCACTTTACGGACTACCTAAAGATGTCGGTCCATTTGCTTTGGGATACAACAAGGATATGTTCAAAGAGGCTGGAATTGACTTACCCGACACAGACACTCCGTATACATGGGATGATTTTGTCAATGTTTCGAAACAGCTGACAAAAGATAAAGATGGCGATGGAAAAATGGATCAATGGGCAACTGGCTTTAATGTCAATTGGAGTCTTCAAGCATTTGTATGGAGCAATGGTGGAGATTGGATCAATGAAGACAAAGATACAGTGACTGTGGATACACCAGAATTTGCGGAAGCATTACAATGGTTTGCCGACTTACAAAACGTTCATGAACTAACACCGTCGATCTCTGATGCACAAACCTTGGATACGTATCAACGCTGGATGAATGGCGAAATTGCATTCTTCCCTGTCGGTCCATGGGATATGAGCACCTATGCAGGATTAGATTTCGAATATGATTTGATCCCATGGCCAGCGGGATCAACTGGTAAATCAGCAACATACGTCGGTTCTTTGGGGATTGGTGTAGCGAGTAAGACAGATTATCCAGATGAAGCAGTGAAGCTTGTAGAATACTTAAGTGCTTCAGAAGATGGTCAACAACAATTGGTGGATGCACAGATTCAAATTCCTAACTTGATCGATATGGCAGAAGAATGGGCATCAGATACCGAAAGTGTCCCTACAAATAAGCAAGAATTCTTGGATATTGTTCAAGACTATGGTCGAGCTATGCCAGCAGCAACTACTTATAATGCTGAGTGGTACGATGAGTTTTTCATCAATATTCAACCGGTACTAGATGGCGACCAAACTGCTGCAGATTACGTGAAAGAAGTACAACCGAAGATGCAAGCTAAATTGGATGCCGCACTTCAGCAACAAGAAACGGCAAAATAAGTCACCAGGGCTATGACAGATGTCAAAAGACAGAGAGGTCGAGTACTTGTCAGTTTAAGACACCTCTGTTATAGCCCTAAATATTAGTTGAGAAGGGGCTTTTCGATGGAACAAGTTGAAATAAAGAAAAGAAAATCAAACAAAAGTAGTTTATATGCTAAAGAACATCGGGTTGCTTTTTTATTTGTCCTACTTCCTGTCATTGGGTTTATCTTATTTTCGCTTATTCCGTTAGTTTATTCAGCTTATGCCGCATTTACTGACTGGAATGGGTTGGGACAAATGAACTTTGTTGGATTAGAAAATTTCCGGAAACTATTTAATGACGAATATTTTTATAAAACGATGTACAATACTGTATTTTTGATGTTAGGAATTCCGATTGGCTTGATTCTTTCTTTCATGTTAGCATCTGCATTAAGTCGAGGTATCAAAGGAACGACCATCTTCCGAACAATTTATTATATTCCAGTTATTTCTTCTCTGGCCGCAATTTCTATTTTATGGCAATGGGCTTATAACGGGGATTTTGGATTGGTCAATCAAGTGTTAGCTATTTTTGGGATAAGCGGTCCTAATTGGTTACAAAATCCCTCTACTGTTAAGCCAGCTATCATTATCATGTCTGTTTGGAAAGGATTAGGCTATTCTATGCTTCTGTATTTAGCAGCAATCCAAAGTGTTCCTAAGACATTTTATGAAGCGGCTGAGTTAGATGGTGCTTCATCGTTTCAAAAGTTCCGAAATATTACTTGGCCCATGGTTCGACCTGTTACTTTCTTTTTGGTAGTAACAAATATCATTGGTGGATCTCAAATTTTTACAGAAATCAATATCATGACACCTACAGGTGGACCACAATATAGTAGTGCCACTGTAGTCTGGTATATCTGGCAAAAAGCCTTCAAAAATTGGCAGATGGGCTATGCCAGCAGTATGGCACTGATTTTAGCTATATTAGTATTTGGCATTACAGCATTTCAATTTTATATGAATAATCGTTCAAGCTACAAGTTGGACTAGGAGGAGAAATGATGAAAAAAATTAAACTAAGTAATATGCTCATCGTTTTGATTTTATCCCTTGGAGCTATCATCATGGTGGGACCACTTTTGTGGATGATCTCTACGTCATTAAAAGATAAAGCTGGAGTTTTTCAGTTGCCTCCACAATGGATTCCAAATCCAGTTCGATTTGATGCCTACAAGCGCTTGTCTGAACTAGATACATTATTCTCAGGTATCAAAAACACGGTGATTGTTTCTCTTTCGGTCACCATCATTGGAACATTGACTTCCAGCCTTGCTGCCTTTTCATTTGCAAAATTACGTATGCCTTTCAAGGATGTTTTATTTTTACTTTTGTTAGCAGCGCTTATGATTCCATATCCAGCTGTCATGATTCCACAATTTATGATGTTTTCGAAAATTGGTTGGGTCGATACATTGTTGCCATTGATCATACCAGGCATGTTTGGGAATATTACCATGATCTTTTTCTTGAGGCAGTATCTTTCCAATATTCCTGATTCTATCGTGGAAGCAGCAAAAATCGATGGCGCAGGATACTTACAAACATTTTTTCAGTTAATCTTTCCGTTGATCCGTCCAGCAATTGCTGCACAATTCATTCTCTGGTTTATGGGAGCTTGGAATGACTATTTAGCGCCATTGATTTATCTAAATAGTCCAGAGAAACAGACGTTACAAGTAGTCATTGCTAATTTAAATGCAGCTTATGCGATTCAAACAGATTATCCATTAATCATGGCAGCTTCCGTTGTTTCATTGTTGCCAGTATTAGTCGTATTTATTATTTTCCAGAAGCAAATTATTGAATCCGTAGCGCTTTCTGGTATGAAAGGGTGAAAAATGTTTATTAAGGCAATGCATTGGATCAATGTGGTCATCCTTTTTATTGAATTGAATATATTATGGCTCCTTGGCTTTATTGCCGGATTTTTCTTTGCTGGCTTAGTCCCAAGTACAAGAGCGGTACTTAAGCTTTTAAATAAGCAGGACCTGTTCACTGGTTATTACTCTTACAGTGAAATTTTTCAAAAATATTGGCAAGAATATATCCGCTCCATCAAAATTTTCCAATGGCGAGTGATTGTTTTTCCAATCCTTTTTTCACTTTTTTATGTTGAATTAGTATTCATTCAGCAAAGTAGTATCATGAGAGCTTATTTCCAATGGCCAATCTTGATCATGATGAGTTATCTCTTATTGGTTCTTTTGAATTTGATTTTAGCGACAGAGATGAGTGGAGACAGTTGGTTGAAAAAAATAGCTTTCTCGCTAGTAAGTCCAATAGTTTTGCCCGGTCGTTCACTAATGTGCGTAGTTATGATCCTCTCTTTTGCAGTTTTGAGCTTGGCTTATCACTGGTTCTTTTTTGTGGCTAGTCCATTGTTCTTTTATGTAGCTAGCAAATGTCTGATTTCAGGTTATCAAAAGAAAGGGTTGTTAAGATCTATATGAAAAGATTTTTCCTTGCTGGAGTGATGCTACTGCTTGCTGGTTGTCAGCTGAAAGGAGCGGAGCAAGTGATTGAAAGACCAGAATATGCAGATGTTAGTGTGCATGACCCATCGATCATTAGAGATAAAGACACATATTATATTATTGGTTCTCATATGCAATTCGCAAAATCAGATGATTTGATTCAATGGAAACAACTCTCAAATTCGGTAGCTGATAGTTCGCTTTTCAATAATATTCGTGAAGAACTTGCTGATGAGTTTGACTATGCTCAAACAGATACATTGTGGGCAAGTGACATTCAGCAATTTAAAAATGGTAAATATTACTTGTATTATTGCTTTTGTCAAGGCTCTTCCCCGCTTTCAGTTTTAGGCGTTGCTATATCTGATTCTATCGAAGGACCCTATCAAAAAGTAAAGTCATTTTTGTATTCAGGAACTTCACCTCAATTTGGGAAAGAATACAATGCCGCAGTTCACCCCAATGTGATTGATCCTCACGTCTTTTATGACAATGAAGAGAAACTATGGATGGTTTACGGTTCTTATTCTGGCGGTATTTTCATTTTAGAGATGGATGATGAGACAGGGTTGCCTAAAGAACAAAATACTTATGGAAAACACCTTTTGGGAGGAAATCATAGCCGCATTGAGGCACCCTATATTCAATATAATTCTGAAACTGGCTATTACTATCTTTTCACCTCTTTTGGTGGACTTGATGCAAATGGGGGCTACAACATTCGAGTTGCTCGTTCAAAGCAGCCAGATGGACCCTATGAAGATATTCAAGGAAATGCGATGAGTGAGGTGAAAGGAAAATATGGCACACAATTTGATGACACAAGCATTCAGAGTTTTGGAACCAAGCTCATCGGAAATTTTTTATATGAAGAAGATGACGGATTAACAAATGCCGGTTATATCTCACCTGGGCATAATTCATCCTACTATGATGAAAAAACAGGAGAATATTTTTTGATTTTTCATACGCGTTTTCCAAATAGTGGAGAAAATCATTCGGTAAGAGTACACCAAATGTATTTTACTGAAGATGGATGGCCTGTTGTCTCTCCTTTAAGGTACAGTAACGAAAAAATAGCTGATTACTCGGATGATCAAATTAGCGGAGAATACAGATTGATCCATTTTGATAAGTTGATTACTGATGATGCAAAAGCACCACTAAAAATCAATTTAAGTAAGGATAAAAAAGTTTCCGGGGCTGTTTCTGGATTATGGAAGTTAGCAGAGGATAATATTTCAAAGGATTCACTACTCATCCTTGACGATATTGAATACAAAGGGAAATTTATTTTTTCTTGGGATGAAAACCAAGGAAAACAAGTGATGACATTTACAGGAATTTCTGAAGAAGGTGTTCCGCTATTTATTGTAGAGAATGAGGGATAAGATATGCTGAAAAAAACAACGAATGATTTGATAAATCCAATTGTGTATGAACGAGCCGACCCTTGGGTCTACCATCATAGTGATGGGTATTATTATTTTACTGGTTCAGTACCAGGTTATCAATCGATTGAAATTAGGCGAGCAAAATCATTGAATGACTTAGAGAAAGCTGAAACAAAAAATGTTTGGCGGGCACATAAAGATGGTCCCATGAGCCAACTCATCTGGGCACCAGAAATTCATTTCATTCAGGGGAAATGGTATATCTACTTTGCTGCTAGTGATCATGGTACGATTCGCAATGAAGTCCATCACCATCGAATGTTTGTTATTGAAAATGAACATGATGATCCATTTGAAGGAAGCTGGACTGAAAAAGGGCAGATTAAGACCCAGTTTGAAAGTTTTAGTTTGGATGGCACGGTATTTTCGCATCGCGAAAGACTTTATTATGTTTGGGCACAACAAGATCCGCGAATCCCAGGGAACTCAAATCTTTATTTGTCAGAAATGAAAACACCTTGGACTCTAACTGGGAAACAGTTATTACTCTCTGTTCCAGAATTTGAATGGGAAAAGATTGGTTTTATGGTTAATGAAGGTCCAGCAGTGATTACTAGAAATGGGAAGATATTCATTACTTATTCAGGAAGTGCTACCGATGAAAACTATGCGATGGGTTTGCTTTGGGCAGATGAAGATAGTGATTTATTAAATGGTTTTTCTTGGCATAAAAAAGCAGAGCCTGTTTTCAAATCATCTGAGAAAAATAGTCAATATGGTCCTGGGCACAATTCTTTTACTACAGGCTTAGAGGGTGAAGATATTTTAGTCTATCATGCACGACCAGAAAAAAATCAGTCTGGAGATCCTTTGGCAAATCCTAATCGACATGCGATGGCACAGAGCTTCACTTGGGATAAAGATGGCTTTCCTATATTTGGAGAGCCAGTAGCGATAACAAAATCTGAAGAGATGGTGAGTTAGATGACAATCAAAATTCTAAATACAAAATCAGGAACAACGATCAGCAAATATATTTACGGACACTTTTCAGAACATCTCGGCCGTTGTATCTATGAAGGATTATACGTAGGAGAAGATTCTCCTATTCCAAACAAGAATGGGATGCGTACGGATGTTGTGGAAGCTTTGAAGAATATCAAGATTCCAGTTTTACGCTGGCCAGGTGGCTGTTTTGCCGATGAATACCATTGGAAAGACGGTATTGGACCAAAAGAAAATCGAAAAACGATCGTCAATACTCACTGGGGGGGTGTGACTGAAAATAATCATTTTGGGACACATGAATTCTTTGAATTGGTCAAACAACTGGAATGTGAAGCATATGTCAATGGAAATGTCGGCAGTGGGACAGTCCAAGAAATGTCTGAATGGGTCGAGTACATTACCATGAACGGAATTTCTCCAATGGCAGATTGGCGTCGAGAAAATGGTCATGAAGAAGCTTGGAGCATGAAATTTTTCGGTGTAGGAAATGAAAATTGGGGCTGCGGTGGAAATATGCGTCCAGAATATTATGCTGATCTTTATCGTCGGTATCAGACTTACGTTCGTCAATACGGTGATCAAAAAATATACAAAGTGGCTGGCGGAGCAAATGTTGATGACTACCACTGGACAAAAACGTTGATGAAGAATGCCCATTGGCTGATGGATGGATTGAGCTTACATTATTATGTCCATCCCCAAGGGTGGGAGAAAAAAGGTAGTGCGTTAGCATTCGATGAAGCAGAATGGATTATTACCTGTCAAAAAGCTGCGCATATGGATGAATTGATTACGCGTCACAGTGCGATCATGGATCAATATGATCCTGAAAAACGGGTGGGCATCATTGTTGATGAGTGGGGAACTTGGTTTTCTGCTGAACCCGGAACGAATCCAGGATTCTTATATCAGCAAAACACGATTCGTGATGCAATGGTAGCTGCTATCACCTTAAACATTTTTCATAAGCATGCAGAACGAGTGCACATGGCAAACATTGCCCAGACAGTGAATGTTTTGCAGGCAATGATTTTGACTGATGGCGAAAAGATGGTCAAAACACCAAGCTATCATGTATTTGATTTGTACAAAGTCCATCAAGATGCCGAACGCATCGAGAGTCATGGAGCAGCAAGTGAAACGATCACCTACACGGTCTCGAAACAAGCAGATACCCTCCACCTGTCGATCTGCAATTTCGCAGTATCTGGCTCGGAAGCAATTAGTTTTGACTTTGAAACTGCCATTCAAGGAATCAAAGAAGCTTGCTATATTGTGGGGGATAAAATGAATGCACACAATGATTTTGATCATCCGGAAGACGTAGTGATCCAATCATTTGAAGACTACACAACAAATAATAGCCAATTAACGATCAATATACCCGCTATGAGTGTATTGACAATATCTTTGGCGGTGTAATTCAATGACGTGTAAAGGTTGCGATGTCAAGGAAACAGCAGCAACGGTAGATGTAGAAGCGTTGATTGAAGAACAGCTAGCCATCGAGAACGACCTTGCTGCACTTGAAGTCGTTCAGTCCCGTATAAAAATTTGTGAAGCCTGCCCATTTCGGTCCAATCACACCTGTACTAAGTGTGGCTGCTTTTATAAATTTCGGGCAAACCTATCAAAAAAATACTGTCCTGCAGGAATGTGGGCACAAACAGGGCAGAGCATTCAATGACTGTCCTGTTTGTTACGCCATAAGCAGTTATAGAAACTCTAGCCTGGGGTAATCTTAGAGGTAGCAAAGATCAAGAGCAGATAGATTGTTTTTAATGAAAGTGGCGTAATAAGTAAGAAAGAACTAAATAAATATAGAAAAGAATCGATTCTGCTTTCGTTCACTGAAGTCAAACTAAAGTGAATCGATTACTGAGAGGAAGAATCTATGAACTGGAAAAATGGTGTTCATGATCCAACGATCATTGAACGAGACAGCGTTTATTACTTATTTTCAACAGATACGCAACAACCTAAAACGGCAGGAATACCGATCCGGACATCATTGGATCTCATACACTGGCAGTTTGAAAAGCAGGCCTTTCCTCAATTGCCACAATCTGCAAGAGAATGGAGTCAAGCAGAAGGGTTGTGGGCACCTGAAGTGATAGAGTACCAAGGGGAATATCGAATGTACTATTCCGCTTCTACATTTGGCAGTACCACTTCATTTATTGGTCTTGGAACAGCACCGCATCCTTTGGGACCTTGGGTAGATCAAGGAGAAGTTGTGAAAACGCATCGAGGCACCGCCGATCATAATGCCATTGACGCAAATCTTGCTCTAGATCGTATGGGACACCATTGGCTGATCTACGGATCATTTTTTGGCGGGATTTATATTGCACCTATAGATCAAAGCACTGGAAAGTTAGCTGAGAAGGGATACGGAAAAAAAATAGCGCAACGACCTGCTTCTGTTGATACTGCGATTGAGGGTCCTTTTGTTTATTATCATCCAGAAACGGATATGTATTACTTATTTGTCTCTTTTGATTCTTTGAATGAAACCTATAATATCCGGGTTGCAAGAGCGAAAGAGATTACCGGTCCCTATACGGATTGGAACGGCCTGTCTCTGTCGGAACAAGAGGCGGTACCGGAGAAAATTGGTGTTAAATTACTAGGGAGTTATCAATTCGAAGAACAGTCTGCAGTCTATGCACCTGGCCACAATTCTATATTCAAACGTTCAGATAATGAATTATTTATTATTCATCATGCACGGAGACAACCTTTTAGTGATGATTTCTTTTTAGATGTCAGAAAAATTTATTGGTTAGATAGTGGTTGGCCGGTCATATCAGCAATTAGTTATGCGAAATCAATTCCTGAAATCCCTATGAAAGAGGACCTCATAGGAACGTGGGAGATTATTCAGTTTACAGCAGAGTCCAGTCTCATTTCTTCAGAATTTGTCATGCTTACAGACATTCAGCAAATGGAGAAGAGCTATTTTTGGCAGGGGCATGAATTTACAGCTTATTATGAGACAGATTCTGAAGAACGTGTCTTGTGTTTATCAGGAATGGACCCGAACGGCATGGGGTTCATCGGAAAAAAAGTCCCAAAAGAAAGTAGGGGGAAGACGAAGCGTACAACTTAAAAGCGACCAAACTTCAGAATGATCTTTGGAGTAGCGATCAGAGCAGTGTTCGAGAAAAAACGACCCCATATCAGTATCAAGTATGGAATGATGGCATACCAGTCGCCCCTCAAGCAAAACGATGGGCGCCAATCCATTTGTATGGATCGAGCCTTGAAACAACCACCTCTAGGATATGATGCGTGATTCCCGATCATCTCAGGGAAAATCGAGAAGCGCATTCACCTGCTTTGAGTGAATTAGTTAATAAATATAGAAAAACAAGCATCCTTCTTGTATGTAAGGCTGCTTGTTTTCTATATTTATAAAAGCGCTAAGAAATGGCCTTTATTTCGACGAGCGGCTTGCTGGATCTAACCGACGTTCAATAAAGCCTAATCCTAGGTCGGTGATGATTGCCATCAATGCAGTGGGTAAAGCTCCGGCAAGAATGATTGAAGCGCCATTGGTTGCATTTGTCCCACGGATGATGATATCACCTAGGCCACCAGCACCTACGAAGGCGCCAATGGCAGTGATTCCAATTGCAACGACTAATGCATTACGAATACCTGCCATGATCACGGAGACGGATAAAGGCAATTCGATCATATACAGTCGTTGCCAACTTGTCATGCCCATTCCTTTACCAACATCTAGTGTATTACGGTCTACCTGGCGCATGCCGGTATAGGTGTTTTTGATGATCGGTAAGAGCGAGTAGAGAAAAATCGTCAGAATAACGACATTGACACCTAATCCCATTCCAATCATCAAAATCGAGATCATTGCTAGCGAAGGGATCGTTTGGATGATATTGGCGATGCGGATCACCCAATCGGCCATACGCATCTTTTTAGAAATCCAGATTCCTAGTGGAATACCAACGATTGCAGCGAATAAAACGCCATAGATAGAGATCAGGAAGTGACGAACAAACTGTGCAAAGACATAACCGCCATTTTCCTGAAAATAGGCAATAAATTGTTGAAATAGATTCATGTCATTCATTTCGTCACTCTCCTTCAAAATAATTATTTTCTTGTAAGAAACGTTCTGCGACCACTGTCGGTTCCAACAGGTCATTATCAACTTGATAATTTAGTTGCTGCATTTTTTCAGTGGAGATTGTATCAGCAAGTTTGTTCAAGGCGTCCGCTACTTCTGGTGTGTCTTTGATTAATTTGTCATCGACTACTGGAGCTGCATCATAAGGTGGGAAGAAATTCAAATCATCTTCCAACATTACGAGGTCATAACTAGCGATCCGTCCATCCGTTGAATACCCGAGTACGATATCCATTTTTCCGTTGTCAACAGCATCGTAAACGAGACCGATCTGCATAGGCAAAATGTTTTTGAAAGAAAAGCCATATGCTTCTTGAAAGCCATCATACCCGTCACCTTCACGGGTGATCCAAGCTGTATCGACACCAGCAACCAACTGATCGGCAACGCCTTTTAAATCACTGACTTTTTTCAGATTATATTTTTCTGCAGTGTCTTTTCTGACTAGAAAAACATATGTGTTATCAAAGCCGTAGGAAGGAAACCAGGTCTGATGGTAACGTTTCTCAAATTCTTTTTTTACGGTATTAAAGGCAGCAGTTGGATCAGATTCTGGCTCTAAGCCAAGTGTTGTTGTCAAATCTGTTCCGGTATAACGAGCGGCAGAGATAGACGCATCGCCATTCATCATTGCTTGATGATTGATTGTCGTTGTTGCTAAGTTATTAATGACAGTGGTATTTTTGTCCGTATAATGTTCTACCATTCCTGCTACAATAGCGCCAAGAATCTGAGCTTCAGAAGTGATTCCTCCTGTGATAGCTACGGTGTCTTCATTAGATGTAGAAGCAAGTCCTGGAAAGGAGCAGCCTGAGAGTAAAATAATGATCATGGATAACAAAAGACCAAATTTCGCTTTGATTTTCATTTAGGCATCCCCCTTTAATGCAGCTGGTGTTAGTTTATTCTCAAGTAATCCGAGTAACCAGTCTGCTAAAAGTGCAAAAATTGTCACTGGGATTGTGCCGGCAAAAATCAATGCCGGTTGATAGTTATTCAATCCACTAAAGATCAAGTCTCCAAGCCCCCCTGCACCAATGTACGAAGCCAAGGTTGCCCAAGCTAAGACATAGACTGCTGACAAGCGGATACCTGCCATGATCGTTGGGATCGCTAACGGCAGTTCCACACTAATGATCGATTGAAAGTTAGTCATTCCCATTCCTTTAGCGACATCTCGATAATTCCAATCGACTTTCTTCATGCCAATATAGGTGTTTCGCAAAATAGGCAGCAAAGAATAGATAAAGAGTGCAACAATAGCTGGGACCTTACCGACCCCTAAAATCGGGATCATCAATGCCAACAGTGCCAATGAGGGAACAGTTTGCAAGGCACTAGTCACACCGATCACGATAGAAGCGGCTTTGGGAAAGCGTGTCAATAGAACGCCCAAAGGGACTGCAACGACAATGCCTAGAAATAGTGCGGCAAAGGAGATGTATAAATGCTCAATGCTTTTCGTGACCAATTGGCCGCCATATTCATTAAAGAAGCTTTGCATGGCTAGACCTCCTCTGGTTTTGCGGATTCGATCGCTTCAAGAAGGGAGGATTCCTCGCCCCAAATAACGTCATAAACAATGTCGACTAATGAAGCACGCGTCAAAATTCCTACCAAATGATTCTCAGCATCCACGACTGGCACATATTTCAAACCGCGTTTAAGGATTCGTTGCAACGTATCTCGCAGTAAGGCGGTTTCTTTTACATAGAAAACATCTTTATTAAGAATATCCCCGACACTAGTTACTTTGCCTCGATTGCGGTCGATCGATTCTACATCGATATACCCTTTTAAGACATTGCTATTATCCGTCACTAATAATGTATCTACCCGTTTTTCTCTCATCAGGCGAATCGCTTCTTGTAAAGATTTTTCAGGAGTGATGGCGATTGGTGTTTTGAGCATGACTTCTTTAACTGGTGTGGTGTCTGGTTTTGCTTGCAGAAGGCGGTCTTCACCGATCAATTCTTCAACAAAGGTAGTAGCAGGATTTCGCAGAATATTTTGTGGTGTATCGAATTGGATAACGCGTCCTTCGCTCATGATCACGATGCGGCTAGCTAACTTTAATGCTTCATCCATATCATGGGTAACGAAGACGACGGTTTTACCTAAACGTTCCTGCAAATCTTTGATCAAATCTTGCAGTGAATCGCGAGTGATGGGGTCCAAAGCACCGAAAGGTTCATCCATCAAAATGATATCTTGGTCGGCTGCCAGGGCCCGAACAACACCGATCCGCTGTTGCTGTCCACCAGATAATTCGTGAGGGTAACGATCCAGCATTTCACGAGGAAGTTCCACCAGATCGATCATTTTCTCTGCTGTCTTATTTCGTTCTTCTTGACTGACCTTCAAAAGTTTTTGTACTAATGTAATATTTTCTCGAATCGTCATATGAGGCATCAAGCCGATGCTTTGGATCACGTAACCGATTTGGCGTCGTAATTCTACTGGATTGATATCGGTCACACTTTTGCCATCAATCAGAATTTTTCCTTTGGAGGGGTCTGTCATACGGTTGATCATTCGCATACAAGTAGTTTTACCACTACCACTGGTACCAATGAAACAAATAAATTCTCCCTTTTCAAAGGATAGATTGACATCTTCGACAGCCACTTTGCCGCCTTTATAGATTTTGGATACATGCTGAAATTCAATCATGATTTCACCTCTAGTTTTATTTAGGCGCAGCTTATTTACGCCTAGGGTCTGTAATTAGTATGCCCAAAAGTTTGCTGTTATTCAAATATTCTGCCTTTTTTATTCATATTTGCATATTATAAGCAAAATGTTTGAAACAAATCCAATCGAAATGAAAATCCAATAGGGAATATATGCATTATTCTTCATTTTGATTGTTATTTTTAAATGGGGATGAGTAGACTTTCTTCTTCACTAAAAGTGATATACAACATTTTAATATTAAATTAAAAGCGAACATTGCTGCTACAAGCGAGCATGTATCGAGTCACCAAATACTAAATCGATACATTTCAGATACATTTTTCCTTTAATTTAGCAGCAGGAGGTGTTCCGATGCGGAAAATAATTCTTATTTTGCTTTTTGTTTCAGTAGTCCTTGTTGGTGGTATTACTGGCTGGGCAGTCTATTCTGCAAATAAAATAAATACAAAAGTGTACGAAAAATTGAATCCTTCAGATGAGCAGTATGACTTAGATTACGACCAATTGAAACAAGAACCTTTTAATGTTTTGCTACTTGGCGTTGATACTGGAGAGTTTGGGCGAACGGATTCTGGTCGAAGTGACAGTATGATAGTCGCTCATATCAATTTAAAAAAGAAAGAATACACATTAATGGGAGTTGAACGCGATCTTTTAGTTGATATCGCAGACCAAGGAATGCAGGATAAATTAAATGCGGCGTATGCTTATGGAGGTGCAAGCTGTTCCGTTAAAACAGTAGAAAAAATGTTGGATATTCAAATTCCTTATTTTGTTTCTATTGATATGGGAGATTTTCAAAAGATTCTCAAAGAAGTAGGAGCTGTTCAAGTAGAAAATGAATTTGAGTTTAGTTCTGATGGATTCGATTTTCCTAAAGGTAAACTAACGTTATCTCCAGAAGAAGCACTTTCTTGGGCGAGAATGAGGTATGAGGATCCACGAGGGGACTATGGCAGACAAATGCGGCAACAGTTGTTACTGAAAGGTGTTTTGGAAAATATGGCGCAATTGAACCAAGTCACAAAATGGAATGCATTTATCGATATCTTGACAGATAACATCAAAACCAATCTACCCATTACCAATCTTGTTCTTCATGCGAAGAAACTGATGAAAGAGCCAACAATTATTCATGACCAAGTGATCGGAGAGGAATTGATTCAGAATGGAATCTCTTATCAAACAGTTTCGACAGAAGAGATAGCAAGAGTTCATGATGTATTGACAACAAATAAGGAGGAAAAGCAATGAAAAAGATCCGTTTACTCATAACTGGCTTTATCTTTTTGTTAGTACTTTGCGGCTGTGCACGAATCAGTGAGGAATTTGCTAGAGGAAAAACAGAGAACAATCTGTCCCAGTCCTCCGAGTTAACAAGCAACAGTAGTTCTTCAAGAACAGTGACAAGTAACAATAAGGCTACTACAGAGACTAGTTTGGAAAATATACTAGAAAGCACTACAGAGACAGAGGAGATTCCTTCAAATAAAAAAAGGTCGCTTTGACATTTGACGATGGGCCAGATCCCAGCAATACACCTAAATTATTGGAACTATTGAAAAAAGAAAAAGTGCCAGCTACTTTCTTTTTAGTAGGACAGAACGTAGAGATGTATCCCGAGGTGGTGAAAGCCATCGCAAAGGATGGCCAAACTATCGGTAGCCATACCTATGATCATCAAGACCTCAGCACATTGAACGAATCTGGAATGACTAATGAGATCACGAAGACCGATCAATCTATCAAGAAACTCACAGGCAAAAAACCAGCCTATTTTCGCCGCCATATGGTTCTGTCAATGCAAAAGCTGCAGAATTGATCAATCGTCCCATCATCCAATGGTCTGTTGATTCAGAAGATTGGAAATCTAAAGATGCCCAAATGATCATTGATAAAGTAACGAGTTCTGTCTATGATGGTTCGATTATTTTGTTGCATGACATTCATCCGGAAACCATTGCTGCAGTCCCTGAGATTATTCGTGATTTAAAAAAAGAAGATTATCAATTTGTGTCTTTAGCTACTCTTTTGAATAATCCTTCCAGCAATGAGACTTATTACGGAGAAAATGATCATCGGCCAGCCGGAGGTTAAACATGGATAAACACTATTCAGCAGGCATCGATTTTCTTAGGGCATTTGCGGTTATTGCTGTTATTCTCTACCATTTGCCTCAATATTCTTTTCAAGGAGGAAATCAAGGCGTAACGATTTTCTTTGTTATTTCGGGTTACTTGATGGCAAAGAATGCTTCCTATGCGTATCAAAAAAAACAGTTCTCCTGGATTGGCTTTTATAAGAAACGGATCAAACGGATTTATCCGTTTCTTTTATTCTCCTTACTTATCTTTATTCTGATAGCTGGGAGTATTCAAATCCGAATGCTAGGAAACATCAAAAGTGAACTTCCAAGTTTACTCTTTGGATATAACAACTGGTGGCAGATCCACGAAAAAGTCTCTTATTTTGATCGCTTCGCAAATTCGTCCCTATTTAAACATTACTGGTCTTTGGCGGTGGAATTACAATTTTATCTAGTTTTTCCACTCTTCTTTCTAACAGTCATGCGTTTGTCTAGAAAAAGAGGCTATCAGCTTATGTATCTTCTTACCATTATTTCGATTCTCACCAGTCTGTTATCGCCGTTTTCTATCGCTTATTACAATACCTTTGCTCGACTTTATCCGTTTATAGTTGGCATGTTTGGTTTTTTCAATAGAAAGAACATTAATGATGTCATTTCTTCAAAAAAAGTAACGAAGTTTTGGCTCATCATGAGTTGTTTGACTCTGGCTGTCTTTATTCCGCTGCCTTCGTTTACAGGTAGCTCATTGCTTGTCAGTGTATTAACAATGCTATTACTCGTTTTGATAAATGACAAAGAAGTGGAAAAAAGAACCAAAATCGCCAAATTCCGTCTTCAATATATAGGCAAAATTAGTTATGAATTATATTTGGTTCACTATTCGGTGTTTATTCTCCTAGTGAATATAGCACCTAAGATGAATCCTCTAATTGAATTGGTAGTGGTTCTGATCATGACGGTTCTGATGATTGCTGGCTTTCATTCTTTCATGCATTTAAAAAGAAAAGCAGGACGTTACCTTGGAGCAGGTCTTGTTGCTGTTGCAATCGGAATGATCATTTTTGCACCGACTAACCGTCTGACTGCGGATCAAAACGAATTGAAACAAGAGTTAAGCAGTAATCTGAAAAAGATAGAGAATCAACCCAATCAAAAAGGAAATATCTTATTTATAGGGGATTCTGTGATGCTTGGAGCATATCAAGAATTGGAAGATACGTTTAGTGGGCAAGCAACCGTTGATGCGAAAGAATCACGGCAAATATCTAGTTTGGCAACGATTCTTCAAGGGTATCCCAATTTAGCTGATTATTCGACGGTAGTAATCGGACTGGGTACAAATGGTATTATTTCGGATGAGTCAATCGATGAAATCCTTACTCAATTAAAGGATAAACAGATATACTGGATAACTATCAAATGTCCGGAAGGCTGTCAAGAATCTGTGAATCAAAAATTAGCAGAGCTTCCTAGTCGCTACAAGAATGTCAATATCATCGACTGGTTTAGCCACAGCAAAGACCACCCAGAATACTTTTATGATGATGAAACTCATTTGAATGGGGAAGGACGCAGTGTTTATGCCCAATTAATGAAGTCTGTTCTTTCTAAATAGTGGGACAATGGCTAGGAGAGCGCGTTAAGACAGGAGGAACCATGTATTTACTAAATAAAACAATGAATGGGATTCGGTTATATTATTTGATTTTACTGGGAATCTTATATCTTTCATTTTATCAATCAAGTGTCTATTTTCTTTTCTTTACTAATACTATTTTGGCATATATTCCAATAGAATTAACCTTTCTTGCAATGTATTGTAAAAAAAAGTACATTATAGTGGTAGTTGTGTGTCTCTGGCTTGTTTTTTTACCAAATAATTTTTATCTCATGACAGATCTATTTCATCTTTCTTTATTGACACCTTATGATGAAGTAACATTGTTGATAAGTAAGGATTTAATGAATTGGATCAAACTTTTTCTGATTTTGTTGGCAGTGATGCCTTCAACAATTTTGGGCTGCTGGAGCATTGACAAGATTGCAAGAATATTAGTAGAGAAATTAACCATTGGTGTCTACCCAGCGCTTTTGATTGCGTGTCTTTTATTTATGGATTCTATTGGGATTTATATTGGGCGATTTACCCGTCTTAATAGTACAGATATTTTTGTGCGTCACAATCAAGCGCTTCAAAAAATTTTCGCTGATTTTGAAGATATTGACAATCGATCGATCGTACTTTTACTTTTGCTCTATCTTTTTTTGTGCGGTATCATGATCGGCTATCAGCTTATAAAACAGCTTCTTTACAAAAATTGGGAAGAAAGTGTGAAATCAAATGGATGTACTCATAGTAGAAGACAATCAAGCCATAAATAACCTGCTAGTAAAAAGCCTCGCAAAAAAAGGCTATCGAACGATCCCGATTTTTGATGGCAAAAGTGCCGCAGATTACATTGAAAATCATGAGGTGGATCTGATTCTTTTAGATATCATGTTACCAGAAATAAGTGGGGATGAATTAATAGACTATTTTGTCGAATTTGATATCCCAGTTATCTTTTTAACTGCCAAGAATACCTTGCATGATAAAGTGCGAGGATTAAAGTTAGGTGCAGAAGATTACATTACGAAACCTTTTGAACTAGAAGAATTATTTGCTCGAGTTGAAACAGTACTTCGCAGAAGGAAAAAGAGTTCTGTTTCTGAGATAAATTGGCACAACATCCGTATTGAAGACGAGAAGAGAAGTGTATTTTTTAACAATGAGTTGATTGCATTGACGCCTAAAGAATATCAATTGTTCATTTATCTCGTTCAAAATCGCGGAATTATTTTAGAGCGAGAAACGATTTATCAACGAATTTGGGAATCGCCAAGTGAGCCAGATAGCAGAACTCTTGATTTACACATTCAGCGGATCAGAAAGAAACTGCATTTGGAAAACGAGCTGCGAACGATTTATGGTGTAGGGTACTTATTGGAGGAATAAGATGAAATATGCGACAAAAGCATTCTATTGGCTGCTATTCTTTTTTTTACTTTTGTATTTAGGGATCAGCACCATCAGTTTGCGGATCATCGCTCAACATGCAATCAATCAGGAATATGATCAAGCACTAGCTACCCAAAAAAGTGCTGCGATACTATTTGCAGCCAAAATTGAAGATCAAGAACCTACGAAAGAGCAGTTACGGAATCTAAGTGATATAGTCAAGAGCACGGTAAAGAATGATTTTGAAATTTTGGATAAAGAAGGAAAGAGTGTGTATGCCAGTACAACTGACTTTCCAAGCATAACAGAGGTTGTTGATTACGATTCAATTAAGAAGAACACAATCAACATTAGCCCAATCATCACAATCAAACAAGAGAAGTTTTTATTTACAAGCTCGACAATTGGAACGACAGACTATTATTTGGTGTCTAAGCAGAATCTAATCACTTATCAAAGTATTCTGAAGAAAGCAAGTCATTATTTTCGAATGATTTTATTTCTTTTGCAGATCGTTTTGATTCCAATGTCGTGGTTTTTATCAACCCTCATCACTAAACCGATTCAAAAATTGATTGATCGCGCAACAGAGATTGCAAAAGGGCAAACAACAAAGCCTTTCGTTGTTGAAAAACGTGGAGATGAAGTTGAAAAGCTTGCCAACAGCCTAAACGACATGGCCAATAAATTAAATCAAGACATAGAACAAATCAGTCAGGAAAAAGAAAAGCAAGAATTATTTGTCTCAAGTTTATCCCATGAAATTTCTACCCCGCTAACGTCGATCATCGGCTATGCGCAAATGTTGCAGTGGGAGGATCTAAAGGAACCTTCTTCGGAATTTGTCGATTATATTTTAGAAGAAAGTTTCCGCTTGAAAAGCCTATCAGAAGATGTTTTGCGTTTATTGTACTCGAAGAAAAATGAAATGAATCTCGAAGCAATATCGACAGACCAGATTGACTCTTATATTACTCAATTTGTCTCTGGATTAGATGAGCGGATCCTTTTGCAGATGACTCTTCAAAAGGCCACCATACGAATGGACTTTAACCTATTTAAATTAGTCATTGCAAATATATTTTCTAACGCATTAGATGCGATGAAGGATAGGAAAGAGATGTGCATCACTGGCTACAGTAATGAAGGACGATATTATTTTATACTGAAAGATACTGGTCAGGGAATTCCCGAAGAGATTATTGATCAAGTCACTGATGAATTTTTTACGGGGGATGTCACTAGAAATTCTGGGCATTTAGGCTTAGGGCTTTCATTAGTGAAGAATATTATCTCACTTCATGAAGGGCAAGTGACGATCACTAGTGAGAAAGGTGAAGGAACGTTTATTACGATCGACTTTCCTTTAGATGAGGACTGAAGATGAGGAAAAGAATAAAGATAAGTCTGATCCTCCTATGGGTCGGTTTCAACGTATTTCTACTATTTTTACCAAATATGCTGTTTACAGATTCATTGTCAAAGCCAGTCGTATTTGAAGAATCCTTGGAGCTGCCTTCAAATAAAAGTACATTAGAAGAAGTGCTCACGAACGCCGGGAAAGTAACGCAATATAATAATACGGGAGAAGGAAGCCAGTATGTCAATACATATGCGGTGGAAATAGAGAAGCTGCTAAAAGAAATGGGAATCTCTTCAGAATACTTGGTTACGTTATCCCAGAATCTAAAGATTGATTCGGAAACTGTTTATTGGCAAATCAATTATTCTTCGATCGAAGGTTATGGGGAAGCCCTGATTGAGGAATCGACTAATAAAATCGTCCAATTTAAATATTACCCAGAGCAATCATTTCAAGAGATAGATCCTGAGAAAATTTTAGGGGCATATTTTAAGTATCTAAACATTGAAATTTCCTCAATAAAAAAAGATAGTCCACTATTTGAAGTATCTTTTGCTGACGGCCAAAACATCAAAGCGGTTATTGATAATTATCGTATTATTCTTAATTATCCCAGTGTTGAATAGGACAAGTAATGGAACAAGTAGCATTTTTTGAATATAGTTCTCCTTGGAGCGATTAAGAAAGGAATGAAAGGATGGCTTTATGAATTTTCGATAGAAGTGAATCGATAGAGACGAAGTGATTCGTAAAGCATAGGTTAGCAGTTCAACCTAAATGTCTTTCGTGGTTAGTTTGAATAATGGAAAAAGAATACTGGAAACGAATTTGCTTGCTTACTGCAATTCCCGATTGGAATAAAGATTCAGAGATTGTTACAGAAGTTGAACGATTAAGAAAGAAATATGAAGGCTATCGCAAAGAAATTGACTCGAAAAAAGTCATGGTTTTTTATAAAAACAACAGCAGTTATGTTTATGACACATTGAAAAAATGTGCTCAGCAAGAAAAAATCCCACGTGAAAAAATTTTGTTTTATTCACAAAACGATAAAGCAGATAAAAAAGGCAGAAGATTCCGTGTTATCGGTTAAAATTCTCTAATAGATTAGGAGCACCGTGAAAAGGTTCTAGTCTCTCTAGCGCTCTTTTTATTTAAAGCTATGCCTAGTTTCCTAATTGGCGAGTAATCTCTAAACATGATAGAATAGACGGGCATATGAAAGAAAGAGAGTGACGACATGCTTACAACAGAAGATTTTGACTTTGAGTTACCGGAAGAATTGATCGCTCAAACGCCGCTTAGCGATCGCTCCAGTTCCCGCCTATTGGTCGTGGACCGAGAAAGCGGTGCAATGGAAGACAAACATTTTTATGACATTATTGATGAATTAGCTCCTGGCGATGCCCTTGTGATGAATGATACTCGCGTTTTGCCCGCTCGTATCTATGGCGAGAAAATCGAGACCGGCGCTCATCTAGAGATTTTATTGTTAAACAATATCGAAGGGGACAGTTGGGAAACATTAATCAAACCTGCCAAGCGAGCAAAAGTCGGTACGAAGATCACCTTTGGCGACGGTCGCTTAGAAGCGGTCGTTGAAAAAGAACTCGAACATGGTGGCCGAATTATTCGATTCAGCTATGATGGGATTTTCTTAGAGATTTTAGAATCTTTGGGTGAAATGCCATTGCCGCCATACATCAAGGAACGATTGGAAGATCCAGATCGTTACCAAACCGTTTATGCTAAAGAGAATGGATCTGCAGCGGCACCAACGGCCGGTTTGCACTTTACGCCAGAATTATTGAAGAAAATCGCTGATAAAGGGGTCAAATTAGTTTATTTGACCTTACACGTGGGTCTAGGAACTTTCCGCCCAGTTAGCGTCGATAATATTGCGGATCACGAAATGCACAGTGAATTTTATCGATTGACGGAAGAAGCGGCGGCTCAATTAAACGATGTGCGGGCAAATGGTGGGAAAATCGTTGCGGTCGGAACGACTTCGATCCGTACATTAGAGACGATTGGTACCAAATTTGATGGCGATATCAAAGCCGACAGCGGCTGGACGAGTATTTTCATTACCCCCGGCTATCAGTTCAAAGTTGTCCAAGCCTTCTCAACGAATTTCCATTTACCGAAATCGACATTGGTAATGTTGGTCAGTGCCTTTGCCGGACGCGATCTAACATTAGAAGCTTATCAGCATGCCATCGATGAACGTTATCGCTTCTTTAGTTTTGGCGATGCCATGTTCTTAAAATAAAAAACTGAACGACAAGAGCGGCTCGTTAAGTTGGGATACTTCTCAACTTTTTGAACTGCTTTTTTGTCGTCCAGCTTATAACTAAGGGAAGGTATAAGTGGTGGTCGCTGATGGTTGGTTCATGCAAAGCAATTGTTTCTCAAAATTTGTTTTCTTTTACAAACTTACACATGTTTCGTGTGTACTGATACAACGTAATAGACGTATCCTTTTTTCGAAAAGATTCTCGATTTTGTGTTACGCTTTTCTGTTACTTTACACGCTTGATACTAGGTGAAACTTGTACGTTCAACAACTTTTAGTAGATTGAGTTTGCGATATTTACAAGACCACCAACAGAGTTGCTACCTTCCTTACACCTATACTATAGCATATTTAGGAAGCGTTTGCAAATAGGTAGGGTATACAAAGTACAACGATCAATTCACAATTTAAAATCTAAAAAGCTGACTTACTAAAACATCGTTTATTCAATAATCAGCAAATCAGCAATCACTCGTTGACGTTCCTAGAGAGAGTCCACTAATTGTTAGGATCGTTGGTAAACTTTATAAGGGCGTCCGATTTTGGTATAGATAATCTGACTGGTAACATAGTTATTTTTTTCTAAGTAAAGCATGTATTTACGGACTGAGACATGAGAAAATCCGCTGACCTCTACCAAATCTGGGATTGTAAAAGTGTCTGGAAATGTTTGGATAGCCGCTTTGATGCGATCCATGGTATCAGGAGAGAGTCCTTTATCCAGTTCTGTAAGGGATGGCTCGGGACTCTTCTTTGCAACCATTATTTGATCAATGGTTTCTTGGGCAAGACTGTCTTGTTCCAAAGCTTCTTGCCGTTTTAGAAATAGTTCGATGCTTTGCCGGAAACGTTCATAGGTAAATGGCTTGACGAGATAGTCCAGAACACCTAAATGTAGTCCATGCTGAATAGTTTGTGTCTCATTGGCTGCTGTGATCAAGATCACTTCGATGGCTTGCTGAGAGTTCCGGATCTCTTTGAGCAAGTCTAAGCCGTTGCCATTTTTCAAATGGACATCTAGCAGCACTAAATCAACTTGTTTGTTTTGTAGTAAGTATTCAGCATCTGTCACAGCATCTGCCGAATAGATTTCTTGAAATCTGCCGATTTTTTCTAAATAATTCCGATGGATAAATTCCACCATTGGGTCATCTTCGACAATTAATCCATGTAATGGTTTCATTTTATCACCCCATGATAATGCGTTTGTAATTGGAGAACGACAAAGTTAGGTTGTTCTTCTATCAAAAACTCTGCCTGGTAATCTTTTAACATTTGTTGGAAATAGTTGCTGTGAAAACTATCCTGCAATTGCTGCTGATCCGTTGTGGTCAGCTGAATGGTATAGGTCGTTGTCAGCAGGCCTGTTTCATGATGGATCTCGATCCGCAAATCTTCTATGGTGATTAGTTGCAACAAAACATGATGAATATACCGGTAAAGATCGATCAACGATTTTGTTTCAACTTCTTGCGAATTGGCGGGAATTTCTGGTGAAATCTCGATCATCAAGTGGATTTTACGCTCAAAGAACTTTTGACGTTCGCCAATCAAAAATCCAGCAACTTGCGGATTCTGAACTAAAAAAGACAAGCGATGAGAGAACTCTTTTTCTGGAGTCAAAATATCATCCAGATAAATTTTCAATTCATCATAGGCTTTTAAATCAGCGAGCCCATAGATCACATGCAGTTTATTCATAAACTCATGGGACTGAGACTGCAGCGCACTGGCGTAAGCAGTAGTATTGGCTAACTGATCCATGACGAATAACGATTCTGTCGCATTGCGCAAAAACACGATCCAACCGATCCGTTTCTGATCCACATTGATCGGTGCAGAGGAAAAAAGAAAATCCTGTCCATTTTGCCGATAGAGCTGTTCAACATTTCGCTCCAAGTCTACAGCATCGGTCTGCAAGATCAAATCCTGCAAATGTTTGCCGACCAAGGAGTCATTGTGTCCACTGTTCTTTTGGTAAAGCTCGTTGGCGGCGATATTTGCCAAATTGATTTGTTGGTTCAAATCCAATACAATGACCGCATCTTTAGTTTCTTCCAACATGGCATTGCGTTCTTCAAAGAGACGTGAGATTTCTTTTGGTTCTAAATTATGAAGTTGCCGTTTCAAATAATAGGCAAGTCCAGTTGCTGCAAAGGCGGCGATTGTGATACTTAATGCTAAGGCAAGTAGATACCCTTCCCGAGAACTCTTTACTAAAGCACTCAAGGACTGCATACGGATCCCTAAAGCTACTACACCGATTTGTTTTTGCGATTCAGTGAGGGAATAGACGGGAACGAATCCCCGCAACGAGCGACCCAATGTTCCTTCACTGACAGAAACATGTTCTTTTCCTTCCAATGCAGTGACTTCATCACCGCCTTCGAAGTGTTTGCCGATTTGGGTCTCATCCGGATGAGTCAAACGAATGGCTTGCATATCCATAACTACCACGAAATCCAACCCGTGTATGTGTGTCACTTCATTTGTGTAAGCTTCCAATTGATCGTTGGAACGTCCTTCTTCCAAAGCGGTAGTCACTTGTGGATCGATCGCCAGCTGTTTACCGACGGACAAGAGCAGGTGTTCTTCGTTGGAGCGAATAAATGTGGAATTTTGAATAAGGACTAAACCATAAAGAATGGAAGTGACAATGAGTAAGACGATTGTAAAGACTAAAGTCAATACCCCCCATAACCGTAACCCTTTTTTCACTACATTTCCCCCTTTATTCGTAAATTATAACATAGCGGCGGAATCCCTAAAGACGCTTTAATTAATTTAAATACTTAAAATAATTAAATAAACTACGAAAAAGAAAACGCTTGCTTTAATCTGTGTGTAACGAGGTACTCGTAGAACTAGTAGATCAATTTAGGAGGAAAGCAAAATGGAAAAGCATATCGAACCCCATGTGGCGAGAGAACAGGTTGAATCTAAAGCAAAAGAAGAGAAGCTAATTGATCGGTGGATGAAAATCAAAATTGGATCAGTTCCGCTGCCAGTATACATTGTTTTATCAACAGTCATCGTAGTCACGGGTCTGTTACAACAATTACCCGTAAATATGCTAGGTGGTTTTGCGGTCATTTTGACTTTAGGGTGGTTATTAGGAACGATTGGTGCCACTATTCCTTTTATCAAGAATTTCGGTGGTCCGGCAATTTTATCTTTATTGGTTCCATCTATTTTGGTTTTCTTCAACTTAGTCAATCCGAATATTCTTGAGTCTGCCGATATTTTGATGAAGCAAGCCAACTTCTTATATTTTTATATTGCTTGTTTAGTTTGCGGCAGTATTTTAGGGATGAATCGCAAAATCTTAGTCCAAGGTTTGATGCGGATGATTATTCCCATGATGATCGGGATGATCTGCGCCATGGGTGTTGGCACGCTAGTTGGTGTATTATTAGGTTTAGAATGGCAACATACGTTGTTTTTCATCGTTACTCCAGTGTTAGCTGGCGGGATCGGTGAAGGAATTTTGCCTTTATCACTAGGCTACAGTGCCATTACTGGTATGGGGAGTGAACAGCTGGTCGCACAACTGATTCCAGCAACGATCATTGGTAATTTCTTCGCGATCATGTGTACCGCATTGCTCTCTCGCTGGGGAGAAAAACGACCAGATCTTTCTGGGGGTGGACAATTGGTCAAAATGAAAAATGATGATGACATGGCAGATGCGTTAAAAGATGATTCCGGCGCTTTTGATATCAAGAAAATGGGCGCTGGTGTGCTGACCGCTTGTACACTGTTCATTGCTGGTAGTTTACTGCAGCATTTGACTGGGTTTCCTGGTCCTGTATTGATGATTGTCTTAGCCGCTTTTTTGAAATACTTGAATGTGGTGCCGGCAGAAACACAACATGGCTCCAAACAATTGTATAAATTTATTTCCGGCAACTTTACTTTCCCATTGATGGCTGGTTTAGGATTGTTGTATATTCCATTGAAAGACGTTGTGGGAACACTGAGTGTCTCTTATTTCTTAGTCGTCATCAGTGTAGTGTTCACGGTAATTGCCACCGGGTTCGTCGTATCACGTTTCATGAACATGTATCCCATCGAAGCCGCAATTATTTCTGCTTGTCAAAGCGGTATGGGAGGCACAGGAGACGTAGCGATCTTAAGTACCGCTGACCGTATGAACTTGATGCCTTTTGCCCAAGTAGCTACCCGTTTAGGCGGCGCCATCACAGTGATTGCCATGACCGCAATCTTGCGAATGATTTTTTAATAAAAAATAGAAAAAACGATCAACTATTGGAGGAACGAATCATGTCAGAAGATGTAAAAGAAATCGCTTTGCGACAAGCCAAAGAACATGGCGGTAAATTGGAAGTAGTATCAAAAGTGGCGATTGAAAATCGAAGAGACTTAAGCATTGCCTACACTCCGGGTGTCGCTGCCGTATCTTCCGCGATCGCAGAAGATAAACAGCTGGCCTATTCATTGACAACAAAGAAAAACACAGTCGCTGTTGTAAGCGATGGTTCTGCTGTGTTAGGTCTTGGTAATATTGGAGCAGAAGCAGCAATGCCGGTCATGGAAGGGAAAGCCGCTTTGTTCAAGCGATTTGCAGATGTAGATGCTATTCCTATCGTTTTAGATACTCAAGAGACAGAAGAGATCATTGCGATCGTCAAAGCAATTGCACCGACCTTTGGTGGAATCAACTTAGAAGATATCAGTGCGCCGCGTTGCTTCGAAATCGAACAGCGGCTGATCGAAGAGTGTGCGATCCCGATTTTCCACGATGACCAGCATGGGACGGCAATAGTTGTCTTAGCGGCTGCTTTCAACAGCCTGAAA
Source organism: Enterococcus sp. 125944 (assembly GCF_051909435.1). NCBI lineage: Bacteria > Bacillati > Bacillota > Bacilli > Lactobacillales > Enterococcaceae > Enterococcus > Enterococcus sp. 125944. Next base: position 19,106 of record NZ_JBQASY010000019.1, on the reverse strand, counting down.
TTGATTGGCAAATCACTAGCAGAAGCCAAAATCGTTGTCAATGGCGGTGGTTCTGCTGGGCTTTCTATTACTCGTAAGTTTTTGGCAGCTGGTGCAAAAAATGTCATTGTCGTAGACAAGGTGGGGATCTTGAATGAAGAAAATGATCATTTACCACCTCATCACGCAGAGATTGCTAAAGTGACAAACCGTGACCATCTTTCTGGTGATTTGCAGACAGCATTGAAAGGTGCCGATATCTTCATTGGTGTTTCTGCTCCAGGAGCACTGAAGAAGGAATGGATCGCTGAGATGGGAGATAAGCCTGTGATTTTTGCTATGGCTAATCCAGTACCGGAAATCTTCCCAGACGAAGCCTTAGCAGGAGGTGCCTATATCGTTGGTACTGGACGCAGTGATTTTCCTAACCAAATCAACAATGTGTTGGCTTTTCCTGGTATTTTCCGTGGAGCTTTAGATGCTCAAGCCCGCAAAATCACGGTTGAGATGCAGATTGCCGCAGCAAAAGGAATTGCTAGCTTGATTCCAGACGAGGAGCTGTCACCAACAAACATTATTCCGGATGCTTTCCAAGAAGGAGTAGCCAAAATCGTTGCAAATTCAGTCAAAGATGCTGTGGAAGCAAAACGTGTCAATTAACGGAAGAAACATTGCGTTGAGAACAATTTTTCATTCTATCAAAAAAGGACCTTACTTTGATATGTCAAAGTAAGGTCCTTTTTTTAAGCTAATGTCTGTTTTGGCAAGTTTTCATAAAAGGCTGCTTTGGTAGCACTGATATAAGGTGTCAACCAAAGATACCCGATACCAGCTGTGATAATGGCTAGAATGTGCCAGCCAATAAAACTCAAATCAAGTAAGAACAGTTTTCCTTTATACCCTTTCATCAATCGGCGGCTAGCCGTGATGCAAGCAAGAAAATCTGGCCGTGTACCTGTTTGCTCATAGGTATCATAGTAGATGAAGTATGCTTGTGAGTAGGAATAGGATTTGATGATTCCTGGAATCACAAATAATAATGCCCATAAACTAACGAAAATCGTTGATAAAATATAGATGACAATGATACCAAGTGCGAATACACCGCTAAATCCACGAAAGACATCAGAAAATGGACGAATCTCTTGTTTATTGCCGCGTAACAAATCAAGGAATGTCCAAGAAATTCCGGCACCAAACAACGCTGAGAATAATCCGCTGATCAAGCCACCGCCACTACCGCCAGTTGAGTTCGACGCTTCATTGATGGATTGACTATCAAAGGCGCCATTTTGACTTAATGCCATTAAAGGCAACACAACAATCACTACGATCACAACAGCAAAAGCAATAGAGATCAACGTAGGGACCAAGCACATCAATACGCTATCTTTCCAGCGTCCATTCAGAACGGATTTGGCTTCACTTTTTAGTTGTCCTCTAGTTTTCATAAAAAAACCTCCTTTCTATCTGTTTAACATGATAGCAAATGAGCATGGATTGTACAAAAAATAAAGCAAAGAAAGGAAAGTTTTTTTGAAAAAGAGGAAGAGAAGCTGAAACCTTCTTGCAAATTCCTAACGCAACCCTTATCATTAATAGCGTTGCACAGTTAATCGAGTCTATAAAGAAAGTAGGGAAATGAATGTCGCAACCTGCCATTCGTTATCGTCTGATCAAGAAAGAGAAACATACAGGTGCCCGTTTAGGTGAATTGATCACACCGCATGGCACTTTTCCAACGCCAATGTTTATGCCTGTAGGAACTTTAGCTACTGTTAAGACCCTTGCACCGGAAGAACTGAAAGCCATGGGCGCTGGTGTCATTTTAAGTAATACATATCACTTATGGCTGCGACCAGGAGAAGATCTAGTGGCCGAAGCAGGTGGGCTGCATAAGTTTATGAATTGGGATCAGCCGATTCTAACCGATTCTGGTGGCTTCCAAGTCTTCTCACTAGCAGATATGCGAAATATCGTTGAAGAAGGTGTCCATTTCAAGAACCATCTAAACGGTTCAAAAATGTTCCTTTCACCAGAAAAAGCTATCGATATCCAAAACAAACTAGGTTCGGATATCATGATGAGTTTTGATGAATGTCCGCCATTCGATGAAAGCTATGAGTATGTCAAAAAATCAGTAGAGCGGACTTCTCGCTGGGCAGAACGCGGATTGAAAGCTCATGCCAATCCAGATTCTCAAGGCCTGTTCGGGATCATTCAAGGGGCCGGTTTTGAAGATTTACGGAAACAAAGTGCGCAAGATTTGATCAGCATGGACTTTCCTGGTTATTCGATTGGCGGTTTGTCAGTAGGCGAGCCAAAAGCTGAAATGAATCGCGTCTTGGAATTTACCACACCATGGATCCCTGACCACAAACCTCGCTATCTGATGGGGGTAGGAGCCGCAGATTCTCTGATCGACGGCGTTATTCGCGGGGTCGATATGTTTGACTGCGTATTGCCGACTCGAATCGCCCGTAACGGAACATGTATGACGTCTAAAGGTCGTTTAGTCGTGAAGAATGCCCAATTTGCCCGAGATTTCCGACCAATTGATGAAAACTGTGATTGTTATACTTGTAAGAATTATTCACGGGCGTATATTCGTCATTTGATCAAATGTGATGAAACATTCGGGATCCGATTAACTTCTTATCACAATGTTTATTTCTTGTTGAATTTGATGAAACAAGTCCGTCAAGCGATCATGGATGACAACTTGCTGGAATTCCGGCAACATTTCTTCGAAGAATATGGCTTCAATAAAGAAAATGCCAAAAATTTCTAATTTATTCTGGTAAAACGGTAGGAATACACGTCAGATTCTGATAAAGTATCTATAGAAAAGTAAAAAAATCGAGGTGAAAAAAATGGCACAATCTTTACCAATGCTCTTTATGCTTGTTGCTTTGGTGGCAATGTGGTTCTTCATGAGCCGTTCACAAAAGAAACAACAGCAAGAACGAAAAAACTTATTGGAAAATATGAAGGCTGGAGATCGCGTAGTAACAATTGGCGGACTTCATGGCGTTCTTTCTGAAGTAAATACAGACAAGAGTACAGTTGTCATCGACTGTGAAGGTATTTTCTTAGAGTTCGATTGGGCAGCGATTCGTACCGTGACACCTGGTACTGGTGCATCTGTTGCAACTGAAATCGAACCAGCTGATGTTGTTGATGAAACAAAAGCAGACGATACAAAAGAATAATTTTTTTCGATCCGTCTGATAAAGACAGCTAGGACTAGAGCGTGGGACAAAAGTAAAAAAACTTTTGTCCCACGCTCTAAACACGTCTAGATGGTGGGAGCAGAAGCAACTCCTTCGGAAACAAGTCGAAATACCCCAAAATTTGAGAAGCAATTTCCGCGTATTCCTTCTTATTTCTAGGAGTTTAGCACCTCTTCCCAGCCTCTTTTTTATAGAGTGGCGTTTGTCCAGATTTTCGCTTGTTCTTTAGCGAGAGCAAAAAAATCAGCAAGCAAAGCATGGAGAATAAGTCTTTTTCTACATTAATAGCCCCCTTAACAAGCATTTCTGTTAAGGGGGCTGTTTGTTTGGTAAAAGTGATGCTGCTACTCGATCGGAATGGTTTTCTTAGGTTCTTTGCCATGATCATCTTTTGGCAAAGTCAATTTAAGAATACCTTCAGAATAAGAAGCTTTGATGTCGTCTTCTTTGACATTTTCTAGCAAATATTGGCGACGAACACTTGTTAAACTACGCTCGCTGCGTACTAGTTTTCCTTTTTTATCTTCAGTCGTAGTATCCGATTGATGTTGACCAGCAATCGTCAAAATACCATTCTCATAAGTGACTTGAATATTTTCTTTAGGAATACCAGGCAGCTCTGCTTCAACGAGATATTCCGAATCATTTTCGTGAATATCTGTTTTGATCATGTTCGCTTTAAAACCATCAAAAAAACTGCGACCAAAATCTTCGAAGAAATTAAAAGGTGTCATACTATAGGCATCTGAGCGACGAGGTTCAATCTCATGTGACATAATAATCAATCCTTTCTTTATTTTTCTTTCCAATTATTATTTTAGTCAAAATTAGTCAGTTTTCAAGTATTTTACTCTCTTTTTCTAGCCCGCATGTCAGGATAAATTTTACCCCTCGATCCTGAGAAAGACTATGGATCAGCAAAGGCGGTTTCTTTAAAGAAAATAAGTTTTTTGATGACAGTATATACTTAATGATATATACTATAATCGAAGCGGAAGGAGATGCTTATGCCAAAAAGAATAAAACGATTAGCTGTTGCACTCATTTATGCACTGTTATCATCCATCGCATTGAATATGTTCTGGCTGCCAGGAAATATATTTGCCAGTGGAATTACTGGACTTTCACAATTATTGTCGCAGCTCTTGGAAGTATACTTTGGTATCGAGTGGTCAATCCCTGTGTTGGTCTTATTTTTTAACGCGCCATTGTTAGCGATTGCATGGTGCAAAATCGATCGTGATTTCGCGCTTATGACGGTTTGTACTGTCTTCCTCTCATCTGTTATGATGAAGGTGGTCCCAGTTGTCACATTGACTACAGATCCAGTCATCTGCGCTGTTTTTGGCGGGGTGCTCCATGGGTTTTCCGTTGGTCTGACTTTAAACGATGATTTTTCCACAGGAGGATTAGATATTTTAGGGATCTTAGTGAAGAGAATGACCGGCAAAAGTATTGGCAGTTTCTTTATCTTTTTCAATGTCAGTCTTCAACTCGTTGCTGGAATGATTTTTGGCTGGCCATACGCTTTTTATAGTGCAATCTCTTTCTTTATCAGTGGTCGAATGGTAGACTACGTGAATCTCAAGCAAAGGCGTGTGCAATTACTAGTAGTAACCGAAAAAGCAGAAGGTGTCATTGCAACATTACAATGTGCACTTCAGCGAGGGATCACAGTGATCAATGATGTTGAGGGGGGCTTTGATCATCAACAGAAGAAATTGTTGCTTTTAGTCATCTCCCAAAAAGAATTAAAGACAGTTGAAGGGATGATTCAATCCGTCGACAACCAGGCCTTTGTTAGTGTGGCTTCTGGTGTGAGTGCGAATCGTCCATTTTATGAATGGTAGAGTAGAAAGTAGGGAATCAAGTGAAAAAACAAGCCGTTTTTCAGGAAGTAGCAGATAAAATCGCCCAACGTGTCAATGATGGCACTTATGTAACGAGTCAGAAGCTGCCTTCTGATTATGATTTAGCGGAAGAATTTCAATGCAGTCGGCTAACTGTCCGCAAAGCCATCGATCTTCTGATCACCCAAAATATCCTAGTCAAAGAAAAAGGCAAAGGAACGTATGTGATGAAGCAGCCAAAGATCCAGAGTGGATCTGGCGGATTGCAAAGCTTCACCGAAACGGCCAAAGCCCAAGGGAAAAAGACCCGAACCGAAGTCTTACAAGTAGAGACAGTGAAAGAATTACCGACTAAGATCCGACAGATGTTCGGCAACTATGGGAAAGAACCAATGGTGTATCTGACTCGCTTGCGTTATTTTGATGATGAACCGATGACGGTGGAGAACCTCTATGTATTGAAGCGTTATTTAGAAAAAGAGTCCGGCGAAATCACCAAAGATCAGTTAGAGTCTTCTTTATATGAAGTGATCGAAGCCAACATTGAGATTGGTTATTCCCATCAAGAAGTGGAAGCGGTCAAAAGTCCGCCAGACATTGCCAAGCTATTGCATGTATCCGAAGAGGAACCAATGCTTCTCGTGCATTCGATGACTTATTCCCCTTCTGCGAAACCGATCTTGTTCGATACATCTTTTTATCGTGCAGATAAATATACCTTTAAAAATACATTGGTACGTCAAAAATAAGGGGTGGCAAAAATGGATCAAATCAGCACAGCCATTGAGGAAAACTGGCTGGATTTTCTAAACTTACTCAAACAAGTCATGCAAGTTCCTAGTGTCAAATCTGAACCTATGCCACAGGCGCCCTATGGTACGGAAACTCGGCGAGTTTTGTCTTTGGTAATGGAAAAAAGTGCCGATTTTGGATTTGAAACAAAGGTGATCGATGATGCGATCGGCTATGCACAGTGGGGACCAGAAGGGTCAGACTACATCGGTATCCTGGGACATCTCGATGTGGTGCCTGCGGGTTCAGACTGGGATTTTCCGCCGTTTGATTTAAGCGAAAAAGACGGCCGCCTTTATGGTCGGGGAATTCTAGACAACAAAGGACCAATCATTAGTTGCCTTTATGGGATGAAATTATTGAAAGAATTAGGGCACCAACCGAAAAAAAATCTGCGGATCATTTTCGGTACGGATGAAGAAAGTGGTATGTCGGATGTTCCTCATTATTTGGCCGCAGAACAACCACCTGTGTTCGGATTTACACCAGATTGTAAGTATCCGGTAGTCTATGGCGAACGAGGGGTCGTCAATGTAGCGCTCCATTTTCCGCTGCCAGACGATGAACTACAGCAACTCACTTCGTTTCAGGGGGATCAATTCCGAGACCATGTTCCTGACGACTTGAGTGTAAGCATTGCCGGTCAGAAGTTTGAAGTCACAGGGAAACGTTCTCCAAGCAATGCTCCTGAATTGGGAGAAAATGCAATTACGATCCTGGCAGCCCAACTGGCTGAGAAACAAACTATTCCTCCAACCATACAATCTTATTTTCGTTGGATCTGTCAAAGCTTTCATCAGCAGCATTTTGGAGAAGGGATTGACTTGGCGCTGGCTGATGAAGATTCTGGTAAATTGATTTTGACGCCTGTCGTGATACAAAAGTCTCTCACAGGATTAGTGATGGAAGTTGCCTTTCGCTACCCAGTGACTGTTACAGAAACAGACGTGTTGTCCCGTTTGAAAAGGCAACTGCCTATCGGTGTCGAATTAGAAGTCATTCGCAGTATTCCCGGGTTTTGCCGAGACAAAGAATCAACCGAAATAGCTAAACTGTCGACGATTTATCACACAGTCACAGGCAATGACCCTAAACCAGTAACCACAACAGGGGCAACCTATGCACGCAAAATGCCGAATATCTTGGCATTTGGTCCGTCTTTTCCTGGTCAAAAAGGGATTGCACACAATAAGAATGAGTACATGGACAGTGCTGACTTACGAATGAATTTAGAGATCTACATGCGCAGCATCAAAGCATTAACAGAATAAGAATGCCCTGGATGAATCCCCAACAATAAAAAATTAATCCGAAACGAGTTTCTTATAAATCAATGAGAGTTGAAAGAAACTCGTTTTTAGTATAGACATACTAGTATATACCATATAGAATATACTTGTAAGCGCTACAAATGATGGAGGGAAAGATATGTGGGGAATGATTGCAACTTGGCGAATGGCACACGATGGTGTACTGGCAGCCAAAGAACTTTTAGAAGGACAAGCGTCATGCAAAGATGCAGTAGAAACTGCCATCAAAGCAGTGGAAGATTATCCATTTTATAAATCAGTTGGTTATGGCGGATTGCCAAATGAACGCGGAATCGTCGAAATGGATGCCGCTTTTATGGATGGTGAAACATTTAAGATTGGTGCCGTTGCAGGGATTACCGATGTTGCCAATCCCATCTCAGTTGCACGCCAATTGAGTGATGAGAAATTCAATAGCTTTCGAGTAGGGCAAGGAGCCACCGAATACGCGATGTTGGCTGGATTTGAACGTAAGAATATGTTGACCGAGCGGGCAAAAAAAATCTGGGAAAAACGATTAGCAGAAATCGCTGCTTCCAACCTCGATCCTTACGATGGCCATGACACGGTTGGCGTTGTTGCTCTCGATACGCAACAGCAAATGGCAGTCGGAACCTCTAGCTCTGGTTTGTTCATGAAAAAACAGGGTCGAGTGGGAGATTCACCATTATCCGGCTCAGGATTTTATGTAGACAGTACGATTGGCGGAGCTGCCGCTACAGGTTTGGGTGAAGATTTGATGAAAGGCTGTCTTTCTTATGAAATCGTCCGCTTGATGGGAGAAGGCCTTTCACCACAAGCCGCTTGTGACCGGGCTGTTTATGGGTTTGAAGAACGATTACGTAAACGTTATGGCAAAGCAGGTGCCTTCTCGTTGATAGCATTGGATAAAAATGGGGCATGGGGGGTGGCAACAAATGTAGAATTTACATTTAGCGTTGCGACATCTGACCAAGAAGCGGCTATTTATATGGCCAATCCTGGTCCAGATCAAACCACGGTGATCACACCGATCACGCAAGAGTGGCTTGATGCATATGAAGCACGCATCAAAGCACCGGTATGATTTCAAAAAAAGAGGATTGCAAAGAGCAAGATCTCGAAAGGAAGAGTGGAATGTTCGATAAATTAGAAAATGTGTTGATGCCGCTTGCGGTAAAGTTAGGGCAGAACAAAATTTTGATCGCAGTGCGTGATGGCTTTTTGATCACGACACCATTAGTGATTGTAGGATCGATTTTCTTACTGTTCGCAAATTTTCCAATACCAGGGTGGTCAGAGTTTTGGGCAGGAATGTTTGGTACAGGTTGGGAGTCGTGGGTCACTCGGGTTTCTGGTTCTGTCTTTAATACAGTTGGCTTCTTTTCATGTCTAGGAACGGCGTATGCTTATGGACGGGAAAAGAAAACCGATCCCATCCAAGCGGCAGCGGTAGCCGTGATTGCGTTTTTGATTTTAACACCAAATAAGCTGATTGTTGAAGGAGTGGCAGATCCAATTAGCGGGCTTTCTTTTGATCACTTAGGAACAAATGGGATTTTTGTCGGTTTGCTCGTCGCACTTATTTCTGTAGAAATTTATGCTTATACAACAAAACGAGGCTGGACCATCAAGATGCCTGATGGGGTTCCACCTGCTGTAACGAAATCCTTTGCTGCGCTGATTCCAAGTGCACTAGTCATGCTCTTATTTTTTGTCATCAATATATTATTTGGTATGACCCCTTTTGGTACCGTCCATGATTTTATCTTTAATGTCTTGCAAATGCCATTAAAAGGAGCCGGTAATACATTAACCGCACAGATTGTCTATAGTTTAGCCTGTACGATTTTTTGGTTCTTTGGGATTAATGGTCCGGCGGTAGCCAATTCTGTATTTGCGCCGATCTTAAGAATTCTAACCATGGAAAACCTAGATGCCTTTCAAGCTGGTAAAGATTTGCCAAACATCTTCACGGATCCATTTTCGAACTTCTTTACCAACTTTGGCGGCGGTGGTTCTACACTTTCCCTTGTAATCATCATGGTCCTCTTCTGTAAATCAAAACGGATCAAAGAACTAGGGAAACTTTCGCTCGTTCCTGGAATTTTCGGGATCAATGAGCCAATCATCTTTGGTTTGCCAGTCGTATTGAATCCAATCATTATTATTCCTTTTATCGCTGTTCCAATGGTTAATCTGCTTTTATCAACATTGGTAACCAACCTAGGAATCATTCCTTATACAACCGGCGTTTCATTGCCATGGACGACCCCGATCGGCTTCTCAGGGTATTTGAGTACAGGAAGTCTGGTTGCCTCTGTCTGGCAATTGATTCTATTAGCCATTGGTTGTTTGATCTACTATCCATTCATTATGGCATTAGACAAGCAATACCTGAAGGATGAACGGGAAGCAGAACAAGCCAAAAGTGAAGAACTGGAATTGTCGTTTGATGATATTTCCATCGATCACTTGTTATAGAAGGGGGATCACAATGAAAATAATCTTTTTGCTGGATCAAATTCAAGCCGGACTTGGTGGGAAAGAACATGGAGATCAGCCATTAGGGGGGCAAAAGACAGCGATTGGTTCTGTCAAAATGTTCGAAAAGTTATTAAAGGAAAAGAATATGGAGGTTCTTGCCACGATTTATTGTGGTGATGACTATTACCGAAAGCATGCGAAGGAATCTTCTTTAAAGATTGCCGCAATGGTACAGAAATTAGGCGCAGATGTGTTGCTTTGCGGTCCATGTTTTAATTATGAAACATACGGGGAAATGGCTGCTGAAGTTGCGAAAGTTGTCGAAGAGAAGGTTCAGATCCCTGCTGTTGCGGCGATGTCCATTGAATGCCAAGAGGCAATCACAAGATTTAAAGATCAAGTAGATATTGTAAAAATGCCAAAAAAGGGTGGTACTGGATTAACAGAAGCAATGAACGAAATGTTGACTCTTTGTCAGTTGAAAGCAGAGAAAAAAGATACAACGGATTACGTGAAGGAACATTGTTACTAAGGAGTGGTAAAGCAGATGGGACAAATGGATCAGCTCGAAAAAGTGGTCAAAACTCCCGGAATTTCCGGAAGAGAAAAAACAATCTCTAAATTATTGAAAGAGTATTATGCACCTTACTGCGATGAAATCATCTATGACAATCTAGGTTCGATCTATGGGGTCATCAAATCTGAAAAGGAGAATCCAACCACTGTTTTAGTGACTGCCCATATGGATGAACTTGGGTTTATTGTCAAAAAAATCGAAGAAACCGGCTTGATTCGCGGACTGATAATGGGGAAAATCGAGCCGAATAGCTTATTGGGACAGGAAGTCCACCTGTACAATCGACAAGGGAAAGCCTTCCCAGGCGTCATTTTAGGACGAAACAAAGCAAACCAGGTTCAGGGAAAAGAGGACGTTTTACTAGATTTTGGTTTTTCTTCAAAAGAGGAAGCATTGTCAGAAGAAGTTTCTTTGGGAGATATGGTGACATTTGCACCCAAATTTACTGTCAGCAAAAATGGAAAAGAATGGATCGCTCCAAATTGGAATGGACGGATTTCTGTCAATCAAACGATTGATTTGTTACGTCAAATTTATGAAAATCAACTCAGCTTCCCTTTTGATCTATATGTTGGATGTACGGTTCAGGAGCAAGTCGGTGCCAGAGGTGCTCAAACAGCAGCGAATCTGGTTGCACCAGACCTAACGATCATCCTAGATACAAATCGAGCCTGGGACTATCAGGAAGATGCTGGCGATGTACAAGGAGAACTCTCAAAAGGAGTTCTATTGACATATTATGATCCTTCCGTTTTGCCAAATCGGTTGCCGATGGAAGAATTGAGAAAAATCTGTGAAGAGGCAGTATTGCCATATCAATATTATTTCTCATTAGAAGACTCCGACGGTGCTTGGTTCAACAAATTACGGACGGGATGTCCAGTCTTATTTATGAACATGCCTGTAAGAAATATGAACACAGCAGCTCAAGTTGTTTCGCAAGAAGATTATGAAACAGTCGGTCAAGCCATCTATCTTTTTCTGAAAGACTTAGACGAAGCAGCGATTGTTTCATTCAAAGAAGAAAACCGCTAGGAGACGATCCCTATGAGAGCTGTAGACTTAGAAATCCTAAAAGAATTAAGTGAAGCCGATGGTATCGGCGGCCGGGAAAAAGAAATATCCAGAATCGTGAAGAAATATGCAGAAGGAGCAGTTGATTCCTGTTTTTATGACAACCTTGGTTCATTGATCTTAGTAAAAAAGAGTTCTAAAGCGAATGCGCCCAAAGTGATGTTGTCAGCCCACATGGACGAAGTCGGTTTCGTAGTTCGAAAAATCACCAAGGAAGGTTATTTGAAACTCTTACCGGTAGGCGGCTGGTGGGGACACGTCATGCCCGCACAGGAAATGCGTGTCACAACGATGGAAGGCAAGAAATACACAGGGGTCATTGGAAGTCGCGCGCCCCACGGGATGCCGCCAGAAGAAAAGAATAAAGTGATCCCAGCTAATGAATTTTATTTAGATATGGGGGTTCCGTCAGCTGAATATATTCGCCAGTTAGGAATAATGGTAGGCGACATGGTTACACCTAAGACGGTCTTTCGTGAAATGAATGATCCGAATTACTTGCTAGGGAAAGCGTGGGATGATCGAGTTTGTGTGGGTGTCTGTATTGAGGTCATGAAAGCTTTAGCCAAAGAAGAGCTAGCTGTTGATGTCTACTTTGCGGCAACGACTCAAGAAGAAGTCGGTATACGAGGTGCCCGTACAGCTGCCCACAGCATTAAGCCCGATTTGGCGATTGCGTTAGATGTCACTACCGCTGTAGACACTCCCTTTGATCAAGGGGGATTGCAACTGGGAAAAGGTCCTGTACTCTCTGTTTTGGATTCGCTAACGATCGGTAATAGTGAACTGCTTGCAAAAATGGAAGAGATTGCAGTAAGACAAAAACTACCTTATCGGCATGACTTCATGACTGTTGGAGGGACAGATGCTTGCAACATCCATAAAGCAATGACAGGAGTTGTTGCAATGACAGTATCGATTCCGACAAGGTATATGCATTCCTCAAGATTAATCATCCACAAAGAAGATTATTTGCAAACAATCATTCTATTGAGTGAATTTTTGAAAAAAATCACCTCTGAAGAAATACGCTCCTTCAAAATTGGACAATAGAGTGTTATTGTTCATCTATGTAAATGCAAAACCAAAATCAGTATCCATCATACTAAGAACCGATATATTTGAGAATCAATCAAATATATCGGTTCTTTTTCTTGGAAAAAGCTTGATAAAAACAAAGATTGTTCAATAAAGCACATGGATACTCGAGTCACTTAAACATCAGATTAAAATAACTCGATATGTTGAAAACGCTTGATTTAACTTATTTTTAAAAAACTGTGAAAAAAATCACAGAAATTGTTTACAAACGAAAAGAGTTATTGTATGATGTGTATGTGAAGTAATTAACAAATAAATTGTTAACGAACTAGGAGGATTACAATGGCTAAGACATTGGAAAAAGAAGTGACGATCGATGTACAAGCAATGATCGATGATCTTGCAAAAAAAGCAAACGTGGCCTTAAAAGAAATGGAAAACTTTGATCAAGAGAAAGTAGACCATATCGTACACGAAATGGCTATGGCAGCCTTAGACAAACATATGCCGCTTGCAAAAATGGCAGTTGAAGAAACGGGTCGCGGAATCTATGAAGATAAAGCAATCAAAAATATGTATGCTTCAGAATATATTTGGAATAGCATCAAACATGACAAAACAGTTGGCGTGATCAATGAAGACAAACAAAAAGGGTTGATCGAAATTGCTGAACCAGTCGGGGTTGTCTGTGGGGTAACTCCAACAACGAACCCAACGTCAACAACGATCTTTAAAGCAATGATCGCATTGAAGACTCGGAACCCAATCGTGTTTGCTTTCCATCCATCTGCTCAAAAATGTTCAGCAGAAGCAGCGCGGATCGTTCGTGATGCAGCAATCGCAGCCGGTGCACCAGAAAACTGTGTGCAATGGATCGAACATCCATCAATCGAAGCAACAGGCTTATTGATGAATCACCCAGGAATCGCCATCGTATTGGCAACTGGTGGTGCAGGCATGGTCAAAGCTGCATACTCAACAGGAAAACCAGCCTTAGGTGTAGGTCCAGGTAACGTCCCTTCTTACATCGAAAAAACAGCAAAAATCAAACGCGCGGTCAACGATTTGATCGTTTCTAAAACATTTGATAACGGAATGATCTGTGCTTCTGAACAAGCAGTGATCGTTGATAAAGAAGTCTATGCAGCTGTTAAAGCAGAGTTTGAAGCTCATCAAGTATACGTGGTAAAACCAAAAGAATTGCAAAAACTTGAAGATGCAGTGATGAATGAAGGCAAATATGCTGTAAATCCAGCAATTGTTGGACATTCAGCAATGGAGATCGCAAAATTAGCAGGCATCAAGGTGCCTGAAGGTACGAAACTATTGATTGCAGAACTAGATGGCGTGGGTGCAGATTACCCATTATCTCGCGAAAAACTTTCTCCAGTTCTAGCAATGATCAAAGCAAACAACACAGAAGATGCTTTCCAAAAATGTGAAGCTATGCTTGATTTAGGTGGATTAGGACATACAGCGGTTATCCACACAGAAAATGAAGATTTGCAATTGGCATTTGGCTTACGCATGAAAGCTTGCCGTATCTTGGTGAATACTCCATCTGCTGAAGGTGGTATCGGTAATATCTACAATGAAATGATCCCTTCATTGACACTTGGTTGTGGTTCATACGGAAAGAACTCTGTTTCTCGTAATGTTTCTGCTGTGAACTTGATCAACGTTAAAACTGTAGCGAAACGGAGAAATAATATGCAATGGTTTAAATTACCGCCAAAAATCTTCTTTGAAAAGAACTCTCTATTATACTTAGAGAAAATGGAAAATGTTGAACGTGTCATGATCGTTTGTGACCCAGGAATGGTTCAATTCGGCTACTGCGATACCGTTCGCGAAGTTCTTGCTCGCCGCAAAAACGATGTGAAGATCGAAGTCTTCTCAGATGTAGAACCAAACCCATCAACAAATACCGTTTATGCTGGAACGAAGATGATGGTTGATTTCAAACCAGATACAGTAATCGCTCTTGGTGGTGGATCAGCAATGGATGCTGCGAAAGGCATGTGGATGTTCTATGAACACCCAGATACATCTTTCTTTGGCGCAAAACAAAAATTCTTGGATATCCGTAAACGGACATACAAGATCGACAAACCAGAAAAAACTCAATTTGTATGTATCCCAACAACTTCTGGTACAGGTTCTGAAGTAACCCCATTTGCGGTTATCACAGATAGCGATACGCATGTGAAATACCCATTAGCAGACTACGCATTAACACCAGATGTAGCGATCGTTGACCCTCAATTCGTCATGTCAGTTCCTGCTTCTGTAACAGCAGATACAGGTATGGATGTATTGACTCATGCGATTGAATCTTATGTGTCGGTAATGGCATCTGATTACACTCGTGGGTTGAGCTTACAAGCAATCAAGTTAGTCTTTGACTACTTAGAAAAATCAGTGAAAACACCGGATATGGAATCTCGCGAAAAAATGCATAACGCATCAACAATGGCAGGTATGGCCTTCGCCAATGCATTCCTAGGTATTTGTCACTCAGTTGCTCACAAAATTGGGGGAGAATATGGTATTCCTCACGGACGTACCAATGCGATTCTTTTGCCGCATATTATCCGTTACAATGCCAAAGATCCTCAAAAACATGCGATGTTCCCTAAATATGATTTCTTCCGTGCTGACACAGATTACGCAGACATTGCGAAATTCTTAGGTCTTAAAGGAGAAACAACTGCGGAACTAGTTGAAGCATTAGCAACTGCGGTTTACGAATTAGGTAAATCCGTTGGTATCGATATGAACTTGAAAGCACAAGGCGTGACTCAAGAAGTATTGGATGCAACTGTAGATCGTATGGCTGAATTGGCTTACGAAGACCAATGTACAACTGCGAACCCTAAAGAACCATTGATTTCTGAATTGAAACAAATCATTGTGGATGCTTATAACGGCTAAGCAATGAATGCACCAATCCCCTCGGTATCTTAGCTGCCGAGGGGATATTTGTTGTAGTTGAGAGATACAATGAATTGAGTTAACTGTAGGGTGGTGCAGAAACTAGTAAATTTGACTATAAAAGAAGTGGTATGTGATATGTAATATATAGTAGAGAAAACAATTACTATTCAGCCCGTCTGTTTTTCAACATTATTCTCGAAGCTTTTCTTGACGAAGCAAAGGAAAAACATGACAATATTACTAGGAGGTGGTACCGATGGACACAGAGTCCTTAGTGTTAGATTTACTCGTTCAGCAAAAACAAATGGAAGCGTTACAAAACTATTTAATGAAAACATCAATGGTTGAAGATGAAGCAAGCCAAACGTTTCTTTTTGACTTAAAGGATTATGTCGATAGTTTATCTTTAGTGACTATTTACGAAACGGCACCAACGATAGAAGAACGTCAAGTGGAAGAGATGTCGGCTATTCTGGGAGATCAGGCTCAAACACTTCGAGAGTTAATCCAGCAACTAGAAGAACTTGAAGATGCTGGGAAGAAGGATTTCTATGGTCAACAAGACGGTGAGTTGCGCCGAACGATTGCTGGGTTAAAAGGTATCCTCGAGTTAAATGGATTACTTTTACAAGATAATCTTACGTTTCAGAGAAAGTGGAAGGACACCGATGGTACAGTGGTAGTCAAAGAAACAGCGTCCGAAAAAAATGGCTTTTTTCAACGTTTGTTTGGTAAAAACAAGTAGCTTCAGTTTTATTTTTCAGCAGTTTGATGTTTGAAAAGGAGAAAGATGAAAAATCATATACAATTGAAATCAATCACCGAAGAAAACCTTTCTGCTCTTTGGTCGATCAGTTATGGTCCTAAAGCTGACTTAGAGTGGAAAAAGTGGGATGGACCTTATTTTCAGGACCCTGTCCTAACATGGGAAGAATTCAAAAATGGATTTGGCAAAAATTGTTTAAATAATCCATTACGGAAGGCTATTTATTATCAAGGAAGGCTTGTAGGAATCGCCACTGCATACTGGGAAGATGGCAATCTGCATCAATGGCTTGAATTTGGTGTGGCAATCTATGATGCCACTTTATGGAATCATGGGGTCGGTAGTCATGCGATGCGTTTGTGGATCACATTCTTATTTGAACAAGAACCACTCATCCAACGGATCGGATATACGACTTGGTCAGGCAATCACCGGATGATGAAGGTTGGGGAAAAACTGGGCATGACGAAAGAAGCACAAATCCGTAGAGTTCGTTATTGGGAAGGACACTATTATGACTCAGTAAAATACGGTGTGCTGCGAGAAGAATGGAACCAAAGAATGGGCAGGTAAGAAAAAAACTGCACTGTACCAATAAACGGGATTTTTTGTTCCGTCTGTTGGCATCGATAACAGATCTAACTGCTAAAACGTAAAAAATATCTATTTGTGGATCCAGCTGGGGATATTCCTTGCTGGTCTTTTTTTGTCGCCAACTGTTATTGATTGTCTTGCTCCACAATATCGAAAGACGAGGAAGCTAAGAAGCAGCTTTGTTTCAGCTGATCAATTTACAATTTTAGATGCAATGCTTTTTTGAAAGTCATGGGAGAGTAAGCGTAGATACACTGATTTTTGTTTGAAGCAAAGTCAAAGCAGGTGCAGCTATTTTTTTTGCTACCATTATTCCTAGAAATACTTTGGTCTACAGATACAGTAGTTATTAATTTTTAGCAAATGAAATGGCGTGATTGGGGTGTGAAAAGTGCGTAACGTTCGTGCTATATTTCACTAGTTAAGTTATAACTTTACTATTTTCCATTTTAGGATTATTATTATTAAAATGAGAATATGGTTAAAAAAAGAAAAGGTAATGATTAGCAAAAAAGGAGATCAAAAATGAAACGAAAAATATTTAGCTATGTATCTTTATTTGTCTTATTAAATTCACCACTGGCTACCCCCGTAGTGACAGTACTAGCAGTGGAGGGAAACGACTCTGTACAGTCTGACACCACCCAAGAAACTAGCAACGATTCAGTTGAGACTGTTACTGAATCTTCTACCTCTGAAAGTGTTACTTCTGATTCAAAGGAATCAAGTTCTGAGAGTGAAGCATCAACAACATCAACAGCATCAACAGTAGGTACAGAAGAATCATCGATTACAGATACAAGTTCTGCCAAATCAAAGGAAAAATCAGCTAGAAGTTTGTTGCCATCAAATGCTCAACAGTTCGCAAATTCGCTGCCTGATAATCAAGCCAATACTGAGGATGTTTCTAGTTGGTTACCAGATCCTACATTACAGTCAATAGTGGCGAAGGCATTAGGAATCGAAGTATCAGAAATCACTAAAGAAAAAATCAGTAAAATGCAGACAATCTATATTTATTCGACTGATTCAGCTCTTGCTGATTTGTCCGGTTTGGAGTATGCCACAAGCCTGTCTTCCTTTTACATGAATGGAACCAATCAGATTTCTGATTTTTCGGTATTAACTAAGATAGATAGTTTAGTCTATGCTTATTTAATGGGAGCGAATGTTACAGATGACAATGTTCCTGATTTTGGGGACAATCTTACTCGATTGAACCTTTCTTCTGCTAATGTCACAGATGCTGTCTATCCGAAGATACTTGAAATGAAGAATTTAGAATCACTTACTTTTGAGTCGAATATGAATATTACTACGATTGCGCCATTGGCTGCATTGCCGAATTTAAAGGAATTACGGATTCAATTTTGTGCGGTCAGCGATTTCACCGTTATCAACAATTTTCCTGTCTTAGAAAATCTGGCGGCTTATGGGCAGAATACAGGAAGAAGTGATGGAGTGACTACGATATCTGCTAAGGAGCTGAATTATGATGCTGCAACGCAGTCATTTTTTGTCCCGTTTTCGATCATGCCCAATCGACTAACAAATTTTGATGGCTATGTTCCACCTTTTTCAACATCCAATAGTCAAAGTCAAACGTATTTTGACTTAAACGGGGTTCAACTCCCTTCTTCTCAGCTATCTATTACAGATCAAGGCGTCACTGTGTCTGATATAACCCCAGAAGAGTTTGAAGGTATTCATACGATGAAATACAATTCACGTCTGAATAATCCAGCTGGGACATATGCACAACCAGATGGGTTTAGCTTCTACGCGATTTCTTCAGGTACCTATTTGCATCAATTTGCGATCAATCATCAAGAAGCAGCCGCAGATGTAACAGTAGAATATGTGGACACAGATGGAAATGAGATCCATGCAGCACAAGTCATTTCAGGAAATGTTGGAGATGACTACGACGCTACGACGGATGTATACAAACTAACGATCAGTGGTTATACATTAGACACGAAACAGTTGCCAGATAATGGCACTGGGGTAATGAGTGATCAAGCGCAAACCGTGACCTATGTGTATACCAAAGATCCTGTGAAAGCGGCGGATGTGACAGTGAAATACCTGGATACAGATGGAAATGAGATCCACGCACCACAAATCATTACAGGAAATGTTGGGGACGACTACGACGCTACGACAGATGTATACAAACTAACGATCAGTGGTTATACATTAGACACGAAACAGTTGCCAGATAATGGTACTGGAGTAATGAGTGATCAAGCCCAAACCGTGACCTATGTATACGCGAAAGACCCTGTAAAAGCTGCGGACGTGACGGTGAAATATGTGGACACAGATGGAAATGAGATCCACGCACCACAAATCATTACAGGAAATGTTGGGGACGACTACGACGCTACGACGGATGTATACAAACTAACGATCAGTGGTTATACATTAGACACGAAACAGTTGCCAGATAATGGCACTGGGGTAATGAGTGATCAAGCGCAAACC
>NZ_JBQASY010000018.1:0-77603 GCF_051909435.1 Enterococcus sp. 125944 | reverse complement strand
TGGTTCCGTTACGCTTGGTTCTGTGACACTTGGCTCTGTCGTGCTTGGTTCCGTTGTGCTTGGCTCTGTCGTGCTTGGCTCCGTTACGCTTGGTTCGGTAACACTTGGCTCGGTCGTACTTGGTTCCGTTACGCTTGGCTCTGTCGTACTTGGTTCCGTTGTGCTTGGCTCTGTCGTACTTGGCTCCGTTACGCTTGGTTCGGTGACACTTGGCTCTGTCGTGCTTGGTTCCATCGTACTTGGCTCGGTGGTGCTTGGCTCTGTGACACTTGGCTCGGTAACACTTGGCTCGGTCGTACTTGATGTTTCTTTTTTAGTATTGGTAATAATGATGGTACCATCCTCATTGGTTACCGCACTTTCAAAGTCATCTGGAACATTGACTTCTTCGACAGTGTAAAAGAAATCTTCCCCTTGGTTATTGTACTTTGGTAATACTACATTTTGGCCTTCAACTGGGACTTTTGTGCGTGTTCCTTGATAGCCCTCGCCTTTATTCAAGGTTAAACTATCTGACATTTGCCAACTTTCAGCACTAACGGTGGTTGTTCTTTTGACTTGGTATTCGATCTGATCAGGAATCTCAGCATCTGGAACATTGACCCACTTCTTCATAATTTTCAATTCTACGACAGGTGCCTTGATGGATGGAATAGGAAAATCTAAATATTCACCATCACTTCCTGTTGTTAATGTCGTGCGTCCATTACACAAGACCCATGTTTCTCCTTGAAACTCAGCGGATTCTGTATTTATTCGAACCTGATAAGTTAGGGTAAGTTTTTCATTTTCACCTAACGCGATGTTGCTGATAGAGATGGTTTGATTAGCTTCCGTTACTTGAACTGCTGCAACAATTTCAGGAGCTTGGATCCATGCTCCTTGATCATTTTTGCGCCACCCGACCAATTGATAATGGCTATTATCAAACGTACCGGCTCCTTGTAAAAGGATTCCTTCCCCCATAGGGTCTGTGATCGTTCCATTGGGAATCGTTTTATCAATGTGATTCGCAATTTCTTTCAATGCTGAACCAAGACCGCTAAGGTTTTCGTCCGTCGTCAAATAATTAGCCGGTGCAGTAGCAAGATTACGGGCAATGTATTCGCCCCTTGCCGAAGGTGCCGTTGCCACTGAATAAACCGTAAAGTTCGATTCCTTGATGTCAACGATCGTTCCTAATGTTTCATCAGTTACCACTTGACTGCTGACTGGAACTGCTAAACTATCTGTTGAAGTCTTACTTGTTGTATGGTATTGAGGATTAGCTGTTTGGAAAGCTTTGGTATAGCTGCTAGTATGATAGCCATTATAATCATCGATCTTTCCTGTATTGGGATACACAGTTGCATTTTCAGCAGGTAAATAGCTGCGATTGGCACTATCATCGCCAATATGGATAAACATCTTTTCAGCTTCAGGTCGACTTTGTTCAAGGAGCAGACGTTGTCCCTCCATCAAGCCTTTTTGCATAAATGTTCCTGAGTGTGATTCCGCCGTATGCTGTAAAAAATTTTGCAGATAATCAATGTCTGTGGAGAAGCCATTCGTAGAATAAGTTGTTCGGTTATAGGCAACAATTCCGATACGAATAGAGCCGTTTGACAGGGAATCTCCTAATTCCTCACCAAATTGTTGCAGCCCTTTTAAGGCGTTGGTTAATTTCTCTCCTTTCATAGAGGAAGAGTAATCAATCACAAGGACAAGATCAACTGGATTATCTACTTGATTCCCTTTCACATCTAAAGTAACGTCAAAGAGACCTTGCTGCCCGGCTACCTCTTTGACACTCTTCTTTACATAAGCTTCATCATGATAGTTCACATAGTTTTCACTATCAAAATCGACACCTGGTGCATTGCCGTAGTCATAATTATAGGTATCCCCTTGTTCGACACCATCAGTAATATATTGTCCAGATTGATTGGCTTGATAATCAAAATCATAAGTAGCAGCACTTGCCTGTATACCAATAAAAATGACCATTGATCCAATAATCATTAGTAAAAAAGCAATTGTTTTACCTGATCTTTTTTTGTTGACTTGCATTTCTTACACTCCTTTATTTCATGTCCGCTCATTTAATGGGAGAATCATCGTTTAACTGTGAACGAAATTTGCCAATCCAAATTGTAGTTTGTTTCGGCTAACAAAAGAGGTAAAAAAATGCAAATTTCAAACACAAAAAAATATCCTTTTTTGTGCTATGATAAAAGAAAATTGATACAAAACATTACTAGATTGGAGGCAAATCGATGGAACGATTCCATACATTTTTTGGGAGTGGCCTCAAAAAAGACGTTGAGTTACTGCGCTTTTTGTATTTGCAAAAACGCTTTGTCCCTATAGAAGAAATCAGTCAAACATTAGGTCTCGATCGTCGTTCTGTTCAAAAGAGCTTTGACTCATTGACCAAACAGCTGGCAAACAATCAAGCAGAAAAAAACGAGATTCTAATTGCCAAACACGGATCCGGGTATAAATTCAGCGGCACCAAAACAGACTATAAACGATTGACGAGTCAGCTTTTAGCATCCAATCCTTTTTTTCAACTACTTAAAACCCTGCTGCTGCAAAATGAAATCAATTTGATCCAATTTGCTGCTAACAATTTTTTCTCTGAATCGACTGTTCGTAAAAGAATTTATGAATTAGAAAACGCATTGACTCCTATTGGCTTTTCTTTGCGAAAACAAAAAGGCATGGTTCGATTAATTGGCGACGAAGCACGTATCAGATATTTTATGGTCGCCTTCTTTTGGCGGACATTCTCTGGGTTGCATTGGCCGTTCAAGGGACTCTCACAAAAAAAATGTGAAACGATCGCTCAAGACTTCTATCAAAATAACCAGATTCCTTTCAATAAAATCGAATTAAGAATGACGACGTATATTCTAGCCGTCACTATTTTACGTTTTCGCAAAGGGCAGTCGATCCCAACGGATTCATTGGAGATAGCACCTTTTCTCGCAGATGAAGACTTGCAATTGTTTCAACAACTGACTGATCAGAATACGCCCATATTCAATCACTTAGCAGAAGAATTATCCGAACACTTCTTTCTACCAGAAAACGAACGCCGTTTTTGTTTTCTTTGGCTGCAATCCAATCTTGACCGTACATTTAAGGAATCTCAGCTAGAGACTTATTTTTCGTCGAATGAGGCGGAGAAACCCCCTACTGCCATTCAAGAAGTGATTGCTTCAATGGCATCACATCATGAGAGAAAAACATTCCCATCCTCTCAGAAAAATCTGATGTTGAACACCATTTTAAATGGCATTCTCTCCATTGCGCTTTTTGGAAAAACCGATCATACGTTGGCAGGCTATGACACCGTCCAATTTCTCGCAGAACATTTCCCAGAATTGCGGATGCAGTCAGAAAAACTTTTAGAACAGACAAGCTTATATCATGATGAACCACTCAATCGCAAAGGACTTGCATTGCATGTCGCAACGGCTTGGACACAAGTGATATCACCCGCTGCGTTTCAGAAACAAATCAGAATCAAACTCGAAACGGATTTACCTTTAGCCGTTTCACTGACAATAAAAAAACTGATCAAAATGCCTTTCCAAGGCTTTTATAATATTGATATTCGCGAACACTTTGACCAAGAGGCATATGATCTTTGCTTAAGTACCACACCGTTGACTGAAACTTTTGAAAAAGTCCCTGTATTACTGATCAATGCCCAGATCACACTACCTGATTTGTTGGCGATCCATCAAGCCCTCGAGGAGCTGACCCAGCAAAATCGTCCGCACCATTGAAACTTAAGCATGCAGTTAGTCATTGAGAAAAATAGGATATCCTGCTCCCCCCTTCTTGCTACCGCATTCGTTAGTTCCAGTTGGTGATTGTTACAGGAAGAGGATAACCTCTTATCTGATGCTGACAAACAATCGTATAAGCAATCTGTCACTATTCCAAATTGGCTGACAGATTGTTTTTTTTACTAGTATTCGGATGGTCTTGATAGATAATATACAGTCAAAGTATTTATTTCACTACAATTTCTTTTCAAGCAGTGCTTCTCTGAATAGCTTCACACCTTCGAAAAATCGGCTCTCAACCTGCTTTCATTCTCATAAATACTTTTCTGATTAATCTTTTGAAGAATCAGCCGATTCTTATTATTAGTGACACTTAGCAGCAAAGAAAGAATAAGGAGGTTGATACTAAGAAATGTTTCTATAATTGAAAGTTGATTGTTGAGTTAGTTGGTTTGGCCATTTGTTGACTGCTTCAATGTCTTGGATAGAGCCAGTCAATGAAAAGGCAAAATGATAACGCACATTTTTTGCCTGAATCAACAGATGATTGCCACTCCTCCCAACTATTCAAACCTGATGAAATTCAGTAACGCGCTACCCTCGTTTTTATTATTTCTATATGTAAGGAGAACAGATGAGTGTCCAGAATCGATGATTATTTAAAACAACAAATGCAGCAATCCACAAAGCAAACCGTGGAAAAAGATATTTTTTTAGGCCACTCCCCTAACGAAATCATCTACTTCATCACAATCCATGAATTATTAAGATCCCCTGATCAGTTATGTCATAAACTAAAAGACCAAATTTCGGAGAGGGACGCAAAGGTCGTGATCAATGGAAATATCTACGATCATGCCCTTATCAAAGTGCTAAAAGCGGTCATCGAACTGAAGGCGGATTATTCAGTCATCGTCCGCGATGGCTTTAGAGAATATAACAAAAATCTTCGCAGTAGTGAACAAGTTGGTTTGCTCGTTGTCAAGTCAGCTAAATAAAAAACTGCTGCCTCTCAAAAACAGAGGTAGCAGTTTTTTCGTCTTTCCATCAAACGATAACTACGATTGATTGCTCGTTGCTTCATTTATTATTTCAAAGATTGCTTTCTTTCCGATTATGTTGACGATAAAAGCTGAAAAAAATGATTGCATATAACACCGCTGTAAAACCAGTGACGGCAATCGAATTTGTGATCAAAATCCCCAGAAACAGCAAGACGAGAGAAACAATCGCCAAACTTAAATAACCTTTACGAAAAAGATTCTTTTGCTTAATGGCTAAGACAAAAGCGGCCAGACTGATCAATAGCCAGATCAAAAGAACAGTGTAGGAAAGAGATCCAGCTAAATAGCCAAACAATTTGTCTCCTAAAAAATAGGAAAGCACAACACCTAAGTATAACGTTCCACTACAAAACATGATTGCTCGTTGCGGGACACTATTTTTATTTAAAGCAATAAATTTATGCTTAGCATTGCCATTGTTGCTCAGTCGGAAATACAGGATTCGCGAAGACGCATAGATTCCTGAATTGATCGAAGAAAATAAAGCCAGAATGATTACCAAATTCACGATGTCCGACGCGAAAGGCAAATGGATCTTTTGAAAGACCATCACGAATGGACTCACATTCGGATCCGCTAACTGATTCCACGGGTAGATGATCAGTAATAGAAACAGCGGAATAATATAAAAAGCTGTGATACGTGTCATGACCCCTCTGATCGCTTTAGGAATCGCTTTTTTTGGATTTTCTGCTTCACTGATCGTGATTGCCACCAATTCTGAGCCACCATAGGAATAAATAACTACTAGCAATGAGTTGATAAATCCTTGAATCCCATGAGGGGCAAAACCACCATGGTCAGTGATTTGACTAAAGGTCGGCAAGAAGCCAATGTCAAGTAGTTGTGTGCCGACTAAATAGATGCCAATAATGATCAACGCAATCACTACACTGATTTTTGCCCAAGAGAGCCAGTATTCTGTTTCTGCAAACAAACGTACAGAGAAAAGATTAATGGCTGTTGTTAAAAGGGCCAAAATCAAAACAAAGACCCACGCCGGAATATTGGGAAACCAAAGCTGCAAAAAGCTGGCAGCTGCTACCGCTTCGGCAATGATATTGATCATCCACATCGACCAGTAAAGCCAATCGATAAAATCAGCCGTATGCACCCCCAGATAAGGTTGGACCAACCCAGAAAGACCATGTTGCTTTTGATCTTCTAGAACCAGCTTTCCAAGTCCTGTCATCACCATAAATAAAATAAGACCACAAAAAATAAAGGCGAGTAATACCGAAGGACCGGCCAAGTCGATCGCTTCTCCGCTTCCTTTGAAGAGGCCAGCACCAATTGCTCCGCCAAGAGCCAACATAGTAATGTGGCGAGTTTTCATTTGTCTTTTTAATTGATTTTCTTCGTTCATAAGATCCTCCTTGTTTCTCCGATAGGCATAAATGAAATCAATCAAAAAAATCATCATTTCTTATAACTGGTTTCAAAAAAATAACGGAGCTAAGCTCCTTGCCCAGATCATACACAGTTAAATAACCTATTGCAACTAAAAATTGAAAAAATAATCTATTTTTTCTGAAAATTCTACCATATTTTAATCTTTTTCAGTTCCTTCAAAGAAACGTTCTTATTCTATCAAAAGGGTGACAATCCGTTAACAAACAAAACACGTTTTTCCACTTCAATAAAAGCAGAAAAACGTGTTTCAACGGCTGGAAAGTAGCTGGCTTTTTGGCCAAATTAGCCAAAGCAGCTTTACAGCGTTTCAATCAAATCCAGTGGATGTTCAATGAAAAAGTCCGGCCTAACGGCTAATAAGGCTTCTTTCGTATGGCTTCCCCAAGCAACAGCAACAGTGCCTACACCGGCTGCCTGCCCCATCTCGATATCAAAGGTCGCATCACCAATCATCCTCACCTCATCTTTTTGCAACCCATGATTTTTCAAAATTATGGTTATCCCTTCAGGATGCGGCTTATAATGCGTCACTTTATCCGATCCGATCGTCTCTGCAAAAAAAGCAGCAATGCCTAATCCCTTCAGATTTCGATTCAATATATCGGTTTTCTTACTGGAAACCACAAAACATTTGATGCCTTGCTCTTTAAGAATTGCCAGTAATTCAGGGATGCCATCGAACACCTTAAGCGACTTTTCTTCAAAAAATTGATAATGGCTTCGAAAAATAGTGAGAAGTTCCATTAATTTCTCTTCGGATAACTGCCTGTTCGCCATCTCTAGAAATGATTTTTCAATAGGAATTCCCATATAGTATTCGATCGTTTTCTCATCAGGAATCATTAGACCTATGTCACTAAATGCTTTTTGCGTCGCCAATATCCCACATTCTCTAGAGTCACCTAGTGTCCCATCAAAGTCAAAAATCAATCCCTTAGTTCTCATTCCATCCTCCCCCTTCATGATCAAAAAGTTTTATTCATCGTATCCTATTCTTTAATAGAAAACAATCATTGATTTTTTCCTCGTTAGAAGCTATTGATCACAAGCAGATCCTAGCGCTACGTATCGCTCATATCTTTTAAAAAAAGAGGAATGGACTCTTTTTCAAAAAAACAAAAATAACTGTTGACCTTAGAACGACTCTAACCTTTATGCTAAGGGTGTAAAGAATATGGAGGGAAAAAAATGAAACATTGGCATAATTTAGAAATCGACGCAGTACAATCAGAAACCAGTAGCGAACTTATCACTTCGGAAACGCGTACAAGTTATCAGGAAAAGTATGGAAAAAACTTACTTACTGAATCAGAAAAAACACCAGAATGGAAAAAATTCTTTTCTTATTTCCATGATGCTCTGATGTATGTCTTGATCGGTGCTGCTGTTTTGAAATTTATTACAGGTAGTTTTGTTGAAGGAGCAATCGTTTTATTAGTCGTTATCCTCAATGCCATGATTGGTTATTATCAAGAACGAAAAGCTGACGAATCGCTATCAAGCATCACAAAGCTTCTCAGTTCAAAAGCAACTATCGAATCGATAGAGGGAAGACTGTCTATTGATGCAGAAGAGCTAGTTCCTGGCGACCGTGTCTATTTGGCACCAGGTGATATTATCCCTGCTGATCTGCGAATCGAATCAGTCAATGAATTGAAGATCGATGAGTCGATTTTGACAGGGGAGCCTGATGCAGTCGTGAAGACCGTCACTCGCTTAGATGAGCAGACAGCTTTAGCCGATCGAACCAATATGGCTTACTCTGGAACGCAAGTCCAATCAGGTACAGGGAAAGGCATCGTCGTCGCAATTGGTTCCGAGACTGAGATTGGCAAAATCAACCAATCTCTTTCATCGATCGAAGTCAAAGAAACGCCTTTATTGAAAAAGGTCAATGAAATGAATCATTCAATCTTTAAAGGTATTGGACTATTCATTCTTTTACTTGGACTGATCAGTTATTTTGTTTACGGGATGAGCATGATGTATATCGTCTCTGCGATCATTGCGCTGATCGTTTCCTCTATCCCAGAAGGATTGCCATCAATCTTGACGATTATTCTATCTTCTGGGGTAAAAAATATGTCTCAGCAAAATGCGATCGTGAAAGGATTGCCTACGGTAGAAACCCTTGGATCAATGACAGTGATTTGTTCGGATAAGACTGGTACTTTAACAAAAAACGACATGACGTTAACTACTTTGTTTACAAACAATCAGGTAACTGATGTGTTGAAGACAAACCAGGAAGATTACCCGGAGAATGAACTGCTCGCAGAGATCATGCAAAATTGTCAAGAAACGCAAAGCTTTGAGGATGTTCATTGTCCAGTTACAGGAAATGCCACAGAGTTAGCCTTGTTAAAGTGGACGAATCGGATCGGTGCCCAACGAATAGAAAGTGTAGAGACGTTGCCCTTTGATTCAAAATACAAATATATGGCTACAAGTCATAGAATAAATGGCAAGAAACGTATTTTTGTCAAAGGCGCACCGGATGTCATTATGACCAAAGTTTCCGCAGCTCATAT
Source organism: Enterococcus sp. 125944 (assembly GCF_051909435.1). Classification (NCBI taxonomy): domain Bacteria; kingdom Bacillati; phylum Bacillota; class Bacilli; order Lactobacillales; family Enterococcaceae; genus Enterococcus; species Enterococcus sp. 125944. Next base: position 68,816 of record NZ_JBQASY010000018.1, on the reverse strand, counting down.
CGATGGAACTAAGCAAAAATTTGATCGCCTGCAGTGGGAACAGGTCAACTCATCTTTTGCTTCTGAAGGTCAGCGAGTGATCGCTTTTGCCTACAAAGATGTAGCAAACGATACCCTATTAACCCATGACGAAATAAATGATCTAGTTATGACCGGATTAGCAGGTATTATTGATCCGCCGAAAGAATCCGCGATCGAGGCTGTCGCAGACTGTAAAAAAGCGGGTGTCAGAGTAGTAATGATTACCGGAGACCACCCTACAACAGCCAAAGCGATCGCCCAGAAACTAGGAATCAATCATGCTGATCGAGCAATTACTGGTACTGAATTGGATCGTTTGTCAGCAGAAGAATGGCAAACCGTTGTGAAAAACACCAATATTTTTGCCCGGACTACACCAGAACACAAACTTCAAATCGTGACTTTCCTGCAAGAACAAGGTGAGATCGTAGGAATGACGGGCGATGGCGTAAATGATGCACCCGCACTTAGAAAAGCCGATGTCGGCATTGCTATGGGGATCAAAGGGAGCGACGTAAGCAAACAAGCGGCAGACATGATTCTGATCGATGATAATTTTGCGACGATTGCCAAAGCTATTAGAGAAGGTCGCAGAATTTTTGACAATCTAAAAAAGACGATCCTCTTCTATTTACCAACTTGTTTGGCACAAGGTCTATTGCTGATCGTCTCCATGCTGGGAAACATGCCTTTGCCATTGACCACCGTTCAAATTCTCTGGCTTAATCTTGTCGCATCCATCACACTTTCTTATGCGCTAGGCTTTGAACCCGCGCACAAAATGATCATGAACCGTGCACCTCGAGACATGAATGAGAAAATCATTTCCAAATATACGTTGTTTCGAATCCTATACGTGGGTATCCTATTGACCTTTTTTGGCTTCCTTACCATGAATTTATTTAGTGATGAAGCGACAAGACAGACCGTCCTCATCAATGCGATCGTTTTTGGTCAAGCATTTTACATGCTCAATTGTCGTGAGATCACTAGCTTTGCCTTCAGTAATAAAATCAAGCAAAATAAAGCCCTGATCTATTCGTTGTCAGTGATGGCTCTATTACAATTAGCGATGGTTTATTTCCCGCCGCTGCAGAGAATCGTCCAAACAACTTCATTAAGCTTGAACAATATGCTGATAAGCATTCTTCCTGCTTTACTACTATTTCTATTAGTAGAGTCGGAAAAGCACATTACACGTGTGATTCTGAATGAAAGTTTTTCTGAACAGTTCAATTCATTCGAATAATAAGCAATAGCAAACTTTCCTCAGATAAATGCGCCTTTTACTAGTCTTGATACTATTGAACGTATCACTAGTTCAATAGTATTTAGACATTTAGGGAAGAAACGACGATTACGTTCGAAGGATGAGTAAAAAGTGGGACTGTGCCATAAGTCATCATCCAACAAGCTAAACCGAATAATAGTCTGTTGCTAGGCTTGATTCCTCTGACTTTTGCGACGAGGAGTCCCTGCACCGCAGGAGCAATAATAATTAATGTTCGGATAGCGTTACTTGTAGGAGACTTATGGCACAGTCCCGTCTTCTTTATTTTGTTACAAACTTTTGTTGCAAAGCTTTTAATAAATATTTTTTCTGATCAGCTCACCGTTTTTCCACTGCATCTCAACGGTCTGATTCCCTTTGATTTTCAGCCCTTTGACAAAACCATCTTTCAATTCGGCTGGTAAGGACGGCAACCATTTAACATGTCCGTTGCGATCTTGGATAAACAGATTGGCGATCCCAGCAGCCACGCCAAAGTTACCGTCAATCTGGAATGGAGGATGTTTGCTCCAAAGATTACTATACGAAGCTTCTAAAATGGCATGCTGAATATGTTGATAGGCTTGCTGTGAATCTCCTAGGATAGCAAATAAATTGATTAACCAAGCATTACTCCATCCGGTATGTCCGCCACCATTTTTTAATCGCAGAGAAATTGACTTTCTCACTGCATTTAAAAGCTCCTCTGTTCTATAAAGTTCACCAGGGTATGCGCCATAAAGATGGGAAACGTGGCGATGTCCAGGTTCCACTTCTTCAAATTCTTCTTGCCATTCTAAAATTTGACCTTTTGACCCAATTTTTACAGTTGCTAAATAGGGTTGGATTCGCTTCATTCTATCCAACAAATCATCATGGATATTTAGTGATTCACAAGTTAACCGGAAGAAATCAAAATTTTCATTGATCAAGCAGATATCCATTGCAGTTGATAGCTGCAATGAACATTTGTTGCCAGCAGCATCGAAAAACAGGTTCTCTGGTGACGTCGAGGGACAGCTGTGATATATTCCGTCACTTTCTATTAATGTATTGACTAAGAACGTAACAGACTTTCGCAATACTGGATAGACCACCTCTTTCAGGTATGTCCTATCTCCCGTGTACTCATAGTGCCGGTATAAATCACTGGCTAGCCAAGCCCCGCCCATTTGCCACATCGCCCAAGAAGCATCTCCTCTACCAGTCTGAGATCGATAAGGAGTCCCCACTGGATTGGTTGTAAACCAGCGATCTGTATTATGATGACACACAGATCCTGCTACACCATAATGAAGGAAGGCGGTCTTTTCTCCTGCGCTAGAGAGTTGTTCAATAAAGTTACTATAAGGTACAAAGCATTCGTGTAAATTACAAGTATCCGCTAACCAGTAATTCATCTCTAAATTGATATTTGTTGTGAAATTACATGACCAAGGCGCTCGCAGCTGCCAACTCCAGATCCCTTGTAAATTACTCGGCAAACTCCCAGGACGAGAAGAACTGATCAATAAGTAGCGTCCATATTGAAAATATAAAGCGATTAGACCAGGATCTAACTGCCCTTCTTTTACCCTTGCAATACGTTCATTCAGCGGCAACTGGACTTGGTCGCCCAAATCCATCTCTACTCGATTGAACAGTTCTTGATAGTCTTTCCTGTGACGCTTTTTAGCTTCTACAAAGCTTGGAACTTTTCCTGCCCCTTTTCTTCTAAAAAGAAATGATACGTTTCGGGCATTTTCAATGATAAGTCGATCGTTGTTAAAAACAATATTTCCATCCGTTTGCTCAATGATTAATTCATAAATATGTGTTTCCCCGCGAGTCCCTTGTACAAAATCCCATTCATTGCTTATATAGTTTGGATTGACATGTTCCGGACATTGAACCTGTATTTCAACACAGCTTTCATTAGCATGGTAAACAACTTTTGAGTGTAACTGTGACTCATAAGCAATACTAATGGATTCAGCTTCCGGAGCAATAAATCTTCCCCACAAGGCTTGGTCAGGATAACTAGCAAAATACTCGCGCTGATAGACACCTCTCGTTCCTTGGTATGTTATTTCTACTTTACTTCTGCTTAAATCAAGACAACGGCGATACTGATCAATCGCTCCTTGTTGGTCTGGTTGTGTAATAATCAGATTTCCCAAAGGCAAGTAGCTCTCGGTGTAATTCCCTAAAAAAGACTCTTCCACTTGTTGCCCCGCTTCTAGATAACGGCCTTCCAAAATAGCTTGTTGGATTTCTGATAAATAATTCGCAGCTTCTGGTCGATTTTTGTCATATTCGTATCCCGACCAAAGTGATTCGTCATTCAAGCCAATTTTTTCAGGAAAACTTCCAAAGATCATTCCCCCTAGACTACCATTCCCAATAGGCAACGTTTCCTCCCATTCCTGCGCTGGGTTTGTAAAGAAAAAATTCATTTTGAGGACCTCCATCATAAAAAGTCCTATGGCTGTTCTTGAAAAAGTATTGTTCCTTGATTAATCAGTCATAGTCTTGTGATCTCTTTCGCTCAACCTAATTCTAGTCATATTCCAAGAAAGCGGCTTTGTGCAGATTGTAACGCTTCCTCCATCAATCACTACCCGCTCCTTCGAATCACAAGGGACAACTAACTCTTGATTTGGTCCATTAACTGCTTTTGTATCGTAATCAGCCATTTCAGTAGCCTCAATGACACACGCCAATCTCAAATCAGAGTCAACCGTGAATGTAATTTCTTCACAACTATGCTTGTTAACAGAGAAAATAACTAGTTCATCTTTTTCTTCGTTTAAAATAGCAATACTGTCAAGATAGGGTACATTCTTGATTTTGTTGGTATCATAAGTTACTATATCAACTGTTGTAGTTAATGCTTTGCCATGTCCATACAATGAAGCTTGTTGATACGGATAGAAGATGGTCTGCTTCCAAGCTGTCCCATTTTTCTCAGTCATAATCGGTGCGATCACGTTCACCAATTGCGCTAGACAAGCAATCTTCACTCGGTCAGAATTCTTTAATAATGTAATGAGCATGCTGCCAACAAGTAAAGCATCTTCAAAATTGTAGATGTCTTCCAAAATGTGAGGTGCTACCGTCCATGGCTTTTGCGCCGCGGTTTCTTCATTGGAATGGTACCAGACATTCCATTCATCAAAGGACAACATCATGGTCTTGTCACTTCGTTTTTTTGCTTTCATCGTGTCGCAAATGGCGATTACTGACTTGATAAAACGGTCCATATCTTCTGACTTGGCCAAAAATTCAGCAAGGTTGTCAGTTTTATTGTCATAATATTGATGCAGTGATAAGTAATCGACATATTCGTATGTGTGCTCAAGTACCGTTAATTCCCAATCCACGAATGTCGGGCGAGAGCTGTTGGAACTGCCGCACACCACTAGTTCAATTGAATCATCTACCCATTTCATCGCTTTGGCAGTTTCTTCTGCTAAACGACCATATTCTTCTGCTGTCTTATGCCCAATTTGCCAATCTCCATCCATCTCATTGCCTAAGCACCAGGTTTTAATTGCGAAGGGTTTTTCGTCTCCATTTTGCTTTCGAAGATCAGACCAATAGGTGCCTCCTTCAAAATTGCAATACTCAACTAGATGACGCGCTGCATCGATACCCCGCGTTCCCAAATTAACGGCCATATTCACTTCAGTATCGCATTCTTTAGCCCAACGCATATATTCATGTAAACCTACTTCATTCGTTTCAATACTTTGCCACGCTAAGTCGAGTCGTTTAGGTCGCTTTTCTCTTGGCCCAATGCCGTCCTCCCAACGATAGCCAGACAAAAAATTTCCTCCAGGATAGCGAACAATTGGTACTGCCAATTCTTTGACAAGTTTTAAAACATCTTGCCGAAAGCCATTTTCGTCACTCGTTTCATGATCTGGTTGATAAATACCTTCATAGACTGCTCTTCCCATGTGTTCAATAAATGAACCATAAATTCGGCGATCGATTCTCGAAATTTGTTGTGTTTGTGAAATACGTGCCCTAGCCTTCACTTGATCACACTCCTTTTATTCTTATCTCAAATTGATAATGATAATCCTGTAAATGTAGTTGGTATTTGTCTAGTACATCCGGACCACAGCTTCTGGAACCAATCCCGTGCTGTTGATAATCGATGTACAAATAATAGCGGTCTGCTTTTTTTAGTTCATGAATATGTTGTGCGGAATCAATAGCCGCAGCAGAATAAGAATGTACACTAAAATTAAAGAAATGGTTTCCTTGGAACTTGAGTGCTAATTGATCGTCCGACTTGAATGTCGCCCACTTCGTCTGGCAATGATTGCCACTTTCTTGTGGATATAAATATTGGAAACTCAGTTCATCTGTTGCCTGAGAAAACACATCAAAGTAACTGCCATTTTCAGTATCTGCATAGGTTTCTTTAGGTCCCTTTCCAGACCAGCAAGTTTTCGTAAATCGTTTATGCAGCTGCCAAACAAGTCCGATACGAGGAACTGTCAGCGGATAATGGTTTTTAGGCTCCCCAGATATTTCATAGGTGACTCGTCCATCCTTGAAAAAAGTGATATTCGTTGTTTGCTCAATATGCCAAAACTTTCCTGCTGGCCCGATTGCTTCCTTTAAAGATAGTTTCAATTTATCAGAATCATTGGCGACAATGCTGCAGCTCATTAAATTTGTCATCATGCGATCGACACCATATTCTCGCCATATTTCACTAGAAATAAAATCATTGTTTGTTGTCGGCCGCCAAAAAATACTTTCTGGAGAGGCTAGATAAATGTCTTGATGCTCGTTCATGAACTGCCATTTACCAGTAGTTTTATCTACTCTCAAATAATTTGTCCCATTTCGGAGCAGCAACATTTTTGCATCATCCTGAATTTCATTAAATAGGAGTAAATCAGGTTCTTGCCCTGGTAGAGAGTCTCCTTCGATTGGCATAGATGCGACAATACGAGCTAATTTGCCACGAAGCGTCTTTTGCTCATCGAAAATCTGCACTTTTAGCAAATTTCCCTTTTCTGCGAGCAACAGTTCGCTAGGTAATATCACTTCGACGTCTTTTTCGTGGGGTAAATGAACTGTCACGATCTTACTTACCAATACTTCTTGATCTCGCTTTATTTCAAAACAACACTTCATCCCTAGCAAGTCTTTGAATTGATTGCGATTGCGTAGGATTATTTTTCCGACTTCATACAAGGAAAAATCAATGGCGATTGGTTCTTGTTGTCGTTGAATATCGAAATAACTGGGTGATGGTTGTAAATCAGGGGTCATTAACCCGTCCAAAACAAAATTGTAGTCATTAGGAATATCACCAAAATCGCCGCCGTATAAATAGGTCGGTTGCCCTTCCCGCTTTGCTTTGATTCCTTGATCTTTCCATTCCCATAAAAAGCCACCTTGTAATTGCGGTTCTTTATAAAACATTTCCCAGTATTCTTTCAACGAACCGGGGCCATTTCCCATCGCATGTCCATATTCACAAAGGATGTATGGTTTGATAACTTGCGGATTGTCTGCGACCTCTTGTAATTCTTGAATCGTCGCATACATTCTAGAATTAAAATCGGCTTGCTGCACATCTTTAAAGTAACGCCCATCTGTTTCTGAAATACAATCACGGGACTCTCCTTCATGATGAATCAATCGAGTAGGATCTTTTTCGCGGCACCAACGAATCATTGCTTCGTGGTTTGTTCCGTTTCCAGACTCATTTCCTACCGACCAGATAATGATTGAAGGATAATTTTTGTCTCGCTCGACCATTTGTTTCATGCGATCAAGATAAGCTTTCTCCCAATCTTGATTGCTGCTCAAATAATTTTTATCTCCGGTACTCCCTATTCCATGACACTCTAAGTCCGCCTCATCCATCACGTATAATCCATAGCGATCACACAATTGATAAAATTCAGGACTATGAGGATAGTGAGCTGCTCGAATGGCATTAAAATGCGCTTCTTTCATCAGCTGGATCTCTTTTTCCAAGAAACCTTTTGGCAGAGCTCGCCCCTTCGTCTCATGAAACTCATGGTGATTGATTCCTTTAAATAGAATTGGTTTGCCATTAATACAAATTTTGTTTTCCAAAAGAGCCACTTCTCTGAAGCCGATTTCCTGACAAATTTCCTCTTCTGAAGTGACAAAGCGCAACCGATACAATTCTGGTGTTTCAGCAGTCCATTTTTGAGGTGAAACGACTGGAAAAGAAAAATGATGGTTTTCTTTATCTATCACAATCTTTTTTTGAAAGACAAGTGATTCTTTTTCTAAAAAAATTTCGCAATCGAGCTGATTACCATGAATGTTTGGAAAATCAATAGTCAAAATACCATTCTCATAGTTGTTGTCAAATGATGTTTGAATGTGAAAATCCCAGATACATTCTTGGGGGCGATGCAGCAAAGCTACATCACGAAAGATGCCACTCAACCACCACATATCTTGATCTTCAATATATGAACTATCGGACCATTGAAAAACTTCAACGACAAGTTGATTTTCTCCCTTTTCGATAGAAGCGGTTACATCGAATTCAGCTGGATTGCGGCTGCCCTTACTAAATCCTATATATTTACCATTAAGATACAACGCAAAGCAATTATCCACTCCTTCAAACCTAAGAAATTGCCGCATTTTTTTAGAGTCACAAATAAAATCATATCGGTAAACCCCTACCGGAATCTCAGAGAACGTAAAGGGCGGATTGATTGGAAATGGATATTGTATATTCGTATAGTGCGGTTGTCCATACCCTTCCATTTGCCAATTACTTGGTACAGAAATCAGGTGACTATTTTGCCAAAAATCATCAGCAAAAAACCGCTCCCTTTCAACATCTAGATGAGACGGAAAATATCGAAATCGCCAGAATCCATTCAATGACAAAACTCGCGAAGAATTGTCATGATCATCCATTGGAGCATAGGGGAGATAATAACTTCGCGGGCTTTGTCTATTTTCATGAATGCGCTGGGGATCTGACAAGTAGTTTGTCTTAAACATTCGTTTTTCTCGCTTTCATTCATAATTAGTCTTTCATACCAGTTGTTGCACCCGAATCTAAAATATAACGTTGGAACACGATAAACACGAGAACTAAGGGAATAATTGAAAGCACTGAAGCAGCAATCAACACGGTCCAGTTGACATTTTCTGCCCCCACCAAACTCCTAATAGCTACCTGAAAAGTGTATTTTTTGGGGTCGTTCAAAACAATCAAGGGCCAGATGTAGTCATTCCAACGCCATTGGAATGAAAAGATGCTCAGCGTCATAATGATTGGTTTGGCAATAGGTAACATGATTTTCATAAATATTTCCCCATCCGAGGCTCCATCGATACGTGCGGATTCGATTAAGTCGTCTGGAATAGAGACGAAGAAGGTTCTGAACATGAAAATTCCTGTAGCAGTGTTGATTGAAGGAATAATGATCCCGGCTAAACTATCATACAAACCTAATTCTCGAATCACTGTAAACACTGGATTCATGATTACTTCGGTAGGTAACATCGTTGTTGCAATAATGCAGACAAAAAAGAATTTCAACCACTTCATATCATATTTTGCAAATGCAAAGCCACACGTTGCACTGGCAATAACCGTCAATATCGTGGTAATAACGGACGACTTCAAAGTATTTGTAAAGTATCTTACGAAATCTAGACTGGACCATGCATCGAGATAATTCTGCATGGTTGCATGCTCCGGCAAGACACTTAATGGATAGGAAAATAATTCTGACCCTGGTTTAAAAGAGCTGAGTATAAACCAAACTAGTGGGAACAAATACAGCATTGCCACAAGAACTAAGGCAGCTGTGAGAATGGTTGTGCTCGTTTTATCGTGAAGCTTTGATGCGTCATTCATTTTTACCACCTCCAATTTTCATTTGAACGAGTCCGAGAACTAATAAGATTGCAAATAATACCATGGAGGCTGCACTGGCATACCCAACTTTCATCTTGTCAAAGCCAGTTGTATAAATGTATTGCACAATGAACATATTTGCTGTACCTGGTCCGCCATTTGTCAAGGATTGAACCAAAGCAAATTCTTTCATAGCACCGATACTAGCTAATAGGATCACCATAAAGCTAGTCGGCTTCAATGAAGGTAGCGTAATGTACAAAAACTTCTGGAAGGATGAGGCACCATCAATATCGGCTGCCTCATAATATGACCTAGGTATGTTTTTGAGAGCAGACATAAATTGCAACATGTTAAATGCTGTCCCACCCCAAAGCGCTGCCAACAGAATTACCGAAAATGCTGCGCTTGCATTGGAAAACCAGGGAACAGATTCGCCGCCTAAATTCCCAAGGATATAGTTCACAAAGCCAAAATTTTCTCCAAACAACCATTTCCAAATAACCCCAGCAACAATACCCGAAATTGTCCAAGGCAAGAAGAAAACAATTTTCCCTAAGAGCTTTCCCTTTGTGTGCTTGCTGTTCAGCAAAATGGCAATTCCTAAAGAAACAGCGTAAATCAGCGGCACCAAGCAAATTGCATAAGTAAAGGTTCGGAATAAAGATCGGTAAAAACTCGCATCTTGAAATAAAGCAATATAATTTTCGAAACCAAGGAAGTTAGCAGTCCCAAATCCTTTATAGTCCGTTAAAGAGTAATAAAAGCCCAAAATTGCTGGTACGAGAAAAAAAGTAATGAACAGGACAATATTGACTCCCGTAAAAATCAAAGGCCATTTATTTTTTTTAAGTTTCTTCATGCTCTGCCCCCTCTTTCGTTTTTAAAACTGGTATGACTTGATACGATGCAAGATGTTCAATCTCCTGCCAAACTAATGCGCCAAATTGAGGATCATAAAAAGAGTCATCGGTCATTTTAGATTTTTTAACCGATTTCATAAAAGTCTCAAAAGTCGAAAACTCATTCCTGCTCCCGCACTTCACAAGTACGGTATGATTGATTCCTTTAGAAACGATGTCTCTACCACGAGTATCCCCGATCTGCTGCATTTCATAACCTTGCGAGAAGTAAACGCCAAGGTAGCTTTGATCTTTTTTGATAAACAGCCAATTAGAATCATTGATATCCACCCGCTCTAAATTCCAATAGGGCACATACATGTGGATAAATGGTACATATGCTTTGGATAAATCGTATTTCATATGCAGAATATTTTTAAATTGTTTAATACAAGGCATCCGGCCATTTCCAGCCCAATAGCTAGGCCGATTTTCACCACTATGCATAAACTCACCTGGGTTGTTTATCCAAAGCTGTGTCCCATCACTGCCTAACGAAAGATTCATCATATGTTGTTGATGGCCCTTTTGAAAACAGTGATACTCGATTCCACTAGCAATTGAATATTCTCGACATTTATAGAGATACGTCTGCACTCGATTGATCCCCTGAAGATAAGTTGCTGTCAATTCCTCATTTGCCTGTAAATCAATCAAAGACATGCATTCTTTTGGTGGAACATAATCAGATAGGCAAAAAAGTGTCGATGCTCGTAAGGCGTAATTAAAGTTCCCTCGGTCCCAAGCAATTGTCAAAATATTGCTTATTTCTCCCAAACGCATGGCTTTCAAATCGTGCTCATATGTTCTGCCAAATGTGGAGGAAAGAGTTCCTCCATGAGAATTTACAGCCATGATCGTGAATGTGAAATCCAATGCTTTTTTCGCTGCATCTTTTATCTCTTCATCTGGCGCATTCGTATAAAGGCTGAAAAAACCTATTAGATCGATAGGCAGATACGTAGTAGAATTCCATTCAGAAAACCCATAGTGTTCAAATTGATCAAACCACTGTAACAAGCGCTGTTTTCCTAATTCATATTGTTGACTTCCTTGTCTTCCACTCGTGACAAACGTTTCCTCTGGAAGCAAGCATCCAGCAAAATATTGGCAAGCATGAAACAATAAGGAGTGATTTTCACTAAAGTACCACATGACATCGTTTCCAGGCTCATCAATCCAATAGCGAAAATGTAACGCCAACTCTCGGAGTTTTATCCTTAGTTTCTCTGGCAACTGCCCTTTTTTTCCTAGCCAAAAACCTAGTAACGGTGCGAACATAAAATCTGCGCAATCTCCCCGTTCCTTTATCATACGAAAAGCCGGCTGAAGTTTTTTCCAGCACTCTTCTGATAATTTCCCGGTTAAGTGAATTTCTGCTAACGCACTATTCATATCCGGAATGGCAAGGTTTGAAAAGATTGTCAAAGCTGTCGCTTTTCTCACTTCTAAAGTTCCACCTAAGTTGCGCTTTAACTTTTCTTCGTTATAAACTGTGAAAACAAGTTTTTTAAACAGATAGGTTTGGTCTGGAAGTAACACGCCCACAAACAGATGCGTTAGCCCTGAGGTAGGGATATCTTCCACATTCCCTAAAGAAATGCGTTGATTATTTAAAGGTAGAAACTGACTTTCTCGTCGGAAATCTGTAATATTTCCCCCAATTTCTTCTGTAAAGGTGACCTCTTCATAAGTAACAAAGACTTTCTCGAAATAATCGTAGTCCGAACAAATACGTACTTCTCCTTTAGAATAAAAATCTTTCTCAAAATAAAGTCCATTCAAGAACTCCTCTGCCCGTTGAAGAATAGTTTCGTCATACGATAAAGGCAAGACTACTTGAAAGTGATGATTCGACAAGACGTTTAATTCAACAAAAAAATTTACATCTCGCTCGGCTAGATCATCCATGTAAACAATGAGTTCATTATCGCCTTGTTCTAGCGGGAGAACTACAGTGGTTTTCGTGCCATGGTTTCGCGTATAGGGCCGAAAATCAGTAAGCAATTTCCCATTCATCCAAAGAATAGCTCTTCCGCAGGTAACCAACGAACATTCCACCGCTTGTTTCTCTTGACAACGCAGCTGTGCCCGCAAGTATGTACTTACTTTATGCGGAGTTACTTGAAAAGTAGAAAAATCTACCCTCGGATTTTCAAAACCATCATATACCTCTGAAAAATCTTGCTTTCCAGGATACGGCACCTCAGAAAGCGTTTGTAAGAAATTTGCTCGAATGGGATATTCGACTTCTTGATACCCTTCCGTCATATTTACAGGAGCATCAATACAACTAGCTTTGCTTTCAACTTTTTCCTTTTGGAGCATGCTGCGTTGCCAACAATTGATCGAACTGCCTTGTTTTACTGAATAGATATAATCGCTCATTCTTCTCCCACTTTCAAAATAGAATGGATGTGGACCGGATGAGTACCAGTCCACATCATTTCCTACTTTACTTCTTCGTGTACCCCTCGTCGTAGTCTTTTTCGATATTCTCAATCATTTGATCAAAGCTGATTTCATCATTCAACACTTGAATCATTGAGTCCTTGTATGCCCCAGTTAGTCCAGTGTATCCAGCCATTGTCATCGCCACTTGATCTGCAGTTTGTTTAGAAGAAATTGGTTGGGCCGCCGCTTCAATTTCTTGATTGTAAATATCGTAAGCCGCTTGTGCATCTGCGTAATTCACTTTTATTCCTTCTTCTGCTGGAAGATAACCAGCTAATTCACATAACTCAGTATAATTTTCTGGTGTGTACAACCACTCCATAAATTTCTGTCCGCCCTCACTATTCTTGCTGTTTTCAAAACCAACCATAAAATTACCGCCCATATTGGTAGCACGAGTTGCTTCATACGGCATGTAAATGGCTTGCCAATTGAAATCTTTAATGTTCGTGGTGAAATCTTTGATTTGCCAACTTCCTGACATATATGCTGGAATCATTCCACTCTTAAACATTGAAGAAGCATCTTCTCCAGAAGTCCAGACCGTTTTTGGAATTGTTCCATCATTATTTAGGTCAATGAACTTTTGTAACGCAGCTTTTGTCGCATCATCAGTTTCATAAGTACCGGTTTTATCATTCAGAACAAAATCCTGCCCACCAAATTGGTACGTGAACGCTCTCAATCGATGATCAGAAGGGTCCATTACAAACCCATATTTGGCATCTGTTTTTTCTTGGATCGTGTCCACAGCTTCTAAAAATTCATCCCATGTCCAAACTTCTCCTTCATTCTGCGGATAAGAAACCCCTGCTTGATCAAAAAGATCTGTATTGATGAACATTCCTACCGCAGTAATATCTGTTGGTAAGGCGCGAACCTTGTCGTCTTCGTCTTTAATCGTCATTGAATCTAGCGTTTTGCCTTTTTTAGCAATATCTGTCAAATCAACTAAATAGTCTCCCCAATCTGGTAAAACCCCTGCAACCCGTGCAACATCGGGGGCATCATCTGACTGTACAGCTTTAGAAATTTTCGTCTCCATATCTGCATAAGGTACGTCTGTTACTTCTACTTTGATACCAGTCTCTTCTTCATAACGTTTTGCCATCTTACTATAGGCACCGCCTTCTGATGCATCTCCCGATACAAACAATCTTACAGTGTCGGAAGAAGCTGAGTCAGAATTGCCGCATGCCGACAAGCCCATTAATAAACCCACACATAAACCAGCCTTTAAAATCTTGTTTTTCATCAATATTTCCTCCTAATGATCTATTTAAAATGACTTAAACCCAAAATTGCTGAAAAAAACAGTAATACTCCAATTATCGTGTGTATCATCTCTATCTTGGTCTTTTTTTCCTTTAATAATAGAATCCCGCCCATAATAGATACAAAGATGCACAACTGAGAAATGGTATAGCTTAAACCTACGCCTAACTGTGTTGCGATATAAAATAAGGAGATATTTGCAATTGTCCAAAATATACCTGTCAGTACATTACGAGAAATTCTTGACAACTCTTGCTTTTCTTGGTCGAATTTCGCAATCACGCAAGAGGAAAGAAACATCGCAAAAGCTTGAGGTAGAAAGATTTGTAGCCCTTTCACGTGAAAAAGTGACGTCGTGACCACATAGCCCATCAGACAAAGTGATGACGTACAAATCATGAGAATGGTTTGTAGTGATATTGATTCTTGCTGCTTATTCTGATTTTGATTCATTGTAACAAGGTAGATTGCAACTAAAATAACCAGCAGCAACAGCAGGGTAATAAGAACCTGTTTCAGATTCTGCCATTCACGGAGAAGGATGCCAGAAGCGAGTGACGTAAACAGCAATTGTGTCCCGTTTGATAATGGCATCACTTTTGACACTGTCCCAGTCGCAAGGGCTTGAAATTGGAGATATTGACCACCCGCCCAAAATGATCCCGAAATCAATGCTGCAATAGTCCCCGTCAATGTGTATTCAACACCCATTAGAAAACTGAGAATGATAGAAATGCCAAATGCCGTAAAGGTTGTGCCCAATAATTGTTCCACGGGTGTTCCTCCAGCTTTTTTGGAAACAATCGGCATCAATCCCCATCCCAAAGCTGGCAAACTATAGATAAGTAAGCTCATGTGATTGCCTTTTCTTTCAAAGATTCTGCGATGGTTAAGGCAAGCAACGTCATTGCTTGTCCATACACCATTGGCATTTGGACAATTCCTTTATAGTCCTCAGCATTGCAGGAAATCGGAGTACCTGCAGACACTCCAAGTACCGTACCATCTTCTGCTATTTTAGCTGTTAAAGATGAGATTAAATCGTTGATTACCTCTTGAGAAAGCTGAATAGTAAGGAAATCACTCTTTACCCCTAAGAGAATGCCAGCAATGATTCCGGCTGATCCGGAAGTTTCCGTATAGGAAGTCGGATCCGTTAAAATTGTATGCCATAAGCCATCCTTACTTCGGATTTTCAACAAAGATTTCACTTGATTGTTGTAGAGATTCAATAGGTACCTTTCTGACGACTTAGCTAAATAACCGTTCATTATTTCCAAAAACAGCGGGATACCAACCGTGATCCAGCTATTTCCTCGACACCAAAAATTGCCTCCGTAATTTGATTGTTCTTCAAAATTCCACCCATGATAAAATAAACCACTCTTACGATTTAAGAGGTACTTACAGTGAAGAAGCATTTGTTCGATTGCATCCTCACGCCAGATTTGATTATCGTATTTCACGCCCATTTTCCCCATAAAAAGAACTGTCATAAAAAGAGTATCTGCCCAGATTTGGTTCCGATTTTCTTTTACTGTGAATTTATCTATTCCAGATGTAATATGCTGCAGTCCATTTTCATCTGTTCTAGGAAATTCTTTTTCGATCCACTTCATCCATTCTAGAGCAAGGGTTTCATACTCCGGATAGTCAACAAGTGTTAGTAAAGGACAAATCGTATTCACATTTTTAGTTGGAAGACCTTTATTGATCTCTTCAGTGGCCCATTGTTTGATATATTCATCATTTATAGGTCCCTCCAAATGCAGCCCATAAATTCCGACGCCTTGAGGCCAGTCCCATTGCTCCATACCAAAGTCTCTAGCAAAGAATCCTTTACTTTCTGATAATTGATTATTACTGTCTCTAAAATCTTCCTGATTTAACGGTAAGCTATCAAAATGCTTAAGCCGTTCTCTTACAAGTGAGATTTTATTATTTGCTACTACCATTCTTAACTCCTCTTGGCTCTTAAGTTTTTTAATTGGTATTGTTTTGGTGATTCGGCTTGTATCTCTTTAAATTTTTTAATATAGCTAGATTCATCACGGTACCCGATTTTTTCCGAAACTTGTTTCACAGAATATCCTTGTTCTAACAATTCTCGTGATTTCATGATTCGGATATAGATTAAATATTGATTTGGTGTCATACCAAGTGCATTTTTAAATGCGCGAATAATCGTTGATTTACTGATAAAAAAACGTTCACTTAATTCATCCAGAGTCATTTCATTCATGTATTCCTCTTTAAGAAAAGAAACAATCTCAGAAATTGTTTGATAATGCTCATAAGATATTGGTTTATGTAATTTCTCATCAGAGTAAACGATTTTATTCAATAGAATAAGTAACTCCGTCAACTTCAATTTTAGATGCAAAAGTTCAAACGGCTCTTTTCGCTCTTGGTCACATCGAATCATTTCTTCATAAAGATCAGTGACTTTAAGACTTTGATCTGAAGTCAACTCAATACAGTCAACCTTCTGTTGCTTGGAAAATATTTCTAAAAGAAAAGGAAAATTTGTTGTAAATTCTTCAATAAAACTGGGCTTGAACAAAATAAAATAGCGTTCATACAATTTGCTGCGATCAATGGAAACTCGATGGAGCTCTTCTGAACTAAACAGAGCAACCGTACCAGCATCTGCATCAAATTTTCGCTCATCAATCTGATAAGTCGTGCTATTCGTTAATGTAAAATGAATTTCAAACCCATCATGAAAATGCGGTTTATCCATAAAATGAATCCTATCTATTTTGTGCATTACCACTAGATCATTTTCAATTAATACCTTATCAACGTTTTCGGTATCTAATCTCATGCTCTCACCTCACTGACAAGATGATTGTAACCGATTTCTAAAGTTATTTGTATGCGTTTCCATTCAATTAATCGGGCAATATCGTCAGAACAGATGAAATTCAGCACGATTTAATTGATTGCTAAAATAATTTATCAACAAAAATTACTTAAACTAGAGAACCAAATGGAAGAGAAAATAAACTGACAGAGTCCAGTGCATTTTAGAGAAATAGCATTAAAAGCTGTCTATAATCATAAAAAAGAGTGCCCAGAAAATATTTTCTGGGCACGGGTAAAATCATTTATTGTCAGCAGAAGGCAATGTCTGCATCAGTTCAAAAAAGTGACTGGCATTTCCTGTACTAAAATAGTTATACCATGCTTCTAACGTCTCTTTCTTGAACACATGTAAGCTCTCTATGATTTGCTTCGTCCAAAGTAACGCTCCCGTTGATCCTGCAGTGATTAGACGATTATCCGATACAGATCGCTGATCTACGTATAGTTCTTGGCCATTGTATCCCAGGCAAAACATTTCAAGAAATTCAAGACTGTTACTCGTATGTGAGCGATCATTCAATAAGCCAACCTTTCCCAAGGCTACCGTGGCGCCGCAAATCGCTCCAACAGTTCCACCCAGCAAAAGCAACTCTCTCGCTGCATCAAGGACAGCGTGATGTCTTGAATCACTCCAATTATCCGCACCAGGTAACAATAGGATAGATTCTTGGTTTAAATCCATTTCCTCCACTAAACAATCAGGAGTTATTTTCATTCCTCCCATAGTGTGAATAGGTTGTTTCGAATGACCAACTGTTTTTATCCTTAATAGAGGCGCATCCGCTTTAAAAAAGCGTTTTGAATGTAGCTCTGCTGTCACATATCCTATTTCCCAATCTGCTAGAGTATCTAGTACGTAAAGATAAATTGTTTTCATAATTTCCCTCCATTAATCGTTCTTTCTGCTATCATTATACCTATCAATTGTTGACAACTTTATGGCAACAATACCAAAATAATTTACTAGGAGTTTCTAAATGAAAGTGAGTAGATTGGTCAGTATTATAATCCTTCTAATGGATAAAAAAAGAGTGAGCGCGAAGGAACTAGCCGAAATGTTTGAAGTGTCACCCCGTACGATTTACCGCGATATAGAGGCAATCAGTATAGCTGGGATTCCAGTCCATTCTACTTCTGGCGTGGGCGGAGGATTTGAGATTATGGAAAAGTATAAAATGGATAAAAATACTTTTACAGAAGCAGACTTGATTACGATTTTAGTAGGCATCTCCAGTATTCCAAGTGTTATGAAAAGTAATGATTTTGTAAATACACAGACCAAAATCAGAAGTCTGATCCCGCCAGAGAGAATAGAATCAGCTCACGTACAAGCAAAGCAAATGCATATCGACTTTAGTCAATGGTTGGGCGATCGAAATTTAGAAACATATCTTACTATTATCAAGGGGGCTTTACAAAAAAATCATTTACTCACATTTGATTACATTAACCACAAGGGCAACAGGACCAAAAGACAAGTCGAACCTTATCAGCTGGTTTTAAAAAATAGTCAATGGTACTTTCAAGGATACTGCTATGAAAGAAAGGATTTTCGATTATTCAAAGTAGCTCGCCTTTCGAATTTAAAAATGGATGAGCGCAGTTTTGTTCCAAAATCTCCTCCAGCGCTACCTTTGCTTACTCCAGAAATCTTAAATAAACGACAGATATCGATCAAACTAAGAATTCATGCGTCTATCATGGAACGATTACTCGATTATTGCGACTATAACCAATTTGTAAGAGAGGATGAGACCCATTATATCGTCACATTCCCCTTTGTAGAAAATGACTATTACTACGGGATTATTTTAAGCTTAGGGGACAAATGCGAATGTCTAGAACCTTTACATGTTCGCACAGAATTAAAAAGGAAAATCGCCAGTTTAACCCAACTATATGACAAATAGCTTCAGATAAGCGAGTAAGTTCATTTAATGAAACCTTGCTTATACGAACGAAAGTTTTCACTATGAAAAAGAGTGTCCAGAATGACGATTTACTGGACACTCCTCTTTATTCTTCTAATGATAAATGTAAAATAGAATAACGCTTTAAGTTTGGTTTGAGCACTGGCTTCTCCTCAAAAAATGAGAAGGTGACATACTTCCATTTATCCGGATTATAAATGGTAAGTTTACCCAATGAATTGTCATAATCATTCGATTTTAGTCCAACTTCTTTTAATGAAGGCTGCTCGTGAATATCATGACATTCTTCGATTACATACTTACTTTCTGAGAAGGAACGGTCTAAGCGGATTTCTGAGGTAACACCTATCTCAATATTTTTCCAGCCGAAAGAAGCAATAATATTGTCAAAAAATCCGCCAAAAATAAATTGTGTCATACCGTCTGTTGCTTTCCAAACATACAAAGGGCAATAACTATTTTCTAAATCACCGCTACTTTTCTCAGTAATCAGGTAAGCCTTAAACAGCAAATCTTTAAAGCCATCTGTCTTGTGCCCATTATCCTTTACTCTTTTTCTTATCTTTTCCATGTCGTAATCAGCAGGAAAAACTATTTTATATTGCATCGCTTGCATATTCGCTCTCTCCTTTCGTTATCAAAAGTATACTTGACATCCCCCATCGCGCATAATATAGAATCATGATATGCTTATCACAAAAAATGATAAGTAAGAGGTTAGTCTGATGAATTTTAATGATTTGATGATTTTTAAAGCGATTTATGAAGAAGGAACGCTTAACAAAGCTGCTAAAAGATTGGGCTATGCTCAATCGAATATCACTGCACGTCTTCAAACAATAGAAGATGAATGTAATACGCATTTATTCATACGGAACCATAATGGCGTAACTCCGACTGCCAATGGGGAAGAATTTTATCTTTTCTCGCTTACTACTTTGTCAAAATTTGAGAACGTTAAAAAAAATTTTTTTGAACAGCAGCCAAAATTACTCACATCAGAATTGCTACTAAAATATTTAGTCAATGAATGCCAAGAAATCTCAATTGAATCGATAAAAATAAGGTGCAAACGGACCGAAATGATTCTTTCAGAAATTTGCCGCGAGCCTTATGATTTCGTCATAACATTTCAAGAAATAAATAGGACAGAGTATACTTTAACAGAAACCAAGCAATTACTTGTGAATTTTTTATGCGGTGACCGAAATAAGACAAATGTACCACTATTGATCAATAGTGACTTGGATTGTCCTTTAAGACAACTAACATTAGAAATAGTAAAAGAAACGGAGCGATTGATTGAAATAGATTCATTAGAAACTATTTTAGACCTCGTTTCAAAAGGCCAAGCAATGGCTTTGCTGCCAACTTATTTAGAAAAAGAAGGCTTTCTACCTATAGATAATAATCTATTCGCAATCAATTATTATTGTTATAAGCATATCTGATAACTTCTGACTATCACTTTTCAGCTTAATGAATGAATCAATCTAGAATCAACGAACCATCTACTACTCAAAAATATGCATCTAAATCACTTTTTATGTCTTTGCTGCTTTATTAGGGAAGTTTCCCGTTATCGTCATTCTGAACCCCTGAACTGAAAAAAGAAAACTCTTTTGCTGTTAACCTTCGTTGCTCTCCCGATAAAATCGAAGTCTGACACGGCTTCGATGTCTTGTTAATCATCAGTTTCTGGGAAAACCATCGACAAAATCGTCATAGCCTTACCTTCTTCTTTAACAAGAAACAGCAGACGAGATTCTCCTTGATCAACCTATCTACGGTTGATCAAGGAGAATCTCGATTTTACTGACATATTCTGTTGGTTGATTTGTCTCATGAAAGTCGATCAAATAAAATTCATAGTAGTCACCAATCGTTGCAAGTTGGTGTTGCTTTAAATAATCGTTTAATTGACGAAGCGCTGCCCCACGATTCTTATAGGTCCCTGTATAGTAAATAGAGGCATAATCACCAGCTGGCAGAACAAATGCTTTCTGATCAGAAAGATCACTGGTTAAACAATAAAAAACTTGATGTTTAAACGTCTCACCATGGGGGGTTAAGACGGTGCCGAAAACATTTTGATTGTTGGCATGTAATTCTTTTTCAAACTGTTTATGCAATCGCTTGAGCTCAAAATACAAATCTCTTCCTAATGTATTTTTTTCCTGGCTCAAAACAATATAGCGATCTTTGTGGTAGAGCCTTTCGATTTCATGGTTTTGCTTGGTTTCCGCATACTCGAGTAAATCGATTCTCTCTTGTAACAACGCTTGTTTTTGCTTCAATTCCTTGATCCGCTCATCCAATTGTTCACGCTCAAAATTTAAGATTTCTTTGGTTAAAGCCTTGTTCTTGGTATCTAAATACGTCTTTATTTCCTCTAAAGATACATCAAAAAAACGCAAATCTCTTATCGTGTTCAACCGTTGAATTTCTTCATAGGAATAATCACGATAGCCATTCTCAGAATACTTTGGTGACAGTAAGCCGATTTTTTCATAATACCTAAGTGTATGGGGCGTGATATCATAATTTTCACTGATTTCTTTTATTTTCATCTTGGTACCTTCCACCTAAACGATTTAGAATAAGTTTTAAACCCTTATAAGATGCATCTGATAGGATTCAAAACAAACACCTAACTTCCCCAGAAGCTTTGGGCAGTCTGATTATCCCATAATCTTAAGTCAAAAGAAATAGCTTCGTTCCAGCCCTCCTAAAATCATTCAGTCGTTAAAAAATCATCTACTCAACGAACTTATTCAGATACGAGCGACTGTTCATAAAATTCAGCCTCACTACCTAAAAATTTTGCAACAACAGCAGGGTCTTTTTTGAGCTCTGAAATGATCATAGGGTCGTCAGTAAGTACAATCACTCCCAGCTTTCCGCTGCGAATTGATTCGTAAGGAATAAACTCACTATAGTTTTGTTCAATCGAAAAAGAGTTGGTAGATTGGATATCCTCACTTCCTGTGACAGATAGAGCGGCTTCAAATTGGCGGTCTTTCTCAGCAAAAGATAGCTCTAATTTTTGGCTATCGCTCGTACTAAAAAATGGGGTACTTAAAGATTGAGTCGAATCTTTGGTCTTTAAATTGGTGGAGAAAACAAAGACACGCTCACCGGCTTTTTGGTGAATGGTATACTTGTTGACAGTCTTTCTTTCAACTTCTGGAACTGCCTCAAACTCTGCAAGTGTTCTTGATTCATCAATCTCAGCATTTGAACTTGTTTCGCGAGTTGTATGACAACTCCCAACGATGGTGACACTTAACAAAGACAGTATCCCTACTAGGAACTTTGACATCTTTTCTTCCCCCTATCACTGAATGATCTATTAAAAACAGTATAAATGAAACCGCTTTAAAATGATAGTTAATTACTATATAAGCAAATTAAAACAGCAAAAAACTATCCGAAGGCTCTTTTTTGAGTCTTCAGATAGTTTTTGAGATGTATTATTAATGAGACAGACGTATCGAACAAATGAATGATCATTGTTCCAGTGTATTCTTCCTCACTAGTATTCCCCACAACACGAGTAACGCTAATCCGAGAAAGATGAATGGCTCTCCAACACTTCCTGTTTTAGGAAGCTTACCTAGTTTCGAACCATCTCCCACAATGATTTTCCGCCCATTATCTGGATCGGGTTCATCTTCCGGATCATCAATCGGGTAGTTCTCTTCTCCGATGCGTCCACGAACAGTTAATTGATAAGAGGGTTGTTTCTGGACATTGGTCCAGGAATTCTGTGCTTCCGCCGCTAAAACCGTCTTCGAAACAAAACTTCCCAGCAAGATAATCATAGGCAGCAGATAGAAACTCTTCCATAATCGTTTCATTGGATTGCTCCCTTCTGTAACAAGAGAACGATTCGAACAGCCATTATACGTCTGCAGCGAAACGCAAAACTAAAGTAAAGCTTGGATTTAATTCAGATGAAGCATCGGTTGGGCTGGCGGTACCAGCAAATGAGAATGTATCAAAAGTGACTACTCCGTCTTTCCCGTCTAAAGTGAATAGCTCTGTCTCTGTAACAGATGACACACCATTTTCAAATAGTTCAATCCCATTGATTTCTAATCGATCGACTACGTCCATATCATACACATCATTTACGGCCGCCACATACGTCGTTACACCAACTGCAGAATTATTGGTGACTGTATAAGTTGGGGAAATGATCTCCGTATGATTTGAATCTTCGGTTGTCCAAAATAAAGCCGTTGTAGGGATAGTAACATTGATCCAACGATTGGGATCGTGAGGATCCGGACCGGGTACCGTATTGTCAAATTCTCCGATGATTCCGTTCACAGTGATGTCTCCAGAATTGGCTCCTGTACGTCCATCGACTACTTGCTCCGCAAATGCTGGTATACTACTTGCTAAAATCCCAACGATTGTTGCTGTACTTAGTAAAGCTGTTGCTTTTTTCATTTTATATTCCTCACTTTTTGATTTTAGTTCTTAACGATAATCGTTAATTCAGCTTCAGTGACTCCTTGTTTTTCTTTCGTTTCAGGGTCGTAGATATTGATTGTTGCTTTTGCTTGGTATTCTCCCTTAGCTAATGGTGTGATCAAATTGACGTTTTCCACAAACTGATTGGGATAAATTGCTCCTGATGAATAGACAAGTTCTCCATTTGATAAGGTTATGTCGACCGCAATTGGATAAACGTTGGTCCCAGGATTTACAATCTCGATTGAGCCAGAACTGTTTCCATCTTCAAAGACGGCTTCTGGGTTGATCTGCAACGTAAAGTAATTGGCATCCGCAATTTCCTGCGCACGTTCTGAGAGACGTTGATCCGTGGCATCGCCGGCTTCTGGCAGCAGATCGGCACTGATAATTGGTACTGGATCTTTCTGAAAATAGAAATATGCTCCCAGTCCACAGATGATTAAAGCGAACAATAATAGCCACAATAATCCTCGCTTTTTGTGTGCCCTTTCATGGGTTTGCTCCATAGGTCCCACCTCCTTATCTATGTCTTGTCTTCAGCAGCTGTCGTTAAATGTTCGAAAGATTCTCATGGAACAAAACGCAGAATAATCTGATATTTCGGAGCAAGCGACTCTTCATAATACCCGCCTTGCTGCATCTGGTCATCTGTGATCCAACGCGGGTAAGGACCATAGTAATGACCTGACAATTTAACAGGAACATGGCTTCTTTGAGATAGACGGACAAAATGTTGTTCTGCCATTCTTTCAGAAAGCTGGACCTCGGCTTCTTCCGTCTTGATGCTCAGTCGTAAGAGCGGAATCGGAATCCCCGATTCTGAGGCTTGATCCTGATGTATTGGTGTTACATAATCAAGTGGACTCTCGCCCTCAGCCAATAATGTAATTCCTGCATCATCAGTGATAGCAAGTTGTGTGACATACGTATCGACCGGGATCCTTGATTGATTCTGAATCTCATAGTCCGCGCTTTCAAAACTGCGATTACTTTCGGCATCATCATAGAGTGATTCAAAAATCATTTTGGTAGGAATCGTAACCTTTAAGTGTCCCAATTTAGAAGACACATCAATGCCAATCCAAAATTGATACGCCTTGTTTCCTACTTCCAATCGTGCATAGTATGTCCCATCTATAGTGGTATCGAGGGTGAGATCCGTCTCGATCACTCGAATTTCCGAAGAGAGATCCGCTTCAGTCAAGAGGTTCTTAGCTGACGCCCGGCTTTCTCGTAAAATCATCTGATGTAATTCATCATTTGATGCTAAATCATTAATGGCCAAACGATCCAATGTGATATTGTTGGCTCGATACTCGATACCTTTGATAACCTCTCGATCAATTGTTATATCTTCCAATGTGTTAACCGAAGGTTTCGAGAGAAAAAGTATTACTTTTGTAGCTGTTTCCAAACGTTCGTTTTCAGCTAAAATGATTTTAAAAGAACGGATCTGTTGCTGAGGGTCTTGATAGTCCCCCCATTCGATTCGAGGTGAGTCTTTCTCGATAACCACTGTGCTTCCATCTGTATTCTGATAAGTAATCGAAAGTACATCCACTGATTCGGTCATATAGCCGGTAATTGAGTCAGATTGATCACTGACAGGATGTAGCCCTGCAGAAAGTTCTTTCAGGGTATTCG
Organism: Enterococcus sp. 125944; assembly: GCF_051909435.1. Lineage (NCBI taxonomy): Bacteria > Bacillati > Bacillota > Bacilli > Lactobacillales > Enterococcaceae > Enterococcus > Enterococcus sp. 125944. The sequence goes on along the minus strand of NZ_JBQASY010000018.1, from coordinate 44,093 downwards.
GTTCCCAGATGTAAGTTCCGGGATGGCTACCATTATAATTGTTCATAAATTCAGCAGATGAAGAAAATGCAATGGGCTGAGAACTATCAATGGAATCATACAGAATCCAACGACCGGTATATTCATTATTGACTGGGATATTTGGTAAACTAGTTGATTGACTAAAGACGGATCTTTCTCCTAAGGTAAGAGACTTTAATCCTGACATACCTCCGAACAAGTTTGTCATAGTTACAGGAATCGCATCTGTTGTCCAATCGCTTAAATCCAATTCAGTAATAGCAACCGCGTTTTGAAAAGTACCAGTCATATTCTGAACTTTAGTAGTATTCCAATCTTTTACACTTACTGTCCTTATACTAGCATTTTGAAACATCCAACTTATATCTTCCAAGCTTCTAGTATTCCAATTATTCAGATCCAAATGGATGATCCCGCTTCTTGCAAACATCATACTCATTGTCGTAGCCAGTTGAGTATTCCAATTGCCTATTGAAAGTTCTTCTAAAGAAGTTGTCCCCGCAAACATCCTTGACATATTGGTTACCTTGGACGTATCAAAATTTTCTATGGCCAATTCTTTAAGTGAACTCGTGCCATTAAACATGGCTGTCATTTCAATTACCGAGGATGTATCCCATTGATTCAAGTCAAGACTTTCCAAGGAGCTTGCATTCCCAAACATCCAGTTCATATGAGTAACTGAAGACGTATCAAATTTATTCGCACCTTCGATTGCCCTTAAATTTGATGCCCCCATAAATAATTGTCCTGAATTTGCTGGTAGGACAACCGTTTCTTTAACAACAATAAATTCAGTAGCCATTGATGGAAGTTTCCAAGGTGCTGCATCCACAAGCCCAGCAACCCCTCCATAAAGCGTAATTGTTTTTGAAACTTCATCGTAGTCCCATGGAACAGTTCCCCAGAGAGAAAGCTGACGCTGATAAACGAACACAACTGTCTGTCCCGTATCCGAGAACGTTCCTGATACATTATCGGGTACCGTAATTAATTCCCAGCCTTCGATTGTTTTAGCTTCTGCGGTATAAGTGTCTCCGTAATAACCAGTCAATGTCGCACTCTCCGCAACGTCATTTCCAGATTCATCAACATATTTCACAAGAACTTCTCCGGCTGGAATTCGCTTATAAGTAAAAACGACGGTCTGGTCAACTCCAGTAAACGTACCAGCCGCATTTTGAGGAGTTGTCATTAGTTCCCAGCCCGATATATTCTTGGCTTCTGCGATATAAGATTCTCCTTGATAGCCATTCAGAAGCACGGTATTCGCAATCTCATTTCCAGATTCATCGACATGCCTAACTGTCACTATTCCTCCAGGAATCCGTTCATATATTGCTTGAATGACTGCTTCACCAGCTCCTTGTACCGTGATCAAGGAAGATTCTGCATAAACATCATTGACAGAAACCCCAATGCTGCTACTAATCTCCCACTTGACAAACCGCCAATTAACATTGGGTCTTGCCATTATACCTGGGATCGATCCCGTAGGTGTTGGACTCACAAATTGTTGAGGATTTCCTCCTTCTGGCGGATTAGCAATTAACTGGACTAAGGGATTATTTCGCTCTAGAGGATGATTCATTACTTGTTCTGATTCTTGCCTATTTGATTCGACGGTATTATTGGATTGAGAGATCTCCTCTGCATAAACCATATCTATGGGAATATGCGATAAAAGAATGGAGAAGACAACTAGAAATTTAATCAGTTGATCCATTTTTTTTACTTTTTCCATCATTCCCTCCTTTTGTATAAACTAGCGAATTTAACCATGCGTTTCCTACTCTACATAAGCAATAACTGCGTTTTTAAACTCGTTTAACATTCGAGCGTTTGTTATTGTCTATTTTTTAGACACATTCCTCCTTCCACCTTTTAAAATCAAAAATCTTCGTTTTTAATAAGCAAATAAAAAAACGGACAAATGACTTTGTATAAAGACAAAAATCCTTTGTCTCTAGACAGCGCAGATGAAGTGTGTCCCCCATAAGTAAGCGTCTCAAAAACGAAGGCTTTTGAGACAAAAGATTGAGAAATTCAAATTTCTCGAGATTAATCATAACACCTCAAAAAAAATAAAACCCACCAATATTTTCTTTACCTAGTGAAAAAATTGACGTGATGTTCCCCTTCTTCAGCAGAAAACATTTTCTTCCTCAGGGGATTACATAACAAACAAACCGATATATTTAAAAACAGCAATGTGACAGGGATTGTTTTTTTAGAATGTTTTATTTCCGTAAATAGCAAAAAAAACTTAACGACCGCCATTTTTTTCTTGTCCTTACTCAACGCCCTGCTCTCTTCTAGACAAACAAATTCAGCAATTATTGTTTTGGTTTATCTGCTATCTTCAAAGAAAAAAACTGAGTGGGGAAAAATAGGATGTTTGAAAACGAATTTTCATTTAGTCAGACAAAATAATTCGTTATTTTGCGTTATATACTTCATGTACAAAAAAAGGTATTCTTTCACTAAGAAAAATTTTCAACTGGAGGAATATAGATGTCAGGAATGGTTTATGGTTATGCGCGAGTCTCTACAAGACAGCAAGATCTTTCACGTCAATTGGATTTACTTGAGAAATATAACTGCCATAAAATTTATACAGAAAAGATTAGTGGTACGCAGGCCAATCGGCCAGAGTTGATCAAATTAAAAAAGCGCGTGAAGCAACAGGATCAAATCATCATCGAAAGCTTTTCCCGTCTTGGCCGCAGTACCAAAGACTTAATTGATTTGGTATATTTTTTTGAACAAAAAGGTGTGAAAGTAATCAGTATCAAAGAAAATTTTGATACTCAGACACCGCAGGGGAAATTGATGATGACCGTTTTCCAAGCATTTAGTCAGTTTGAACGTGATATTATTGTCGAACGTACCAAAGAAGGGCTGATTTCTGCACGGGCAAGAGGAAACATTGGTGGTAGACCCAAGGTAGATCCTCAGTTAATCCAAAAAGCTCTCCTTTTGTATCAAGAGCAGGGCTATTCAGTAGCAGAAGTTTGTCAAAAGACCGGTGTCAAGAAAGCAACGTTTTATCGTTATTTAAAACAATCAGCATTGCAAGGCTGATCACTTGGCTTTCCTTCGCTAACCCAGCAAACCACATCAAAAAACGACCATTGTTTTACGATGAAAGCAAGCTCATCACGAGTAATCCAATGGTCGTTTTTCTAATTTTAACACAGCAAATTTTCTAGTGTTTAATCAAATATTCTCTGGTTCTTCTTGTTTCTGATAATATTTTTTTTCGAAATCAGTCCATGATCGGCTAAATTGATGATTCGAAAAGGCACTCTTTAAGCCGGAGCTTTGTTTGAAACGAAAGACTTCTTCTGCCTCCATTCCCAATTCTTTGGCAACCCGATCATCTGTCCATCCGCTTGCTACTAATTGTTGAACGATTTTGCTCATTTTCTCGATACCATGAGTGCCTCGAGCTCGATTATGTCTAACAGTGGAAGCCATACGGTGTTCCAATGGCTTATCGATAACAGTCACTGGCACTTCTTTTAGGTTCAACCGTTCTTTGGCCACTTGATAGCGGTGAAAGCCGTCAATCAGTAAGTACCCTTCTTTTTCGTTGTCAAAATAACAGACTAATGGTTGTGTGAAGCCGTCTTCCCGAATCGACAACTCCAAAAGTTCCAACTCGGGTTCCGCTACTTTATTGGGATTGTAGTGATTGGCGTGAATTTGAATCAATGGAACCATTTTTACAGCTAGCACAGGAAAAGCAATTTTTTCCATTAAACAGAACACTCCCTTTTGAGAAAATAATAGTTCTTCGTTTGGCGAAAAACGGTGAACCCCTTTGTCTGGAACAACGCCACTTCATTAGGGTGATTCGTTGTGACTGTGATTTCTTGATCCGGATGTTTTTTTCGGATGTCATGCAGCATTTTTCTTAACAAAAGAGTTTTTCTGCCTGAAGCAGGCTCTTTTTCATAGAATTCGCCAATCTCGATGCGAGCTGTTTTTTTTTCATAGTAAGAGAAGCCCATCACCTGATTCAGCGAATCCACGATCACATACCAATGGCAATCCCCAGAATTAACGAGATAGGGAAATTGCTTTTGGTAGATTCGCTCAGCAAAGAAAGGCCCCATCAATTGATAGAAATGTCCTTTCTTATATGGTGGAAAAAAGACGATCAGCTGTTCTTTCAACTACTCCACATCCTTTCAACAAATAACTGATTACGGCTGATTCTTGGTCAATTGTTCATAGGTCTTTCCTAACTTCTTCAATTGGTATTTTGGCAGGTGTTCGATGCCTAATGCCGCACCAAATTCCACAGCTAACGCATAGAGTTCAGACTCGTCTTTCTTGGTCAATGCGTATTGTCTGGTACTCAAAGAAAAATCATTTTTTTCCAATGCTTTCGCGATCCCCTTCCAGTCATGCCAAAGTACTTCATTCTTCAGCCATTCTTTGCGTTTGGTTTCATCGGGGATCGCCTCTACATGAACACCGTACTTGTCCCGATAGTGAGCGATCAGAATCGATATTTTACGGTAGTAATGGTCTTGCAGATTTTTGGAATATAGCCCAATCGATTCCAGCAAAAAGACAGCGTACTCCTGCCAAGTCATGTGGGCAGGTTTTTGAGTATTGTAATGGGCCAACAAGGAAGTCCGTGCATACAAGCGGCCAAAATTCGCGCCCGAGACGCGGTTGACGACTTTCTCCCAAGTATCCGGTTCGACTAACGCATATTGAGAGAGTCCTTTTCGTTGCTGCAGGCCATATGGCTGACAAATCCGCATTTGGGAGAGGGACACTCCATAAGTGTAAAGCTTGTCATAAAAACCATTCATTTCCCAATCAAAGTGCGCATACGCCCCCCAGACGTCCTCTGTCTTCCAGTCATAAAGCGGATAAAAGTTGAGAATCTCCCCTTGACTGGTTTGATGCTTGATCCAGCAATGTCCTTGATAATTGAAATTCCGATTTAAAATAGCCCGGTAGCGATGCAAGCTTTCTTGGGTACGAATGCCGATGCCGCAGGCAACCGGCTCGCCTTTATGATGATTCGCATACCAAAAGGCAAAATTTTTCAGAAATTTATCTGGATTTAAATTTGCACTTTGGTACAGTTCCATCATTGATTCATCGAGATCTGCCAGCGAAATCGCATCCCTGGGCATTTCTTGGACCCACTTATCCCGTTCGGCTTCATCCCACATTTTCCACTGAGGTTGAAAAATACTAGTCGTGTTATCTTCATAAAATGGCAAGCAGAAATGATAGACCTGTTGAACGCTTTTCAGCTGTTTGATCGATTCCATAAAGTTCCGAGTTGAGCGATAATTGGCTTCGATGTCTAAAATCAACAAGTCAAATTTTTTTCCACTTTTTTGGGCAATTTGGTCAGCCAATTGGACCATTGCTCCACTGTCTTTCCCACCGCTAAAAGAGAAATAAACATGAGAAAAGGTATTGAATATATACGTCAGACGTTCCTCAGCAGCTGCCAACACATTGATATCGCAATATTTCTTCATAAACCCCGCTTCTTTTACTTATTTTTGATTGAATTTGTGCATGTATTCACTTTCATTATAAAGTGAATTGGGGCTGCTTACAAGCCTACCTCTTAATTGCAGAATCCTTCTTAACGAAATAAACATCCAAATATTTCCACTCTTTCTTTCGATTAGGAAAAAAATTTGTCTGTCTAACCCTGACATTGCTTGAGCTGGATCATCAATTAAGCGGATTGGGAAAATCCAATGGTTATCAAAACGTAAAAATCCCACTGGACTAGTTGCTAATCTAGTGGGATTTTCCTTACTCCAATGGAAAATCATCGTTCGTTTTTATTGTTTCGTCACTTTCTCCAGTTGAGTGTTTTTTTTCCACAAGACGTACACAACGATGACAGCAACCATTAAGATACCGCAATTCAACCATTTGGCATCATTTAATACGTGTAAATCTGGAGATGACAATGGATCGTTTCCCGATAGCTGTAACAAGATATTCAGCGGGCGATCAAAGAGAGTTGTCATAATCAGTAGAAAAGCCATCATGACGAATTGATGCGTGACACTCCCCTTATTTTGAGTGGTAAATTTGGCGATCATTCGCTGATCAACAGGCAAAGAAGGTTCCTGCGCATACCGTTGATTCAACCAGCTGCTGGTCAAAGATTGCCAAAAGCTTAATAAAAACAAACCAAGAACAAAACTTTGTGGAAAAAGAAGCACAAACAATGAAAGAGCCAAACCAGCAAGCAGAACTGGAACTGTATTTGGAGAAATACCTTGCAGAATACGTTTGCCTAAGATCATGGACAAAATCATTCCTCCAAGATAAGGCAAATACAAATAGCGAGTCAACGCCTCTGTCCCATGTAGACTTCCTAGATAAAGCGCTCCAAATAAGAAAACAAAATTCCCTAACATGCCATTTAAAAAAGTTAGCACGTTGAGCCATGAGGGCAGCTTCCAATGCTTCTTCGCTCGTCCCAGATAAAATACGGCACCTAAGAAGAGGAAAAAGAAACCATAAATCGCCCAATCAAGCAATTGGATATTTGCCAATAAACGTGCATTCCGCAGCAAAAAGAGTAACAAGAAAAAGATTAGAAAAAGAAGCAATTCTTTAAAGGCGATCACTTTTGAATTCATTTGCTTAAAGTCGATGCTATATCTAGGATAGTGGGTAACTGTATGGTAAGCCATGACGTAAAACATCGTATACAAGCCAAATGCGGCTATCAGCTTCGTTGTGCCTGACCATTCCATCACCACTAACAACAAAATCAGTAAGAACAATGCAAAAGGCACTTTTTTACGAGTCATATTGATAAATCCCAAGTTCTTTTCATGAAGATTGACCGTGCGATTCGTTGGAACTAGCCAAGAGGCACTCAGCCCTAGCAGACTACCGGATAAATAGAAAAATGGAAAATAATAAACACCTAGAACTCCAGCAAAGGCTCCAACACCACCCATCAGCAAAGCACCAATCAGCAGTGTATAACTGTCTAATCCCAAACGTATACTGCGGATGAGAAAAATTCCTGTCATCCGTAATGTATAAAATAAAGTAAACGGCAGAATCGTTAACCAACTCTTGCCATTATTCAATTCTAGGAATAACAAATACGGAATCACGATTACCGTATTACTTAAAAGAAATGGGGTCGTTTGTGCAAACGTCACGAGCCATTTCTTAATTCGTTGAACCATCAGGAACCTCCTTATTTCTCTCTACCAATCACTCATCTGTGGTACGATCTATTGACATGTACAAGTGATCGTTTCTCATTTATTATACCTTTTCTATATAAAGACCGCACGGCTTTCCATAAAAAAAGAAGCTAAGAGTCGAAGGCGTTATTCCTTTATCGCTCGTTTAGAATGTCGTTTTTATCACTTACATCTTTTCTTCCATTGAATTCAGTCATTCGCTATGCTACACTAGCGTTACTTTTGTTTGGCTGACGAACCGCTGCCCCAACCATGTTCGTTTGGACCAACTCGTTGCGAGTATTCGTGTTTTCGGATGCTCTTTTTGTCGCGTTTTTTGCCAAAAAAGAAAGTGAGTGAATCCAAATGATCCAAGTGCAACACCTCAACAAAAGCTTCAAAGTCGCGAAACGCCAAAGTGGTTTTCGTAATGCTACCAAGGCGCTCTTTCATCGAGAGGTTTCAACGATCCCCGCTTTACAAGATATCAGCTTTACGATTCAAGAAGGAGAAATGGTCGGATACATTGGCCCGAATGGTGCCGGGAAAAGTACCACCATCAAAATCATGTGCGGTGTTTTGACACCTGATGACGGAACATGCTTGATCAACGGGCGCGTTCCATGGAAAGAACGGATCGATCATGTCCAAGACATTGGCGTTGTCTTTGGTCAACGCAGCCAGCTCTGGTGGGATGTCCCAGTCATCGACAGTTTCGAGCTGATTCGTGATATTTATCGGGTCGATCCGCAAGTCTATCGGCAAAATCTGGAAGAGCTAGTCGCTTTGCTCGATCTAAGCGAAACGTTGAAAACCCCCGCCCGTTCCTTGAGTCTAGGGCAACGTATGCGCTGCGAGATTGCCGCTTCGTTGCTCCATGATCCCAAGATTTTGTTTCTAGATGAACCGACGATTGGCCTTGATGCGGTGTCTAAGATCGCAGTGCGCCAATTCATCAAAAAGCGTAATCAGGAAAAGGGAACGACTGTCATCCTAACGACCCATGACATGCAGGACATTGAAGCATTGACAGAACGCATTTTACTGATTGGTAAAGGGCAAATTTTATTAGATGGTCAATTGCCAGAGTTGAAGCAACGCTTCGCTGACGCCAAAACATTGCAGATCGATTATCTAGGAATCGCACCGACACTTCCAGCAGGCGTCACTGTAACCCAAGCAGAAATCGGGCGATTGGAACTAACGATTGATCCAAATCAGCTGACCGTGCCGCAAGCTATCACACAGCTTAGCCAGCAAGTGGAGATCACTGATCTGTCTGTTTCCAGTATCACAGCAGAAGAAATGGTTGCTAAGTTGTATAAGGAGTACCATATATGAACAAGTATCAGGCACTTTTTCGCATCCGTTTTACAAATAGTCTGCAATATCGATCGGCAGCATTCGCTGGAATGGTGACACAATTCGTTTGGGGCATGTTGGAGATTTTCGCTTTTCGCGCCTTTTATCAGACCGATCCAGCTGCTTTTCCAATGACCTTTCAGCAAACCGTTTCTTATGTCTGGATGCAGCAAGCTTTCTTAGCATTGTTCATGTTATGGTTTTTTGAAAATGAGATTTTTGATGCCATAACATCAGGAACGATCGCTTACGAGTTGGCTCGTCCAATGGATCTCTATGACCGCTGGTTTTGCCAATCGGCAGCGAATCGCTGTGCAAAAGCGTTGCTGCGCTGCCTGCCTATTTTTGCTATCGCCTTTTTGCTGCCAGTGCCCTATCGTTTGGTCTTACCAGAAAATCTAATGCGCTTACTGCTGTTTATGCTGTCGCTGGTTTTAAGTCTAGGCGTCGTAGTGGCTGTGTCCATGTTGATTTATATTTCGACATTCTATACCCTTTCTTCTCTCGGGGTGCGGGTCGTGATGGGGGCAATCGGTGAATTTCTCGCTGGCGCCATTATTCCGTTGCCATTTTTCCCACAGCCTTTTCGACAAATCGCTGAATTGCTGCCTTTTGCCGCGATGCAAAATGTGCCTTTGCGGATTTATAGCGGGGATTTGGTTGGAAATGCGTTATGGCTGAGGCTGGGAATGCAGCTTTTTTGGTTGGTGGTATTGGTAGCTGGTGGCAAGTTTTGGATGGCTCGTGCGTTAAAACGAGTGATCGTACAGGGGGGTTGAAGATGTCTCTTTACTGGAAATATTTTAGTATCCATTTGAAAAGTCAAATGCAATATAAGGTTTCGTTCTTCTTTACGGCATTAGGCCAATTCCTTGGTTCCTTTACCGCTTTTCTAGGAATTTTGTTTATGTTTTCCCGGTTCCATCAAGTGGATGGCTTCTCATTTGAGGAAGTGCTGCTGTGCTTTGCGACAATCCTTTTTTCTTTTTCATTAGCGGAATGTTTTGCTCGCGGATTCGACCTATTTCCGCAAATGATCGCCAATGGTGAATTTGATCGCGCATTGGTCCGGCCCCGACCGCTAGTCTTTCAAGTACTGGCTGCTAAAATGGAATTCACTCGCATTGGTCGGCTCCTGCAAGCATTGCTCTTGTTTTGCTATGTCTTGGCCACAAGTGGCATTGATTGGCAGCCGATCAAAGTGCTGACTCTGACTTTGATGATTCTCTGTGGTGCCGTCTTGTTCTTTTTTCTCTTTTTGATTTATGCCGCCATTTCTTTTTTCACCCTTCAGGGATTGGAATTCATGAACATCTTTACGGACGGCGCCCGTGAATTTGGCCGCTATCCATTTAGCATCTACGGCAAACATGTCTTGCGAATCTTGACCTATGTCATTCCAATGGCTTGGTTTCAATACTATCCCTTTTTATTTATCATTGGTCGTCTGGAGCAGCCACTATGGGCGTTTTCCCCATTACTATGCTTGCCATTTGGTATTCCCGCCCTCTTGTTTTGGCGCTTTGGTCTGAGCAAGTATGTTTCTACCGGTTCGTAATGAAAAAGGAAGTCCTCAGTCGGGGCTTCCTTTTTTCGTAAGTCTGCGGATATTTCTTTTAAAACGATAGGACAAAAAAGCCGAGCGAGTGTACAAGTCGATCCCAATTGCCAGCCAAACACCAGCGATCCCTAAATTCAAGCTATTGCCTAACACTATCACACCTACTATTCGTATCACCCACATCCCAAACGCTGTACTATACAATGGTGTCTTGGTGTCTCCCATTCCTTGCAGCACGCCAGCTAGAATGAGACTGATCGCTAATCCTGGTTGATTGAACGCATCGATCCTCAAAGCCACCACGATTTGACGAAGTGCTTCGGGATCTTTCGTGAACAAAGTAGCAACAATCGGAGACCCAATAAATAGTCCAATCCCTAAGAGACTAAGAATAATCACACCATATTTTACAGATAAAAAAGCAATTCGTTTTGTCTCATCATAATCTTTCTTTCCTATACTCATTCCCGTCAGTGTAGCAGCAGCCGTCGCCAACCCATAGGCAGGCATATACACAAAGCTTTCAATACTGCCAGCAATGGTGTGTGCTGAATAGGTTTTGGCACCAATCGCCACGATCAGACCAAAGTACAATACCTGTCCCAAACGCATCACTAACCGCTCCAACGCTGCTGGAAAAGAAATTCGCAACAGTTCATTGAAACTACTTTTATTCAATCGAGTAAACAATGGAAAAGCAATAACAGAATGCTGTACTTTTCGATAAAGTAATATCGTACCTAACGATCTGGCAATTAATGTTCCTAACGCTGTTCCCATCACACCTAAAGCTGGAATTGGCCCTACACCAAAAATCAAGACATAATCCACTACGACATTCAATACGTTCGTAATAATACCGATTTTCATTGGTGTTTTGGTATCTCCGATTGCTCGTAGCATACTTCCTAAAGTAGACATCGTTGCAATAACAATAGCTCCGCCCCCTACAATACTAAAAAATTGCAGGGAAGAATCAAGGGTTTCTTTTGTCGCTCCCATGATCGTTAAAAGCTGAGGTCCAGCTACTAAACTTACAATTCCAAGAAAAAGACCAGAGATGATTGCCAACAACAACGATTGCTTAGCGATCTGCTTTGCTTTTTCTAGGTTATTTGCGCCGATACTTCGTGAAATCAATGAAGATGTCCCAATTCCTAAAGCAATGAAAATAGCTATATATACATTCAATATTGCATTAGCCAAACCAACACCTGCAACAGCAAATAATCCGATTTTAGAAACCATCAATGAATCAATAAAGCCAACTGTCGTTTCCAAGATATTCTCCACAGTTGTTGGCAATGCCAAATGAATGATTCGCTCCTGGATTTGCATGTCTTTTGGCAAATCAGCATTTAATTTAGTCATATCCCGTCACTCAATTCAACTTGTTGTATTGGGTGATCACCCGTTTCAAGGCCTTCATTTCTTCATCCAAATCTGAACCTGCACTAACATGTATCAACGCATGATCCGCTTGGGCCTCCAAGAGGATTTGGCTGATTTTTTGAATGGCCGAACGAGCTGAGTTCAACTGGATCATGATATCCCCATAATCTTTATTAGCGACGACCATCTTTTTAATCCCAGAGACTTGCCCTTCAATTTTATTCAGGCGTTTAAGTAATTCATCTGTTTGATGTTCTTTGGCATGTGACATAGCGATTCCTCCTTTAATATAGGGGTACCCCCCACCCCTATTGTACGTAATCATTATTTCTAAGTCAAAAAGTTATGTTTAATTCTTCTATTGCTAAAGTCATTTCAACTATCTTTCCTCGGAGGTGCTACAACTCTGGTCATGAATGAGAGAAACAGACAGCAACAAACTCACTTAGTGCAACTTTTACAAGTACTGTCATATTATATAGTAATTTTACACTTTGAATATTGTTTTAAACACTATACTGTGAGAAAATCAAAGAAGAAAGATCAACTTAAAAGGAGCGAATCAACATGCAGCTATCTGAAAAGCCAGCAACTCATAAATCGCGCAAGCCAAAACGTCTTGTTTTCATCTTCCTCCCTACCCTGATTGTTGTAGTGCTGGGTCTGTTCTTGAATCACTTCAATTACTGGCCTTTTCAGGGTAGCAAAATAGCTGGTGTCCCTGATGGTCAGCTTGTTCAACTAGAAAATGAACCAGATTTGACGAGTTTGCTACTGGCATATGGTTCGCAACTAAAATTCAACACCACGGCAACCTCATTAACAGTCTATTTTGATCACTATCGCAAAGGTGAATTAAGTGCTCATGAATCAGTTGCTTCTTTGACTTATGAACAAGATGTTTCCATCAGTGGCTATTTAAACTTTGGTATTGCGGAAGGACAGAATCATTTATTGGTGAAGTTATTCTCCAATGGCGCCATGTCACAAACAGTCACCGATCTTTCCGACTATGACTTTCCCCTTACACAGGAAGACAGACAATTTGGTGCTGTGACTACTATCAAAAACGGCAAAGTGAAACTCGAGAAAAATAAAAAAGTCCCACTGCTTTATTTAGCAGAAGGAAATGATGGATTAAAAATCTATGATGATATGGCAAATAATCTAGCACCAGATAACTTGAAAACCTTACCAAATGCCTACTTAATTTACTTGATAATTAAATAACTTAAGTTCTCATAAGAAAACTACATGGCTTTGACTATCCCCTTCAATACATTTTTAAAAGAACAAAATGAACAGCAAAATCTTAGTTGTCTCCTTTAAATCGTTTTCCTTTACTTTTTTATGCTTTTTACTTATTATTCTTTTGAAATAAGAATAAATTAAAATAAAAAAGGAGAGCAAACATGGAAAAATATCAAGTGTTTCCTGGTCAAGACTATCAGGCAAAGGTTATTGGCTTTAGTGGTTTACAAGATGTTAGCGTTATTCATGTTTACGAAAATACAGCTACAGTGTTGATTCAAGGTACTTCTGAAACAGGAGTTGCGAAACTTTGCAACTTTTCAATCAAAACTGCATCATTGGTGGGATAAAACTTTCAGAGACTGAGGAAACTGATTTTAGGTACAGGATCCCCAAGACAGAAAAAAGGCAGCCCAATTAGTGTTGCTTCGTTGAAACACAAAAATGTATAAAGTATTTTTATTTTATTTATTCAATATCTCTCTACATTATTTGCAAATAATGTTAAAATAAAAAAACAGGAGATGTATCAGGCTTCCCCCAAGAGAATCTTCCCCAAGTGCTCTTGCCTGGTACTTCTTCCTTGTTTGTTTTTCGGAACTACAGAACAATGGTAAGCCATTCTTCTACGAATTTCAAGTGGTCTTATTGCTGAGCAAAACAAAGATTTACTATTCTATTTCCCTCAAATCTCCCAATAAAAAAACATTTCTTCTACTTTTGTTGATAAATTTCCAGCTACGGAGATCTGCTGATAATCCTATCCTCGAATAAAAAACTGCGAAGGCACTTCTTGTTGAAGCGTCCCCCACAGTCGTTATCTATGACACATTTCTCATTTTGATTTGAATCCTTCTAGTTTGGAATAGTCTCTGTATATACAGTCTTCTTTCCATACAATTCCTGTGTGATTCCTGAAAGATAATCGGCAGAGTTGGTGCTGCGAAGATTATACATTAGGAAAATCCCGTAATTTTCAGCCTTCGTCCGTTTAGCATATTGAATGCTTTGCGCTTGGTTTCTTCCTACTTCTACAGCCGCTGGTCCTAAACGGTCGGCCCCCATTCCAACAAAGTAAGGAACCTGCCAAGAGCCATAATATGGATTCCAGCTATAATCGATCGTCTTTGAAACATTTTCATTATACATTGAATTCTCGGCAGCGGGACCAATATTATATAGTGTGATCAGCTTATCTGTCCCAAGACGATTTCTCAATGCTTGAATAAGCCAAATGAATGACTGATCATTTGGTTGAGGTGTCCCATTTTTCCCGTATTCTGCATACTCATCATCAAAATCGATTCCGTCTAAACCATACGTTTTCACCACTTGTTCTAGCTCCGCAGCAAACGCATCAGCACTGGCATAATCTGTGAAATTTGCAAAACCAGCTCCTTGGTGATTTCCTAATATCGATAAGAGAACTTTTGTGCCTCGTGCTTGTAACGGTTTGATCTGGGTTTCCTTTTCGGCTAGTGTTTTTTGTACTTGCTCATTTAAATGAAGATAGGCTTGCTTTGTCGCTGGATCATAATTGATATTCGCAGCAAAAATGATCCCGATGTCGATTGCAGGTTTGTCCGTTCCGGCTAGCGTATATTTCCCAATGTTTCTAAATTCGTTGTCATTGACTTCAACATACATCACTGTTTTCGGTGTGACTTGATCGGCAGCCTGAGCTTCTAAAACCGGTGCGGCCAAAGAAAAGAGACTTAAAAGAACCATCACCACAAAAGCAACTGTGAATCTTCGAGATGGTTTCACTGCTAGTTGATTCTTATTGTTCACTGTCAACGCCTCCTATAATAATCAGATATTTACACATCATTTACGAAGAGTTTTTTTGCATAGAGTCTATTGTTCTGCTGCCATAAGCGCAGCTTCTTTCAATGGGTCATATTCAGGGCTGACCGCTTCTTCATACTTAGCAGCCAAAAACACTCGATTCACTTCATAATGAGAAGTGGCACGTTCGATTTGTTGACTTAATTCTTGAACTTGGCGATCGGAAAACTGGTCGTTCTTTCTAGCAAGATAATGTTTAGCAAAAGCTTGCGACTCCGCCAAAGAGTAGCCTTTTGATTCCAAAATCGCCGTTTTTGTCCAGAGAAAGTCCGTCTTCAACAACTGATCGTTTCTTCCTTGGATACCATCGCGGTCAATCGCATAAAGAAACATGCCTCCAGTTTCAGTTGTACGGACATAATTTGCGACACTATAGAGATTGCTGGACTCATAAGGTTCACGGGTATCTCCCCATGTTTGATTGGTACGTTCTTCAGGAAACGAGAGACCGACTAAATACTGAGACCGTTCGATACCTGTCTTTGAGAACGTGTTGTTCCATGAAGACTCCGCCCGCGTGGCATTCGATCCATATTGCTGCGCACCCAAAAAACTGAACGCTGATGAAACAGGAGTAAATGGCTCTAGGGAAAAGATATCTACAGTATCATAAATCAGCAGTGTATCTGTGTCTGACTTTGGTCCAATATAGTGGGAGAGGGCCTCGATCACCCCATGGGCGATTTTCAGTTGACTGGTAGTATAAGTACTTTCCATATCAAAATCAAGGCCATCGATTCCTGGTGTCATATATTTATCTAAAAGCTGCTTTGCATAATCGTCAAATTCTTTTGCTGTTGGTTGGCTTTGCGTTGTAGGAACTTTCAATAGTTCGCGATAATCTAATCCTCGTACAAGCTTTGTTCCTCGCTTGTGTAATTCTGGTGCATAAACATTGGCGACTTCATCAAAAAAGACTTTACTATCTGCATCACTCACATTTGCGTGGAACACATTGACCACATCAATACCATAAGGAATATCTGTCATTCGGATCTGATTATTTTGTTCAGATGGAATACTTTGATCTCTCCATGTGCGGTAATAGACCATAAATGTTTTTTCCGATTTCTCAACAGTCGTGGCAGATCCCTCAACCCCAAACAAAAACCCACAAAGCAACAACGAACTAGCGGCAAACAATCCCAAAACGACTTTTTTCATCAACATCCATCCTTTCAGAATAAAATTTGATACACTTTATGTTAGCGCTTACTTAATGAAATATCTAGGAACAAATTATAGGTATTTCATAACAAATTAAAGATTTTTCTTTAAAGTAAAAAAAGAATGCGCTAAAAAATAGCAACAAAAGAAGCCCTCTATTCTCATGAGGGCTTTCTTATCCTTTTCTTGCAAAACGGCAGTCTCCTAAAAAAGAATGGTGATTTTGATAACACATTTTTAGAGCATTGCTTAACTGCGAACAAGCAATTCAAACGGTAAAACGATTTGTTCCCTACTCCGTTCCTGGAATAGACGGAACGCTTCTTGTCCACAGAGGTGCAAATGGAATTCAACGGTTGAAAAGTTCAGTAATCGACTGATCAGTAAGTTTTCTTGACCGATAATCAGAGGTGTTTTTCTTTCCCCATATTGAGATAATATTGTCGCTGCGATTTCATCTCCATTGGTAATGATCCCGTCAACGCCCCGGTCTTTGAAAAAAACAGCCGCAGCCTCGCCATCTTCTGCTTTGATACAATCCCAAAAAATGTCCTCTTCTGAAAACCCGGGAAAGAGCTCCTTTGCTTTAGCGATCGTATTGATCGAATTACAGCTGAGTCGTTTGCTGCGGCCAAGAGTCAAGCCTAACCGTTTAACGCCTTGTTCTTTAAGATAAAGGATGCTGGCTGTCACTGAGCCAACTTGATCGATCGTTACAAATGGGACATCCGTTCCGCTGGCATCTTCGCAAAAAACGATAGGGCCATTTTCAAGATAGGGGCGAAATGTCTCAATATGGTTGGCACGAGTGATAACAATCAATCCATCGAACCCTTTGGCAGCGAACTCTTCTAAATAGTCCTTCTCCAAGGCTTTATCGAAATTAGTTGGTAAAAGCGTCACCTTATATTGTTGCGCAAATGCTTCTTCCATAATGCCATTTAGTATTCTATCGAAGAAGGGATGGTTGACAAATGGTACGATGACTCCCACATTGAATGTTTTTCCTGAGCTTAGTTTCTGAGCGATCTTATTCGGCTTATAGTTCAGTTCTTTCATCATGGCTAAAATGGTTTGACGCTTTTGTTCTTCCACATACGGATGACCGTTGATAACCCGGGAAACCGTAGTGATGGAATAACCAGTCATTCTTGCAATATCTCGAATCGTTGCCATAAACAGTTGCTCCTTATGCTATGTATTTTCACTGCTGCTTTATCTTCCTCTGTCTAGTTGTAGTCTACCATAAAAGGAATATAAAGACAGATTGTGGGGATGAAAAGGAAGATTTCTCTACCATAAGTGATAGACAAACAACCCGAAGTAGCTCTCCCTACTTCGGGTTGTTGATTACTCTTCTTCATTCCTATCTCATTTTTTCTACAAAGGCTTTTATTGAAGGATTTTGGCAGCCAGCGTCAAAACATTCCAAAAAACGTGGGGTTAACGCGGTGCGAACCAAAGCTGGATCCAGTGCTTTCAAACCTGACAGTAGTGGTTTTGCCATCACCTGTTTTACTTCATTCAATATTTCTGCATTGCGATTTTGTGATGCTTTCCGTTCTTTAGGATACCCATTTCCTTTGTTAGAACCAAAAGCACGGTCGAAGATTGTTTCCAGGTTTAGCTCTGCGCCCCAGCCGAATCCTTTAGCATAAGGCAAAGACAGGGCATTACCATTATTGATTTGCAAAAAAAGATATGCGTCGGTTGGTTCGATACAATACCCGCATATCACACCGGGATAGGCATTTAGAGACATTAATGCGCCTTGTCCAGTGCCGCAGCCAGTCACAATAAAATCAATCGCTCCTGAATGAAGCAGCAGTGCCGCTTGAATACCTAAATGAATATAAGTCAAACGTGGATTGTCTTTGCTGTAAGCTTCTGGCAGATCTTCTGATAATAAAGGTTCACTCATGCCAACATTATAAACCTCATGACCATATTTGTTGCCGATTGTTGTCAATTCATTTAGGATAATTGGATTCTTTGCTGCCTGACTAAATTCGTTCAAAAGTGCGATTTTCATTCTTTTCCACCTCATTTATTTTTAAAAAAAGATAATTGAAAGCTGCCAAAGCGTTTTTTTTCGTTTTAAAAGCGGCCATTAGTGAGTCGTTTTCTGTGAAATCGGTTAATTCCCGATAAAAATGTTTGTTCTGTCTAATTTCAATCGGGGTCTGCATTCTAGTGGCCAGTAAAAAGACCGTGTCCACCATTTCATCCTCGTACCAAAGAATTGGTTCTTTCAAAACCATTATTGCTACTTTAGGTTCAAATACTTCTGTCATACTTCCATGTGGAATCGCTGTATGATGACCGATACAGGTAGTTGTCTTTTGTTCCCTTTTCCAAACCGTCAGATAGAAATTTGGCGATACAAACCCTAAACTTTCTAGTTGATTGGATAAAAATGTCACGACTTCTTCTTTGTTTGTATATGTTTGATTTACGAAGATCAATCTTGGATCCAGCAACGGCTTGGATGCATCGGAAAAAATAGAGATTGATCCAGGTACAATTCCCCAACGAGAAAGAGCCGTTCGAATATTCACAAGATCTTTGTTTGAAGGAAGATAAGAAATCGGAACTGCAGTGACCGAATCTACTGGAACCATCGTTAAATAAAGGACATCTTTTCTGGTAGAGTCAATTTCTTCTTCTCGTATAATATAAATCTCTTTGATTTCTGGAATATTTTTTTTAATATATTCAGTGGCAAACAAACTTTGGGAACGGCCTCGATCCGTTACTAAATAAGCATCAACTTGACTTTGATTTCTCAATATAGCGGCTTCGATATACAAAACGATGTAAGCAATCTCATCTTCGGTTAACTGTACATTATAGTAGTCCTCAAATAATTGACTTGTTGACCAAACGCTCAAAAAGACGCGACCATAGAGTTTTTTCAAGTCTCGGGTCAATTCAGATGAATTTTTGTGCCCGTATTTCATTCGAAAAATAGCAGAACGAAGATGGTTTGTCAGTTCTTCTTCCAAAATTTTGTCTTCCGTCAATGGCTGTTGCAAAATTTCTGAAATAGATGAAATGATTGTATGAACAAATTCAAGCAAATCGTTATCATACTGATTTTTTAAATTAGTGAGTGCTGCCGAATCCTTCCAGCGCAATTTATTTGATACAAGAATTTCCGCAGTAAGTATTCTTTTATCTACCTCATTGAATGTTCCGAATCCTCTTTTTTCTAATCCACGATAAAGGGTTTCAACAAAACTATATTCATTGGTGTATTCTCTTTCAAAATCATCAATCGTTGGCATATCAGAGGCATAAGAAAATCTTCCAACGCTCAAAATCAGCATGATTCGTATTTTGATAAATGAGGTATTAGAAAATTTGATTTTCCAATCACTTTCTGCTTTTCGAATAATCTCAGAGATTTCTTCAACAGATATTCCTCTGGCAAATCGTTGCAAAACAACAGTTTGTTTTTCATCTTCTTGCAGAAGGATCGCATCTCGAATCGCTACCCGTTTTGAATATTCATCACCTACCAAAGTAAGTCCTTTTCCGGGAATCGTTTGAATCATAATATGATGATCAGCAAACCATTCTTTCACATGACTCATTAGTTTTCTGAAAGTAGGTATACTGACATATAATTTTTCAGCTAATTCTACTTGAGTGATAAAGTGATTACTCGCCCTTTCCAACAGCAAACAAATTAATGTCCATTCATCATTTTGGGAAATTCCTTCAGGTATAGAAAAATCACTAAAATGTTTTAATAACTGGTTTTGTTTATTTGGATAGAGAACAAATAAGATCCCTCTACCAGGCTTCGTATCAATTCGTCCAAGTTTATTTTCTACCAACAAATCATCGATTTGGGCGATTTTCCTCCGAATCGATTTTTCAGATTTGCCAACATATTCAGCTATTTTTTTGATAGAGGTCTCCGGATTTTTCTGAAGAAAACGTAAGATCTCTCTCTTTACCAATTTGTCTTTTATCAAATCCAAAGCCCTCCTATCAGATTCTGCCTTTCATCAACTATTCATGACCCGTGTAAGTAACCTCGCCGAAAATATAACGATCCTTTGAGCCGATTACCTCAATGTAATCTTTCACAAATTGCTTGACTCCTGCTTCAGCAGCCATACATAAATGCATATAATCCGTTTGCTCGTCTTTTTTTAGTTCTCTCATCATGGCTTCTTTTGCAACAGTGAACGCATCTGTAGCCACATTGATTTTATTGATTCCTAAAGAAACTGCTTTTCTTAAATTGGCTTTCCCGCAACCACTTCCTCCATGAAGCACTAATGGCATCTGCAACGTTTCTTTTAACTCTGCTAAACGCTCAAAGTCTAGTTGTGGTATTTTCCCTTTGGGGTAGTTGCCATGTGCGGTACCAATCGCAACAGCTAGAGCATCAACATCTGTTTTTTGAACAAAGTGTAATGCTTGTTCAGGATTTGTGTAAAGATCCATATTTGCATCATCTTCGTTCAGCGCTTGTCCTACATGTCCTAATTCTGCTTCAACAGAACAGCCAACACTATGTGCAAGACTGCAGACCATTGCCGTCTTTTGCAAGTTTTCTTCATAAGACAGGCTTGAACCGTCAAACATGACATTTGTAAAGCCTTGATTGATACATTCAGCAATGACTTGGAAGTCCATGCCGTGATCTAGATTCAACGCAACAGGAATAGTAACTCTGGCTGCCAGTTCCTTGATCAATGGAATCATTTCTTCTTTATGTGCATGATTTTTCATTTGACCAGGACCGAATTGAATGATGATCGGTGAACGCTGTTCTGCGGCTGCTTCGATTCCTGCACGCGCCATTTCAATATTGATACTATTCATCGCCATCACACCATAATAATTTTTATTGGCATCTTCTAAAATTGATTTCATACTTACTAACATTGTTGTACCCCTCTTCTTCATATGATCGCGTTTCTTATTCTTCTAAAGTAATGTCAAAATCGAAATCGTCTGTTTCACTGTTTTCTACTGTTTCAGTTTCTGCTACCGTTTCACGTTTGATGACCGCATAGACAACGCCGGTAACAACTGAACCGATCACCAGAGCTACAACGAACATTAATGGATTCGTCATCATTGGTATCACGAAAATACCGCCATGAGCCGCAACTGATTCCACGCCAGACCCTACCGCTATTGCTCCAGCAGTTGCGGATCCTAATACGGAGCTGATGATGAAACGAACTGGATCTGCTGCCGCAAATGGCAGTACACCTTCGGTTATAAAACATAACCCCATTGGAAAAGCAGCTTTAGCGGTATCGATTTGTGCTTGTGCAAATTTTTTTTTGGCTAACAAAGTGGCAATGAATGCCCCGATTGGCGGTGTCATCCCACCAACTAGTTTAGCCGCCATTGGACCGTTGATTCCATCTGCTCCTAATGCATTGGCTGCCAGTGAAGCAGTTTTATTGATAGGCCCGCCTAAATCAAATCCCATGCAGGCACCGATTACCCCACCAATCACAGACTTTGCTCCGCCATTCAGCGCAATGATCCATTGTTGGAATCTATCCATAATGAAAGCTAACGGTGGCGAGAAAATCATTAGAAACAACATCCCACTAACTAAAGTAACTATTACTGGGATAACCAAGACCGGCATCAAGCCTTGCATCCAACTTGGTACTTTCCATTTTTTCACCCAATTCACACCATAACCAATCACAAAAGCGACCAGCAAGCCCCCTAAAAATCCGGCTTTTGTTTCATTAGCGGTATATCCTAAAATAAGTGCTGGTACAATAGCTGGCCGTCCAGCAATGGAATAGGCGGTGCCAGCAGCCATAACCGCAACCGCAAAGGCCATTGCATAGGAACTCAGCTTGTTGACTCCCCACCAAAAACCTGTCCACGTATAAGGATCCATCTCAGAAAACGGCGTGACTCCCGGTTGAACTAAATCTCCAATATTGTATCCGCCAAACCCTTTTGCTAGTGCCCCCAAAATA
The DNA here is from genome assembly GCF_051909435.1 of Enterococcus sp. 125944. Classification (NCBI taxonomy): domain Bacteria; kingdom Bacillati; phylum Bacillota; class Bacilli; order Lactobacillales; family Enterococcaceae; genus Enterococcus; species Enterococcus sp. 125944. Next base: position 22,305 of record NZ_JBQASY010000018.1, on the reverse strand, counting down.
CCACCGGCTACAATGATCGGAATCATATACGAAATTCCTGTCAGTACGTGTTTCTTTACCTCAAATTTCCCCTTCATGTATGCTACTCCTTTCCTTGATCATAAGCCTAATTTTTCATGAATTTTCTTGATTACACCTTCTGGTGATTTCATGATCATTGCTATGGGAATGTCAATGACTTTTTTCCCTTTGAATCGTTCCCGAGATACGCCAATATCCGTAGCTAGCAACACGATATCTGCTTCACGAATATCTTTTTCAGTTAATTCATTTTCTACCCCAATCGAACCTTGCGTCTCAATTTTCACATCATCCCCAGCTTTTATGGCAGCTTTCTCAATTTTTTCCTTTGCAATATACGTATGCGCGATTCCTGCTGTACAAGCAGTGATTCCAACTATTTTCATTTTCTTCCTCCTTAAATCTTTAATCGATCGATAACCTCATCAACTGAGTGGGTTATTTTTAATCGGTTTAATAGTTCATCATCACTTAATTTTGCTGCAACCTTACTCAACAATTGCAGGTGTAATTTTGCACCAGATACATCGTCCGGAACCGCAAACAAAAAGAAAAAATTAACTGGTTGATTATCGTAAGATTCCCAGTGGATCATTTTGTTTGTTTTACCGATTGCGATTCCAGCTCGCATGACCGAATCTGATTTCCCATGGGGAATTGCCACGTTATTCCCCATTCCTGTGATCCCTTCTGCCTCACGCTCGTATACAGAGGCAATAAAATCGTCAAGTTTGCTGAGATAATTTTCTTTGTACAATAGAGTAGCTAATTCACGAATCACTTCGTCTTTTGTGCTGGCTTTCATATTTAGATCAATAACATTCCGATCAAATATTGTTTGATTTTCATTGACTGTTTCCATTCTTTCGCTCCTTCCATCTCTTATTACACTAAGAATAACAGAAAAAAAGAAAGCGCTTTTAAAGAAATTGGGAAGAGCATTGTGGAATTTTTTTCTTTGCTGTTCAATCATGACTTTCAGATAATAAGACCTGGGCATTTATAAGTAAAAAAATTTATAGATAAAAATAAAAGCCCAAAATTTTTTGGGCTTTTCGGGTTAGTAGATTTCTAATATTATAAAATTAATTATTGATGGAGAAGAACATAAGCCAAGGAAATAGGTACCCTAAGTATAATAGTATAATTCTAAGCCTTATTTGCTCTTTCCTTAAACACATACATCCAGCCCGTTAGGCTAATCACTAAACTGGCTAAAACAAGCCAAAACCCGGAATCAATGGTGATTCTCCCCGCTGCAACTAGCTTCTGTGAACCAATGACCATGTCGCGGCAGTAAAGAAACGTACCTCCTGCACCGATAAATAGTGAGACAATCAATGTAGTATAAATTCCTCCTTTACTAGCATTGTGTCCAAAAAAACTGCCACTCAACATTTGATAGCCTACTATCACACTACCTACGATCCCCATGAGGAAAAACGCAAAATCACTAGGATTACTGAAAAAACCCGGCATAGTAAATAATAATATAAATCCAACTTTCAATCCCCACTTATAGCTATTGCTTTTCAACTGATTCTGCCGTTCATCATAAGACTCTTTTTCCATTCTACTCACTGATCGAAGAAGTAATCCATACAAGAGATAAAAGCCAAGAATAAATAAGACTCCAATAAACCAATAGCCTACCCAGGTAAAGAAAATCAAATTTGCTGCTACCCACAGCACGTGTAATACTTTCTCAAAAATACTTGCCCACTTGTTTTTCATTCGTTTGTGCCTCCAGTCAATTTAAACAGCTCCTCCACTGATAATTTAAAATAATGAGCAATCCGTAATGCCAACTCTAATGAAGGATTGTATTTGTGGGTTTCGATGGCGTTGATCGTTTGACGAGAAACGCCCATAATCGCTGCTAATTCGCCTTGTGATAATCCTTGTTCCTCACGTATGCTTCTTAAACGATTGATGACTGGCATCTTCTCACTCCTGTCAAGTTTCCTTTACATAGAAGTTACCATATTTCACAGCTTGTGTAAAGGTTCCTTTACATTTCCGATTTTCGATAAAATCCAATCTATCCTCCAAATACAAACTTATTCCTTCAAATGTTAGATATAGCCCCTCATTAGTAACAAAATAACTTATCATTCTATTTTGACAATATAATCTGTTAAAATGAATGAATCCCACCTATAAAAAATTGATTGGAGTGTACGAGATGAAGAAAGTATTAATCGCTCTTTTTTCCGTCGGTGCAATTTTAGGACTGTCGATCCATTTCTTTGGACTACAGATCGGACTCGCACTTTTTAATAAACCGATCTATATGATTCCACCTTCCGTCTATCGATTAACAAAAGATGCATTAACAATTATGGAGAATTATGGAGTATATGCAAAAGAGACAGGATTTGAGAAAGAAATACCAAACTATCTAGCTCAAGTCAAAAAAGACGATACGTTTGATGATGTTGTGCCCATGCTCAATGAAGCCATAAAGGAAGCTGGTGGTGATCATTCAGCTATTATTGAAGTCCAAGAGGATAAAGCGCCACTTTTCAATCCAGCTCTGCTTACTTTCCCTAGAATCTTTGCAGAAGACAACATTGTGACCCTCATTTTGCCTTCATTTCCTGCTAGTGATGAAGAAAATGTGCACACTTACGTTACTACAGCACTCGAACAACTTTCCAAGATATCTGATCCCAAAGGTGTCATTATTGATCTACGAGGGAATACCGGTGGCAATATGATGCCTATGTTAGGGGCATGCGCTCCTTTCTTTAAAGAAGGTAAACTATTCGAATTTACTTCTCCTAACAAAAAAATCCCCGTCTTCAAGAAAGACGGGAAAATATGTTTTGAAGAAGATAATTTAAGTCTACCAACTAACTTAAACTTTCATCACTTGCCTATTGCTGTCTTAACAGATCATCAGACTGCTAGTTCAGCTGAAGTTCTACTGGTTGCTCTTTTAGGACAAGACCATGTTTCCTCTTTTGGAGAAGAAACAGCTGGTTATGCCACAGGGGTTTCAATGATTCCTCTTTATGGAAAATACGCTTTGTCCTTAGCAGGTGCAAAAATCAAAGGTTCCAATGGGATACTGTATGAAGAAAAGCCAATTCTTCCTGATGTCATAACTGACCACCCGGAAGATGCTGCACTAAAATGGCTTAAATCCATTCATTAACCAGCAATTTGAGAAAAGCCTTACTAAATCCTTAGATTCTGATCTACTCTATCTCAGCGCCTTCACTAGCGCTGTTTTCAAGTTAGGATTTTTGAAGGACACCTTTTTTAGCATAGCGCCGAAAAACACGATGGACCAGTTTGCTCGCTAATCGTTGGATAAAGACGGAATAGTTGAGTAATGCGACCAACAAAATCAAATTGATATAGGTCGTATTGCCGAGATTAAATAGATCTCTTCCGACAATCAATGCGATAAAGTAGAGAAGCTGTGTGCCGAAGAAGACAAATGTTCGGTACTTGCTGTTTGGCGGATAAATTTTCCGCTGGATCAAGATGTAATTCCATGCAGTAAAAATCACACACATGATCGATAAAGCTTGACCACTGCTGCCGAACAAGTGCCCGATATTAATAATAAGTAATGTTCCAATTGCGATTGACAGCGAAGCCGGGAAGGCATTTTTGAAAATAGTAGACAAAAAGGCGCCTTTGATCCGATTGAAATCCGGTTCGAAATTCAACAAAAAGGTAGGAATGCCTACAAAACAAGCATTGATGATCGTAAGTTGGATCGGTTCAAAAGGATAAGCGGTCCCCGATAACAGTGTTCCCATAGTGATCAAGATGGAGAAAAGCACTTGAACCAAAACGAGCGACCCTGAGCGGGTAATATTATTGATGACTCTTCTCCCTTCATCCAGTACCGAAGGCAGCGCCGAAAACTGGTTTTCCAGCAGAACTAAATTTGCCACTTGTCTTGCTGCATCGACTCCTGATGCCATTGCGATCGAGCAATCGGCTTCTTTAAGAGCTAGGACATCGTTGACCCCATCTCCTGTCATAGCAACCGTATGATTCATTTCTTTTAAATAAATCACCATTTCTTTTTTTTGCTGTGGAGTCACTCTACCAAAAATCTGATAGTTGCCGACTGCCTCTTTCAGTTCTTCGGAGGTAAGCGTCGAAACATCGATATAATCAGACGCTCCGGGAAGATTGACTTTTTTGGCGATCTGACTAACCGTGACCGGATCATCGCCAGAGATGATCTTGCACTGAATGGCTTGGGATCTGAAATACTCTAGAGTAGCTTTGGCATCTGATCGGACCGTATCCGATAATAAGAAAAATCCTAAAGGTTCAATCGTTGCAGGCAACTCATGATTTTCGCAAATCTGAGGGCTATGTGCCAATACAATGACCCGATACCCTTGTTCAGCCAGCGCTCGTTCTTGTTTTAAAACAGGGGCATGCTCGTTGGATAAAAGAATAGAGGCCGCACCAATAAAGTAGGTCCCTTTTCCTTCAAAAGAAACACAGCTGAATTTTCGTTCCGAAGAAAAAGGCACGACATGCTGCATCGCATACGTTTCCTTCTCTGGAAAGAAGTCTCTTAATGCCATGGCCGTTGGGTTCTTGTCCGGTAAATGTGCCAGTAGATTTTGTGTGATTTCTGCCATTTCTTCTTCTGAGGTAAAAGGGATCACTTTCTCTACTGTCATTTGTCCTTCTGTGATCGTTCCCGTTTTATCTAAGCAAAGAACATCCACTCGTGCTAACGCATCGATACAGTTAAGCTCTTGCACCAAGACTTTTTTTCGTGCCAGATAGACGGCACTGATGGTTAAGGTCACACTCGTCAGTAAAAATAATCCTTCTGGAAACATTCCTACAGCTGCGGCGACAGTTCGCAAAATGGCTTTGTTGAAAGAGGCATGCGTAATAAAATATTGTTTAAGGAATAACAACGTACACAATGGAATCAGAATCATACTGATCCAGCGAATGACTTTGTTCAGACTTCCTTGAATCAAGTATTTTTGCCGCTTGATCGTTTTCGCTTCCTTATTGATTTTTTCAATATAATTTTCTTCGCCGACGTGGATGACTTGGCAAAGTGCCTCACCGGCTGTGACAAAGCTGCCTGAAAACAGTTCAGCATCAGGTTCCTTACTGATGCTATCCATTTCTCCTGTCAATAGCGATTCATTCACTTCCAATGAACCTTCGATGACTTTGGCATCTGCCGGAACTTGGTCACCATTCTTCAATAACAGAATGTCATCTAGGACTAATTTATGGATCGGCAATGTTTCTAAATTGCCATCACGATACACATTGACTTTGGCAACTTTTAACAGCGCCAGTTTATCAAGGGTTCGCTTCGAACGGATTTCTTGAAACATGTTAATGATCACATTACTAAAAACGACAAAAACGAATAAGCCATTCTGATAAGAACCAGTTAATGCCACTAAGAAAAAGAGGAGGCTGTTGATCAGATTAAAAAAAGTAAAAACATTTGTAAAAATGATTTTCGGATACGAATTCGTCTTATCTTTCTTTGATTTGTTGACTTCTCCCCGTTGAATCCGTGCTTTTACCTCTGCTGAGGTTAATCCATGTTTGTTTTCGATGATGTCTCACCCTTTCTTCTTATCATTTGTCATACTCTCATTCCATCTTACGTAAGAATGGCTGGTTAATCTATAGGACTTCCGGTTGGTTTTTGCGGAACTTTTATTTTTTATAGTCTAAAGAATAATTTATCCTCTCATAAAAGATGACCTAATTGTGTAAAATATAGCATAATATGCTGCTGCTTGGCGTTTCATTTTTGTCACTTCACTGTCACGCTTTGGCATAATGTTCCTTTCTGACCTCGTTTGTTTAGTACTTGAACATTCAGCAACCTTGTTCTATCAACGATACTCGTAATCCCTTTCTGCTAAAATAAATAACTAGAGAGGTATCATCTTTTTTGCGGGTTGTTTTTTATCTTTAGAAATTCTAAAGGGTTGGAATGAAAGTTAAAAGAGCACGCTTCGACAAAAAAGGCTCAAAAACTTTGATAAAAAGTTTTTGAGCCTTTAATGATTTCCGTTTTTTTGATCAGTAAATTTTCATTCACAAGTATCCTATGACGCTCTGACTAATTCAAATGTTTCTGATCCAAAGAGTCAATGGCATGCATGAGACCTTCCAACCCAGCAATGATTTTCTCTTTTGGTGCACCTAGATTAAACCGCAGGTAAGTCTTACCTTCTGGTCCATAAACCTCACCATTCATGATCGCGATTCTTTCTTGTTTTACCAGAACACTTTGCAATTCATCCATACTATAAGGTAAATCTTTTATGTTGATCCAGCCTAAGTAGGTTGCTTCTGGAATAGTGAAATGAATTCGCGGATCAGCAGACAGTATCTTCTTTGCTTCGAAAAAGTTCTCGTCGATTGTTTGATTGAGTTCAACGGCCCATTTCTTTTGATTCCGATAACAGTCCATTGTCGCTAGTAGTGCAGGATATGGAATCGACGATAGACCATCTCTTGCTTTCAATATCGTCAAAAATCTTTCTCGTAATTTTTCATCCAAAAAGATAGCATAAGAGCCACCCAGTCCTGGCGTGTTGAACGTCTTTGATGCGGAGGATAGCAAAACTGCAGGCACCTCTATTGAATCAATAAATTCTAAGATAGGTCGATGTTTTTCTCCTGGGCGCCGGACATCCATATGGATCTCATCACTCAAGATAGCGACGTTATGCATTTGGCATAGCGAAACCAAGTTGGATAGTTCTTGATCAGTGAACACTCGGCCAGTTGGATTGTGCGGATTGCATAACAGAAAAATTGCTGGTTTTTCGATGGCAAATACGTTGGCTAAAGCATCAAAATCAACCGTAAACCGTTCCCCATCATTGGTTAAGGAAAATGGGATCAACTTCCGTTCGTTACCGGCGATACAATGATAAAAGGCATCATAACACGGGGTAAATGTTACTACTTTGTCTCCTTTTCGACTTAATAGTTGGATGCAAAGAGATAAGCTATAAATGACACTTGGCGAGTAGACACACCAGTTTGGATCAATCGTACAATCAAATTCCTGCAAAAACCAATGGCTGATGCTCTGCTTATAATCAAGATGGTTCCAGCGTGTATAACCGAAAAAACCTCTAGTCACAGCTTTAGCCAATACTTCTTTGGTTCCATCAGGGATCATAAAATCCATATCTGAGATTGAGAAGGGCAATAGCCCTTTTTCTCCGAAACGATCTTGGACATAATCCCACTGGGTCGAATACGTGCCGTAGCGAGAGCGCTGTTCTTTAAAGTTACTCAAGATCGATCCCTCCTTCATCCAAGGAACGAATAACCGCAGAAATCAACTCGATCGTCGCTTCAACGTCATTGATGTCCACGATGGAATGCCACGAATGGCAATAGCGAACCGGCACGCAAAAGACTAGGGTTGGTTTACCGGCCTCTAACTGAACCGAGCCAGCATCCGTTCCACCTCCGGCTAACAAATCATATTGCCAAGGAATTTGATTGCTTTCAGCAACTTCCTTGCAGTAATCCAACAGCTTTATATTTCCTAATGCGGTTTTATCGGCCAGAACAAGACCTGGACCTTTGCCTTGAATACGATTAGGATAGTCCGCAGCTTTTGGCGTATCTTTCCCATTGGCTACATCAATAACGATATTGATATCGGCATCTACTTGCTGCGCGGCAACTTTCGATCCTCGTGTCCCAGCCTCTTCTTGAACAGTCCCCACACCAATGATTTCGACATGTTGCGTTTTAATCTGATTTTTGATCTGAGCCATGATCGTACAGGCAACACGATTGTCCAATGCTTTACCAATAATCTTCTGCTGATTAAAACTTTTCTTGGCTTGAGTATTTGGCAAAATCATATCACCAATCTGCAAACCAGCAGCTTCCAATTCAAGTTTTGATTTGGCCCCAAAATCTATATACATCTCACTGATTGGTACTACTTCCGACATTGCATGCGTTGATTTTGGTAGTGTTCCCACCACACCTTCTATGATAGAGCCGTTTTTACGACAAGTTGCTCGCACTTGCTGCCCCAAAATGACATGCCCCCACCATCCACCAATCGGATAGAAGTAGACAAAGCCTTCCTCTGTGATACGGTGGACAAAAAAACCGACTTCATCCATATGGGCATAGAGTGCGATTTTTTTCTTTTTTGTTGTCAAATCTCCAAAATAGAGGTTTCCAAATGAATCTTTGATACCATTCGAATCAATGATCGTCATCAGCACCTCTTGCACTTGAGACTCTTGACCAGGCAGTGCATCTAAATTAGAAAGACGCATTAATAATTTATCGGTTGCAATCAATGGTTATCCACTCCTTACTGAATTTCGTCAAAAGTTCAGCATTCCCCAGATCATTTACTAATACATCGTCCTCGATGCGAATACCGAATTTTTCTTTCGGGAAATAGACTCCTGGCTCAATTGTGAACGTCATATTGGCTTGAATTGGCAACTCATTTTGGGGTGCTAGGGCCGGATATTCATGACAAGAAAGACCAATGCCATGTCCCAAATTATGACTAAAATGATCCTCAAGGCCCTCTTTCCTCAGTGCTTGTCTTGCAACTTGATCAATCTCTCCTAACGTTTTATTGAAAGAAACCTTTTGAACAGCTGATTTTTGAGCTGCCAATAGGATCTCATAAGTTTCTCGAATCTCGGGTTTTACTTCGCCAAAGCCTATCGTCCGTGTGATATCCGAATAATACCCGTCGTAGATCGTTCCAAAGTCAATCATGATCAGCTCATTCGCTTCAAGTTTTTTCTGACTAGCATGGGCATGAGGCAACGCGGTACGCTCTCCAGAAGCGACGATTGTTTCAAAAGCCGGGCCTTCGCTACCTAATTTCTTGCTACGATAATCGAGTTCATTCGCTAAGTCTAGTTCTGTCATCCCTACTCGAATCATTGGCATGATCCGTTCTAATGTTTGATCGGCAATCTGCGCCGCCTGTCTGAGGGCACAAATTTCTTTAGATGATTTGATCATTCTTAAACTTTCCACCATGTTTTTGGTGGCGATTAGCTGACCATTGGCCTCCTTCATTAAAAAGTGAAGTTCAGTAAAAGTCTGATAGGAAATGGTTTCCGCCTCAAAACCTACCTTCAGTCCTGCAATAAATGGTCGCATTACTTCGATCAAATGACTTCCAATCGGGATCTCACAAATTTCCACACCAGTTGTTTGTTGAGACGCTTGTTCTGTATAACGACCGTCCACAAACAAAATTAATTTATTTTCAGTAACTAGTAGTAAGCCGTTTGACCCCGTAAATCCGCAAAGATAGCGACGATTCGTTTTATCTGTGACTACAAGTCCGGATAATTTTTTTTCCGCTAGTTTTGCTCTTAATGCATCGATCCTCATCTATTTTCCCCTCATTCCTTTTCTAACCTGAATCATCTTTAATAGTTGATTCTCGTCTCAAGGGTAAACAATATACTCAGAATAGTAAAAACGGGGCACAAGTTCACAAGATAAGTGATGACCGATAGAATGGTTTCTTTTGCAAGAGGACTAGTACCCCAATTTACCAGACAAGATTCCCCACACTATTGTTTATCCGCTACTTGTTCTAACTTATGCCCCAGCCCCTTTGGCTAGAAATCAATATCTGTTAAGTATTGTTCATCTTCATCTGAGATGACTGAGTTGCCTTTTTCTGCTTCTAATAATGCTTCCCGCTCGAATTCTTGTTTCTCCAATACTTTGAAGAATGGCAAATATAAGCCAAAAGATAAAGCGACTTGAATCACTTGAATGATGACTGCTCGCCAATCGAATCCTGTGAGAAACCCTTCCATAAATATTGGCACATAAGGCGGATCAAAAATCGGGTAGTTCAGTAAACCTAGTTTCATACAAATCATTGGGAACATTCCTACTAATGCCCCACCAAAGATAAATGGAATCATCAAAACTGGATTCAAGATGATCGGCACACCGAACAACACAGGTTCATTGATACCAAACATGGAAGGGAGTAAAGCAACTGCCCCTACTTTTTTGTATCGTTGTGACTTACTGATGATCATTGCTAAAACTAAGCCAATCGTCACACCAGAACCGGTAAAGTTGGCAAAGGCCGATAAGGTACCATTCGTAATGACATGGCGTAATGGTTCTCCCGCTTCGTGCGCTGCAATGTTCTCGGACAAATATTGCACTGCGATTGGTGAAAGAATCGGGGAAAGAACCGCTGAATGGATACCAAAAAACCAGAAAACCAACCGTAAAACTAATACTAGATAAATCACCCATAGCGAATCTAGACTGCCAATAGCCGGTGCTAAAATATCCATGATGACTTGCGGTAAAAGAACACCCCCAGATAAACTATCGGTAACCGCACGGATCACAATAAACAGAACCCCGATAGCCGCAGTGGGCGTAATCAATTCGAAAGAACTGGAAACAAAATCCGGAACCCCCTCTGGCATTTTGATCACCAACTTGTGCTTCGTGAAGAATTGGTAGAGTTTGACCGAAATAATCGCTATGAAAATTGCAGTAAATAAGCCCTTAGAATCAAGATAGCTGGCGACGATATTGCCGTTGTCATCCACATCCATTGCTACAATCAAAAAGGCAATTGCTGACAACATCATTGATCCCACTGTATAAAGCTTATAGTGTTCACTTAAGAAATACGAAATTGCTAGAACTGCATACAAACCAACTAACCCTAATGAAACTTTTGAAATAATCCCAAAAATATAACCGTAGCTTTCAAACCAATTTGCAACTCCCTGTGTAGTAATGAACTCAGGAATAGACGGAAAAATTGCTGCAACAGACCCTAATAATAGCACTGGTGTCATTACGACCATTCCTTTTTTGATCGCAGTCAAGTAAGCATTACTATCAACTTTATTAGCAACCGGCACCAATGTTTTACGAATAAATGCTTCTACTTTTTCAAAAGCACCCTGTTTTTTTGGACTTTCCATTTTTTTCACTCCTAATTATTGAGTTTTCAATGCTTCATTCTTACGATATGCAACCAACGCTTGTTTCATTACCGTAGCCCCATCCATGGACCCATAGATATCCGACGTTAATAAAACAGTTGGTTTGTTCACTTTATCTGCTTCCCCTTTAATGAAATCATATTTGTGACTCAATTGTGGCCCAACTAAGATGACATCATAGTCATTGATATAGCGTTCCAATTTGTCGACACCGATTGCCTCCATTGGATAGTCTTTTTCATCTAAGCTTTTTGATTCTTTGACAACTTTTTTCATTGACTCCATCATCATTGTCGTTGAGAAGCCTCCTGCACAAACAAGCAATATTTTCATGTTTCTTTCCTCCTACTTTTTTTTTGATTACTTATTTTCTTCGCTTTTTTCCTTTAACATACCAATCATTTCTTCAATCAAATCGCGTGCCAATAAGCTTGTCATTAAATGATCCTGCGCATGAACCATTAATAGACTAGTTTCTGTTTTCTCGCCATTCAGTTCACCGGTAATCAACTTTGTCTGGACATCATGGGCATCAATACTCCTTTCTTTGGCTTCTTTCATTTTTGCTTCTGCCTGTTCAAAATCCCCTTTACGGGCGAATCTTAGCGCTTCAAAAGCTGCTCCTCGCGAATCTCCTGCTGCAGAGATGATTTTAAAAATATCAACTTCTTTTTCGTTCATTGTTTCATCCTTCTTTCATTAAACTTTGTATATAAGACTTAAAGTCTTGAAAATTCGTGATTTTGGCTAGTTGATTGTCTAACGCTTGGTCTTCCATCATTTTGATCATCAATCGACTGATTTCTTTATGCAGATTTAAATGATCTTTCTTGATATTGATCAAGAAAATAACCTTGATTTCTTTTTTACTGTACCAAATTGATTTTCTTAACAAAATGACATCGATGACTTCCCTGATCGCTGCCTGCTCCATAGGATGGGGTCCTGCGATACCATTTTGATAGATGGTATCGATCATTTTTTCTCTCTCAAGAACACTGTGCTTAAATCCCTGCTCGGCCCACCCATCTTCTAAACGAGCCGCTTCGCTTTCTAGTAGTTGCAAATAATCTTCTGATTCCGTATCAATTTGAAACCACTGAGGATCAAATAAACTGAGAATAAACTGGTGTACATCAAATACTTTATTTTCCGATTCCCGCAATAGGCTTAAATCTTTTTCGATTTTATTGATTTCTGCCCGATTTAAAATCGTTTTTGTGTAGATGATAGGGATAGCAAACTGTTCCTGATCCAGAGGAACAGTGGAAATCAGTAAGTCAAAACTTTTATCAATCTGATCAACTTCGTTCAAAGCAAATGTGGTGACTTCAGCATTGCTGAAAAGCCGCTCTAAATTAACTTTCAATAAATAAGAAGCACCGCCACCCGTAGAACAAATGACAGCTATTTTTTTATAATCATCGATTAACTGATTCGCCTGCTTCTCAAGACTAGCTGCGAAATAGATAGCAACGTAGCCTATCTCATCTTTGCTGATATCTGCGTCCAAGTCCTTGTTTAATTCACTGATGAACACCATCGCAACGTTGAATACATTGGCATATTGCGTATAAATGTCATCAATGATCGGATTATCTAGTTGATGTCCGGTATACAGTCTTTGAAGTAATGGAGCGACATGCATCAACAGGGCATTACCTAATTCTTGATCTGTTCTAAACTGTGTATGGTAACGTAAATCGACAAGCTCTAGTGTTTTTTCAATTGCTTGTTTCAATTGCTGATTACTGGTTCGATCATCAAGGACCGAAAATTTTCCTCTCAGTTGCTCATGCAAATAATTTTTTTCCATAGTAGAAAAAGTAATGGGATAAGCCGTTTCCAAATAGGAGACCAAATCTTCTGTTAAAAGGTCATACTTATCGGTTGCTGTCCTTACGGTTCGTTCGTCATTCGTTAAAGTGTTATTTTGTGTGATTCGAAAAACAAGCAATCGAATATGCTGTATGATATTCTCAAAAACAATATCGCTCGCTTTAAGTTGATGCTGTTGCAACTTTTCTGATAAACAGGAACGTAGCGCCTCTTCATCAAAGACGAAGTGAAAAGCTTTATATCGTTCCGTCAGGACGGGTGTATGGATAATGTTGCGAATCAAATAAAGAATTGCTTGTCTTTTCTTCTCTTCAGTCCCGACAATCTTCAAACCATAATGTGCTTTGCTGAATAAAGTTAATCCGTAGTCCTTGCAAAACAATTCGACTTGTTTGATATCTGCTTTAACTGTTGAAAGACTTACCTCTAACCATTCTGAAATCTGCTGCATCGTAATGTATTCTTCATGAAACAGCAGGAGAAGTTCGATATTCTTAATTCGTTCTTTCGGGTTCCCGTTATCGATCTTTTCTTGACGTTTTGCATGAGATAAAAACCTTAGAAACTTTGTTTTATCAGAAATTTCCAGTTGATAGCCTGCCGAACGAATCCGCTCTATTGAAAATCCTTCTGTTCGTCCGATATCTCTTAACCACTTGATATCATTAGCCAAGGTCCGCTCAGAAATCTGAAATTCAGCGGCCAATGCCTTGGGAGCAATTGCTTGCTTCTTTGCATATAAGTATTCAACAATTTTTTCTTGTCGCATAATTTCCTCCCGCCTTCACATAAACTATACAATGTAAGCCCTTTACTTAAAATGGCAACTTTTTCCGATAAATGATGCAAGAATAATCTGATTCAAAAGAATAACCACTTCCTTCTACGAGCAAACGATTCGGTTTACATAACCGGGATCGATCGATATTTTTCTGAACACTGCTGATCCTGCATCATTTCAGCTGTTAGCCTCATTCAACTACTCCATTCGCATTCTAAAAAAGATAACTAATATACAAAAACAAGCCAAAAGCCTCGTTACAAAGCTGTTGGCTTGTTCAATACAGAACCATTATTGATCGAATCGATTCTTCTATTTTTGATCAAGTATACTTCTATTTATACACCCTAATCGCAGGAGGCACAAAATCAGTGATAAATGCGTTGATTTCGGCAAGTGATTCGGCGAAAAGAATTTTGTCGAAGTCTTCTTGGGTCAAGAACCCTTCTGTTACCATTGCCTGGTATTGTTGTTTCAATGGATCAAAAAAGCCGTTGAAATTGATCAGCACACATGGGTTGGCATGTTGCCCGATCCTGCCCCAAGAGATGACTTCTGTAATTTCCTCAATGGTTCCCGGTCCTCCTGGCAATGCCACATATAAGTCAGCCAGCTCGATCATTTTTTGTTTTCTTTCATGCATATTCGAGACAACGATCAGCGACGTAAGATTCTCTTTTGCTAATTCTCGTGCCACCAAGAATTCTGGTATGATGCCTGTTACTTCACAATTTTCTTCAATAGCGGTTTCGGCAATTATCCCCATCAATCCCGCATTACCGCCTCCATAGACAAGGTTATACTGATTTTCACCTAGCCATCTACCTAATTCTTTGGTGATTTGCTTGTATTCTTCTGAACTTCCGATACTTGCTCCACAATAGACTGCGACATTCATTCTCAAATGATCCCCTTTCGATCTGATTGCACTTCATGTTATTATAGTCGAGAAATAAGGAGGGCTCAATATGAAAATCAATGAATACAACTCATGGGTGATCGACTTTTATAAAAAACGGAACTGGTATCAATATGATCCTTTTATTCGTGTTGGATTTCTTACGGAAGAAGTAGGAGAACTATCCCGGGCCATTCGCGGCGTTGAAATTGGGCGAGATCGACCTGATGAGTCTGCAAAAGATCAAGCCTACTATCGAGAGAATTTGATGGAAGAACTTGGCGATGTCTTTGACAACGTATTGATTCTCGCAGATAAATACGATATTGCTCTCGAAGACATTATGGGTCATCATAAAGCAAAACTGGAAGAGCGATTTAAAGAGGAAGGATAGTCTAGCTGCTAACTATCACTTATATTTCTTTTCCTACGCGTTATCTTGCGTTATCCTAAGTTGTGCGCCCAGTTGATCACCTGTCATTGTCAACGAGTTAGCTAAGGGAAAAATATTGTCAGATTTTCTAGTCTACTTGAAGCAAAAAAAAGGGACTGTGCCATAAGTCTCCTACAAGTAACACTAGCCAAACATTAATGATTATTGCTCCTGCGGTGCAGGGACTCCTCGTCGCAAAAGTCAGAGGAATCTATCCTAGCAACAGACTATTATTCGGTTTAACTTGTTGGATGATGACTTATGTTATAGTCCCGTATTATAAATCATTATTACAGATCAACGATTGAATTTTTTGCTGCCTAATTTCATATGAAATTGCGGATCTTTTGGTGTGGAAGGATCGACACCTCGCAAATGAGGAATTTCTCCACAGATCAATTGCAATAAGACAATGAAATTGAACGTCATAAACTCTGGATCGGTGGTTACAGGTAAGACCAGATCTGCTGCGTCTGACTCATAAGTCGTAATCAGAAAAATAGTATCCGACCATTCGGACAAAACTTCTTTCATTTTCTCAGACCTTGGCTCATCGCCGTTGTCTAAAATAAAGACCATCGAATCTTCATTGATCGCATTATAGATGCCATGAATAAACTCTTCAAATTCATATCCACTCACCGGACAACGCATCGTCTCTAACAACTTCAGGGCACTTTCTAAAACATCTCCATAAATAGCTGCCGGACCAGTCACACGGATTTCTTTTGCAGTGACTAATCGTTCCTGATTTGCAGAAATCCATTTTAATGAAGTCTCATAAACAGCTTGGAACTGTCCAGCAGCAGTTTTCACCCCTTGGATCTGTTGTTCAAATGTCTCTTCAGAAATCGTTCCTTGCTCAAGTCCCAGATAGAGAGCAAGTAATAATAGATTCAGTTTTGTACAATAAAAGCCCTTTGTTTTTGCCCCTGCTTTCTCAGGTCCACAATGGACAGTCAGAACAAAATCAGCCATTTCATCAATAAATGCTTGTTCTTCTCCTGCCATGGAAGCAGTGATACAACCTTTGCTTTTCGCTAGTTTCATAGCGTTGTAGGTGGAAAAAGAGCTACCTCCTTGAGAGATTCCGACAACTAATGTCTGTTCATTATCACTTAAAAAAGTCTCTTCAGTGATCGTGAAAGGATAGACCGCTCTTACTTCAAGTTGTAATAGTTTTTGCATTTGCGGAGCCATTTGCAACGCGGAATGATAGCTCGTTCCAGACCCTGTCAAAAAAATCCGAGTGATTTTTTCTTTTTTGATACTTGAAAAAAGACGGTCTCCTTTTTCGATAATTTCTAACAATTTACTTGGTGTCTCTTGTAAATACTCTTGAATTGATGCCATTTTTTCTCCTCCAATATTATAGAATGCCAATCAAATGAACAGCGATCCCAAAAATAATAATGCCGATCGTAATCTTAGTAATGCTCGCTTTTTTTAGCAGCTTATAAATGCCAAAGGTGAAGGCTAGCGGCAGCATCTTTGGTAATATCTGATCCAGTATATCTTGAACCACGATTTCTGCTCCGCTGATATTCCACTTTAATGGAGTCGTGATATTCAGCATCGTCGCCACCATACCTCCAACAACACATAATCCAACGATCGTTGCTACTGCCATAATTTTATCCATCAAGCCCTCTTTTTGGATACGGTCCAACGAATTGACCCCTACTTGATACCCCAGTTTCAATCCAAAGATACGAACCAATAGATTTGGCAAATTATACAAAACTAAAAACAGCAATGGACCAAAAAGATTGCCATCTTTTGCGATCGATACACCAATACCGGCAGCAATGATCCGAACAGTTCCCCAGAAGATCGAATCACCGATCCCAGCTAAAGGCCCCATCAGTGATGCTTTGACAGCGTTGATTGATTGGACATCAAAAGCCGGATTGTTCGCATTTTCTTCTTCCATCGCTGCGCTGATACCCATGATCGTTGGTACTACCGCTGGTGTCGTGTTGAAAATTTCCAAGTGGCGTGTGATTGCTGCTGCTTGATCTTCTTTATTTCTATAGAGCTTTTTGATGACTGGCAACATGGCATACATGTAACCGACATTTTGCATCCGTTCGTAGTTAAACGCACCTTGAAGAGCAAAGGACCGCCAGAATACACTTTTTAGCTGCTTCTTCTCAATCTTATTCAAAATCGATCTCTCCTTCCGTCAAGTTATCTGGGACACTGGGGATAGACTCTTTCTTCTGTTCAATATAGAAGTGCAAGATCACTGCGATACAAGCACCGATTAAAGCAATCGCAGTAATATTTAGTCCTCCGTAGGCAGCTGCTAAAAAGCCCAAGAAAAAGAAGGGGGCCATTTTCTTTGAAAAAAGCATGTCCAGCAACAAAGCAAATCCGATGGCAGGAAGCAGATTTCCAGCTACAGATAACCCGTCTAATATGACATTTGGAACAGCTTCGATCATTCCCGTTACCTTATCCGCACCTAATAAAATAGCTAAGAAGGTTGGTAGAAATGTACTTAAAAAGAACAAACCAACTGGAATCCACATACAAAAGGCTAATCCTTTGTAATTTGCTTCTTTCGCATAGCTATCTGCTTTGTGGGTAAAATAAGCATTGATGATCCGAACCAATACGCCTAAAGATTGCGCTAAAACTGCGATCGGCACAGCTAATGCTAAAGCTACTTCAACACCGCTATTAGACAAAATCGCAAATGCTGTTCCTAAAATCCCTCCTGTCACCACATCTGGCGGTGTAGAAGCCCCAATACCGGCGATCCCCATCCAGATCAATTCAAGTTGCGCCCCAATGATAATTCCATTCTTTACATCGCCTAAAACCAACCCCACCAATAAACCGGTAACAAGCGGACGATCAAACATCATCTGACCAAATATTCTGCCATCTAAAATACCGATTCCAGCAATTAACCCTAACATTATTGCTTGAGCAACCATCGTGTAACCCTCCTTCTTCTAAATGTCAAAGTCCGTCAACAATTTCTTTTTATCTCTAGGCAGCATCCGAAATTCTACTTGGACACCGGCATCCTTAATCATTTTTAAGTTAGCGATATCCTTTTCGTCCACTGCCACTAGATCCGTTAATTTCTTTTTCCCCTCGCCATAACGCAACCCCCCAACATTTAATGTGGTAATTACCCCACCTGAAGCTTCGACCAATCGGCGAGCATCCTCGGTCGTCTTAACTAAAACCAAGACATTACTCTTTTTTGATGATGCAAATTTTTGAACGATTTCTCCGGATTCCGCTACTCCTCGAATGTATAGAACAACATTGGAAGGTTTCGCCAGATTTAAAGCCATAGATTTCATTTGATCATTTTTGGCATCGTCATTTACCACTAAAATCGTATTGATCCCTAAGGCCGTCGTCCAGCCAAAAGCTACTTGGCCGTGGATCAACCGATCATCAATCCTCACTAAAGATATCGTCATTGTTTTGTCCTCCTTGCTGTTTGATTAGTTGATTAATGTGTAAAATTCCTTTCTTCCCTTCTTCTATTCCCCTAAGTACCCAATCCTCAACAGATAGCTCAGCTGTTTCCTCTGAGAGTATGAGAGAAAGTAACATAGGTAAATTGACACCGGTGATTAACTGGAATTCATATCCGTTTAATAAATGATTGGTAAATAGATTTGCCACACTTCCCCCAAAGACATCTGTTAGGACGATCAACGTCTGATCTTGATTCTGCTCTAAGTAAGCAGTCATCTCTGCTTCCGCATCATCACTCGATTTTTCTTTGGTCATTGAAAAACAATCGATCTCGATATCTTCACCAGCAATCAATTTCAAACTATCAATAATCCCTTTAGAAAATGTGCCGTGGGTTGCTACTAAATATTTCATCTCTTTTCCTCCTCACTACACTTTTTTATAATGCAAAAAGCGTGCCAACTAGTGACACGCTTCGAAAAGTCCTCATCTATCAGTCAAGAAAAAGGATATTATGGATATAGCAAATTTCTGGCAATGGAATCTGCACACTATAGATTGTTTCCAGCACACTGACCGCATCTTTGATCACTCTGATTTCACGTTGATGAATAAATACAAATTGTTCAAGATCTGCAAATTCGGTAATTTCTACTTGCCGTATCAAACGCTCTACCATGCAGGAGATATGAACATAAAGACCGATTTTTCGTGGATTCGTTAACTTCAGTGCTAATCGTTCTTCCAGTGTGACAATTAATTCTTCTATGATCGACATGATTTTTTGAGTATCTAAAATAGTTAACGAATCGAGGACTCGAATGAGGGAAAAATTTTTTACCATCCGATCATTCACAATCTTCATGCCATTTTCATCCAAATCAACTCCAAAGATCTCTGACATTTTTTGCGCGTTCCCACCAGAGATAATGGTTTCTAAATAAACAAACTCGGCCTCTGGAATCAGAGGATCGTCGGTTCCAATAATGCCTAATAAATTATAGTGTTGAGAAATACTAGCGGGTATCCCGTTGGTAACCAATTCACTATATTCCATAGGGAAAAACGCTACCTCAAGCAATCCTTCCAAACATTCCGACAACATTTTTTGAATCTGAATCGCTGTACCTATCCCAGTAAAGCAAGTGGTGATTATCGCTTTTTTTTGAGCCTTTTCCGGTTCGAACAGTTGAATGTTCGGTGAGATCGATTCCTTCATCCGTTCCGCAATCTCGGTTAAAGGAGTGCCTTGAAGCATCATATTGCCAATCTCTAGTGCCATCAAAGTCCCTAGCTGATCCATACACAAAATTGGAACTGCTACGGTCTTTTTCAATAAATCATAGATCATATTCAACGACCCCATATCAATTAGGATTACCAGTCCTTTGACTATTCCGTTTTCTCGTACATACTCTTCTACCTTTGTAGAGATGTCATGAATGGAGGCCTCGATTGGCATATCAAAGCTGGTAAATATTGACTCTCCTAGCATGCGATTACACACATTGGCGATACTGCTAGCGGTTGCGAAACCATGAGCAATGATCAATCCATCAATGTCTTTGCTCTTTCTTGTATAACGTAGTGTCGAAAAGAATAATGAGAAGAGATTAATGTCTAATGAATCGAACTGAATATCTAAACGTCGCTCAATTTCAGGAAAAATTTTCTTTAGCGTTTGCCGTTCTTTCCCATAATGCTGCTCAATGTAGGCTTCCAGTAAAAATTCAGAAGGCTGAGAAACGAAAGACGTTCTCAAAATATACTTGTAAATGTAGTGAGACACAAATAGAACGAAGCTTCCATCATAATGAAAGAACGCCTGATATTCGATTTCCCGAAATAATTCTTGCATCGTTTGATGCACAAACTCTTCCAAAGCAACTGGTTTTTGCTTTGAATCCGTAAAGACTAACCGATCCATAAAGCCAGCCACTTGTTGATCGATCAACGTACGCATCTCCGCATCCTCATCATTTTTTCTCAACGAATAAATTTGATTTAATCGATGAATAAACGCATAAAGGTCTTGCCGGCCATCATTTTCGGAAAGAGATTGTTTTTCCCCGTCGAAAACGTAATTAGTTGACTCAGAAAACTGGCTAACGATTTTATTTCGAGGAAGCGTATACATTTGTGCGGGCAGATCCTTGATGGAAACATGGACTTCATCTGAAGTAACATTTTGAGAAATCGCACTGCCGCAAACATACTTAATGGCATTTTCAATTTCACCAATATTTCCTGAATAAATGGTATGAAGAAAAATATTCATTACCTGCGAGCTGACCACTATTTTCTTTTCAAGCCGTTTGCTTTCAACTTGAAAGAGCTTCTCGATAATTTCTTTTTTTTCTAAAATACTGCGTTCGCTCAGATTAGGTAAATAGATAGTAATAGGAATTCGACGCAAAAACGTCTGTAAAAAAGCGGTGGTTTTCTCAGTTGTCGCGAAGGCCAATCGGACAGTTGCTTTTCGCTCGGTTGATTCACCGATCCGAGAAAAGGTCCCTTTATCCATGAAAGTAAAAAGTTTCTCCTGTCCTTCCGCATTCAACCGATGGACTTCATCTAGAAATAGTAGACCACCATTCGCATCTTCTAATAACCCGCGCTTCTTTTCGTAGGCACCAGTGAAGGCTCCTTTGGAGTAACCAAACAATAATCCTGACAAGAGCTCTGGATTATTATAATATTGTGCACAATTTAATACTTTAAATGGGGCTGTTTCTGATAGAACTTCTGCTTTGACCATATATTCATACATGATTTGCACGAAATAACTTTTTCCGATGCCTGTATCCCCCATCACCATAACAGGAAGACCATTATTTGGATAAAATACAGCTGTCTTCAATTGTTCAATGGGTTCAGCCAAACTTTTATCGTAACCGATCACTTTTTCAAATACACGATTGATAGGTACTTTCTCGATTTTGTCGCTTAACTCTTTTACTGAATTCAGGACTTCAGATACTTCGATAGCGAACTTTTCTTGATACCCCCCTCGATTGCCAAACAAGACGGGCCGTGTATTGATTTTAAAAAAAATGCCTTGATCAACAAAACGATTGGCCAATCGACTCGCTTGTGTTCGACTAAAGGAGAGTTGAGCTTCAATATCGGCTGTTGTAAACAGTCCCGATTCAACCGCTTCTTTAGTAGCACGATTCGCTAATTCTCGGCTCCATGTAGTCACTTCTACTTCAACATTCATTTCTACACCTCTTTCTTTGCCCTCGAAATAACAAATGTTAAAAAAGAGTATACCACGGAAAAATTTCTTTTAAAGACGAAATTAAACCTCACAGGGAATCGCTTTCATTTATTTGTTATTTCATGGCCTGTCCAATGCCTCATACTTTCTGTTTTTATTACTAAACAACTTTGTCACAAAAAAAACATCGAAGCTGCTCAAAACGCGGGGAGCGTCAATAATTTTGTGTAAATGATTCTTCCCTACTGCAGATTGTTTCTAATTCTCAATCAGTTGGCTTAGCATTTGTTCAAGTTCGCCTTCGGCCTGTTGAAAGCCTTTATGACTGCGACCTAGGAATTTTTGGTTGTAAGTATCAAAAGACGAGACTAAGAAACGTTCCATCGACTCTTCGTTTTGGAACTGTTCCTTGCGGTGGCTGTATTTCTTGATTTGCTTATTAAAGGATTCAATCAAGTTCGTAGAATAAATACTCTTGCGTATGGCCAAGGGGAAATCATAGAAAGTGAGCAAGTGATCGTTCGAAAGAATCGATTCAACCACTTTTGGATAGCTGGTTTTCCTTTTTTCCGCAAAAGCACCACGTGCTTCCAACGCCACCTCTTTAGATGAGGCTTGATACACCATTTTAAAATCATCACAGACTTCCTTACGATCATCGACACGCACTTTGTG
>NZ_JBQASY010000017.1:0-81311 GCF_051909435.1 Enterococcus sp. 125944 | reverse complement strand
ATGCCACGATCATATAAGATTTCTTGAACTTCACGATAGCTAAGGTTATAACGAAGATAGTAGCCCACGGCTACAATAATCACATCCTGCTGAAATTGCTTTCCTTTAAAATGACTCATCGTCATTCCTCCTGCTATCTTTTTCTATTATTCTACCTTATCTGATAGTAGATTTAAAACTTTGCAACAGAACCTTTGCGCTAATTTTCTGGTGTAACAAATAATTGTCACGCCATGGTACACTTGATATAACGCCGATTATGCTATCTGTGTCACACCGGTGTGACAAACTAAAAAAGTGAGTGTGACAAATATCGTGATGAAAGCGTCGTCAAAAAGCGCTTGCGTGAATATATAATGATTTTGTCAGGAGGATAGTCAAATGAACAAACGAATTCGTGAAATACTCAAAATGATTATTAAAAACCCTGAAATGAAACTTTCCGCTTTGACAAGTGAACTCGATTTGACACGTCGTCAAATCAACTATGCCATCAACCAATTCAATGAAGACTTGGAGATGAAAAATATCCCAACGATCCAGCGTAGTCACTCCGGTGATATTACAGTACCGATTGAAGTGATCCAAATGATGTCCCAGTTGGATCAGGAAACGGTGGACGAACAAGCAACGTTGGCATTGACGGAGGGAGAACGTGGGGCGCTGATAGTGATGACTTTGATCACCAATATCGAATATGTTAGTCTGGATCATTTGTTGGATATAGTAGAAGTCAGCAAAACTACCATCATGGATGATATCAAACGAACCGACGCCCTACTAAGAAACTACAGTTTGACAATTCAATACGACCGGATTAACGGGTATCAATTGGCTGGATCGGAACACCGAATCTTGCAACTGTTATCTGATTTGGTGAAGCAGTGCCCGATTTTCCGTCGGGAAACCATCCGAGGCAAGTTGGTTCATGGCGTGACGGAAGAAGAAATTGTCCATCTGGTTCACAATATGGAACAAATGTTACACCTTAGTTATTCCGATGAGTCGGTGGATTACCTGCAAACGGCGGCCCGTTTTTTAGTCAGCCGGGGCATCAAAGTATCCACTAAACCGGATTTCTTTCCCGGTGAGGTCAGTAATACACCGGAATACCGGATGTTGACGATTTTAGTCGGCGAGACGGCTTGGAACTTATCCAAGAGTTACCTGGAATGGTTCACGCTCTTATTTTTGACTTCCAATATTTTTGAAAGTAAGACCACCCAGAACTACGATTCAGATCAAGATTTACGTAAATTGATCAGTCAAATGGTGGAAAATTTCCAAAACCAAACCTTGATTATGATCGATGATCGCGAAGACTTTGAACGTCGGATATTAAGTCATTTACGACCGGCCTGTTTCCGGATCCGCTTTAACTTGAGTTTGGGGGTCTATTCTGTCGATAGCCTGATCAAAGACAGCAACCATGCAATCTTGATCGACTTGATGAAAGAATTGATTATTCCCATCGAGAATTGGCTGAACAAAGCCTTTCCGAACGACGAATTGGATTTGTTGTCTTATTATTTCGGCTACCAGTTAAGCAGTCATAACAAGCTGAACAAACAGCGGCCACGAGCAGTGGTGGTTTGTACCAACGGCGTTATGGTTTCCAAGTTAGTACGGGCCAATATGGAAAAACTTTTTCCCGAAATTCATTTTTTGGCTTCCTTATCGGTGCGAGACTTTTACAAGTTTGAAGTCGATTACGACTTGGTTTTTACTACAACACCTTTAAACAGCGCCATGATGCAGTTCATTATTGATCCCATCATGACTTATCAGGAACAAATCAGTTTGCGCTACCGAGTCTTAAGTGACTTGGGCATCACTAAGGTGGATCGCGCGCTGGATGAATTGTTGAAAATCGTCAAAAAATATGCGACGGTCAACGATCAAGCGTCTCTGCGGGAAGAGTTGCAATACTTCTTGGTGAAACAAGATGAAAGTACTCCATTGGATAATTTCCAAGTCTTACCTTCTTTGACTCACTACCTGCGTCCAAATTATGTGCAAGTAATCGATCAGGAGATGACTTGGGAAGAGGCAGTCAGTCTGGCATGTCAACCATTATTGGATCATCAGATCATCGATTCACGCTTTATTAATGATTGCGTGAATCAAATCAAACAACCCGGTTACGCCGGTTATCTGGGGATGCGAACCTGCATCCCGCATACCACTGTTGATAAAGGGGTCATTAATGACGGTGTCAGCATTATGGTTTGTCAAAAACCGGTGATTTTTCCGAATGGGGAGGCCATCAGTTTGATTTTGCCATTATCCTTCTTTGATTTAACCAAGCATTTACGAGCTATCAATCAGATCGCCGATATCGCCAAAGATGATTCTTTGATTGATCAGTTGGTGGCTTCAGCAGATGAAAAAACCATCTATCAATTATTAAGACAAAGTTCTTAAGGAGGAAAAAATGAAATTAGCTGATTATCCAAGATTTACCGTAATTATGCGGGGCTACACGTTTGATCAAGCAGATGCGATTTTACAAGCAATGCAGGAATTTGATCATCAATTTGCAGTGGAAATGACCATGAATACTGAAGGAGCCATCGATCATATCCGTGAGTTGAATAAACGCTACGGGGATACGACCTACATCGGAGCCGGCACCGTTAGAACCTTAGAACAGGCAAAAGCTTGTTACGAAGCTGGTGCCAAATTCTTATTAGGCCCGCACATGTTTACTGAGGAAATGTTGGCCTACGCCAATGAAAAAGGTGTATTGGCAGTACCGGCTGCGATGACACCGTCAGAGGTCAATCAAATGTTTGCCCAAGGGGCGGACATCGTCAAAGTTTTTCCAGCAGCAGTAGTTACACCGAGATTTTTCAAAGATATCCAAGCGCCTCTTGGCAAATTGCCCTTGATGGGTGTCGGTGGCATCAGTAAAGAAAACGCCAAAGAATTTTTTGAAAACGGCGCCAGTTATTTAGGCCTGGGTTCCGGGATGTTCAATAAGCAGGATATCGAAGAATTGAATGTTAAGAATCTTGCCCAATCAATGAAAGAATTGCTGGCAGCGATTTAATATTATGGGCGATATACAGGTGAAATATGAACAAGGAGTGGAAAGTATGGAACTTTATCTGAATGAGGAACTTGTCTTCCGAAACGTCGAAGCTTCAACAGATAGTGAAGTTTTGGCCTATCTGGCAGGTGAACTTTATCAAAAAGGGTATGTCAAAGAGGAGTACATCCAAGCAATCCAAGATCGGGAAAAAGAATACCCAACGGGATTGCCATCAACGCCCCCGGGAATTGCTATTCCCCACGCAAATTATGAAATGGTCAATAAAACGACTTTGGCGATTGCCACGCTAAAAGAGCCGGTACTTTTCCATAATATGGAAGACAATAAAGCTCAATTACCAATTCAGATCGTGATTATGATGGCAATTGGTGAGCCCCATGGGCAAGTGGAAATGTTGCAAAAAATAGTCGGCATCATCCAAGATGAACCATTGCGTCAGGAAATGATTGACGCCCGCAATGATACAGAATTATTGGCTTTATTAAAGAAAGCCGTTTTTTAAAAAATAAAAAATCACGAGTGGAAAGCTCGCAATCGGAGGAAATTATCATGAAAAGAATTTTAGTCGCATGTGGAAACGGTATTGCAACATCAACAGTGGTAGCAACAAAGGTTAAAGAATACTTGCAAGAACACGGAGTTGAAGTGGCAACTACCCAAACCAAACTAATGGAAGTGCCCGGCAAAGTCGAAGGGTATGATTTGTTGGTGACAACCGGTCAATTCGATGGTCAAACCGGCAATGTGCCAGTGGTAAAAGGCATGCCTATCCTGACAGGAATCGGTGCTGACAAAACGATGGAAGAAATCTTGAACTTATTGAAATAATAGCGGATTAAAGGAGCTGAAAAAATGAAAATCATTATGAATGTCTTTAACTTCTTTATCGATGCTGGACCGACAGTTATGTTGCCAGTCATCATTACCATCATCGGGTTGATCTTTGGTTTAAAGATTACCCGTGCATTTAAATCAGGTTTGACGTTGGGTATTGGTTTTGCCGGAATCAAATTGATTTTGGACTTTATGACCACTAACGTCGGCCCGGCTGCGAAGGCTATGGTTGAACGGACCGGTGTTAAGCTGGATGCGTTGGATGTCGGTTGGGGTTCAATCGCCGCAGTTACGTGGGCATCACCCATCATTCCAATCCTGATTTTCGCCATCTTACTGGTTAATATCGTTTTATTGGTTTTGAAACGTACCCATACGTTGGACGTGGATATTTGGAATTACCACCACATGGCCATCGTTGGGGTGATGGTCTACTTTGTTACCAAAAATGTGTTTTTAGGTGTTGGTGCCTCTGTTGTGATGGCAATCGTTACCTTTAAAATCTCCGACTGGTCACAACCGATGGTGGAAAGCTTCTTTGGAATTCCGGGCGTTTCCTTGCCAACTGTGTCCGCCTTGTCTTCCTTAGTGATTGCTTGGCCGTTGAACTGGTTACTGGATCGTATTCCATTATTCCGCAAATCGAAATTCACGATCAAGGATGCACAAAAATATCTTGGGTTCTTCGGTGACTCAATGATCATGGGGCTGGTTATTGGGATGGTGATTGGTGCTTTGGCCGGTTACGATATCAAGGCCGTCTTGCAATTAGGTGTCAGCATGTCCGCCGTTTTGGTTTTGATTCCTAAAATGACCTCATTGTTCATGGAAGGTCTGATGCCAATTTCTGATGCAGCTCAAAAATGGTCCCAAGAAAAATTCAAAGGAACACGTTTATTTATCGGATTGGATGCAGCGGTTGTCGTTGGGAATCCAGATGTTATTACAACAGCATTGATCATTATTCCTTTAACAATCGCCATGGCCTTAGTCTTGCCAGGAAACCGCGTTTTACCATTTGCCGATTTGGCCGTTGTGCCTTTCCGGGTAGCGATGGTGGTTGCCTTGACTCGCGGGAATTTGTTGAAAAACATCGTGATCGGTTTAGTCATTACTGCTTCATTGCTATGGTGTGGTTCTGCAACATCCCCAATGTTGACAGCAATTGCTAAATCAGTGGGTATCGACTTGGGTACTTCATCAATGTTGATCTCATCATTTGCGGCAACTTCCATGATCCAAAGTTATTTGGTATTCATCGCCTTTGCCTACAAACCAATCATCGGGATTCCGGTCTTATTGTTGGTATTGGCAGGTGTATGGTACTACTTTGACGGTGTGAAAAAAGTGAACCGAGAAATGAATGAACCAGTAGAAGCACAATAATTGGAGGGTTTAAATTGAAAATTTCAGATATTACAGTATACAAAGTAAAACCAAGATGGATCTTCGTGAAGATTTCCACCGATGAAGGCATTGACGGCTGGGGGGAAATGATCTCCGGAACCAAGACTGAAACAGTTGTTGCGGGTGCTTATGAGATCGGTAATCGTTTGATTGGGCGTAATCCATTTGAAATTGAACGCTTATTCCAAGAAATGCATCGCTCCTTCTTCCGTGGTGGCCCCATCAATGGGACGATTGTTTCCGGATTGGAAATGGCGCTGTGGGATATCAAAGGAAAAGCCTTTAACGTCCCTGTCTATGAATTATTAGGCGGAGCCGCCCGGGATAACATTAAAGTTTATTCGTGGATTGGTGGCGACCGGCCAAGTGAAGTCGCTGAACAAGCGCAAGACCGTTTTGATCGTGGCTTTACTGCCGTTAAAATGAATGCTACCGAAGAATTGCACTATATCGACTCTTACAAAAAAGTGGATGAAGTTGTCGAACGGGTGGCATCCATTCGGGAACGTTTTGGTGACGCGATGGATATCGGTGTGGATTTCCACGGTCGGGTGCATAAACCAATGGCTAAAGTTCTAGCGAAGGCCCTGGAGCCATTCCACCCAATGTTTTTGGAAGAAGTTGTCTTGCCGGAAAATGAAGAGCATTACAAAGAAGTTGCCGATGCAGTTGCTGTCCCTTTAGCAACCGGCGAACGTTTGTACACTCGCTGGCAGTTTAAAAATATCTTCAAACAAGGCGCCATCGATATTATCCAACCAGACGTAGCCCTTTGCGGCGGAATTTTAGAAACCCGCAAAATTGCGGCTATGGCTGAAGCTCATGATATGGCCGTGGCACCACATGCACCATACGGACCAGTTGCATTAGCAGCTACCTTGCAAGTGGACTCATGTACACCAAATGTCTTTATCCAAGAACAAAGCTTGGGTATCCACTACAATAAAGGCTTTGATTTGTTGGATTTTGTCAAAAACAAAGAAGTTTTCCAATACAAAGACGGCTATGTTGACCTACCTTCTAAACCAGGCCTTGGTTTGGAAATGGATGAAGACCGCATTAAGGAAATTTCTCAAGAAGGTTTGGTTTGGACCAACCCACAATGGAAAAACTACGACGGCACCATCGCCGAGTGGTAAAAATAAGTAAAGGATGATAGAAAATGGCAGAAGCACTAGTGATTGCAGGCTTTTTAGGATTGTTGGTCGTCTTACAAGTAAAAGATCAAAAGAAAATTATCGTGGCGGCTCAAACCAGCTGGATTCGTATGGGTTTGAGTATCGCATTGACGGTAGCGATACTTGTAATCTTTTGGCCAAGTAATCTGGCGGATCAAATCAAACTGGGGGCTTTTGCCGCTATTATCCTGATCAATGGTTTCTTAAAAGAAGGCTTGTCACAAGAAGGAGTCGTTAAACTAGGTGTCTTGAACGGCGAGTTTGCCCGCTACCCCCAAATTCAAATTGAAGAATTAGCTGGTGGCAACTCTTTTGTTTCCTTCTACAAGAGTAAGAATAATTCTTTCTCCCTGGTCTTTGGCAAATCGCAAGCTGAGATGGTGGCGGCTTTACAACAATTGGCCACTGATTCAGAGCTGGTTCTGGGTGAAATGGCGGATGAGAAACGTCCGCTTGCAAAGGGGAGTGCCCGATGATTTACGTAGCACGTCATGGTCAGACCCAATATAATGTGGACGGCAAAATTTGCGGTCATGCGGATATTGAGCTGACGGAAGTCGGTTATGCTCAAGCAGAGGAATTGGCTCAATTGGTCAGCGACTTGGAGCAGCCAATCACTAAAATCTATGTCTCACCATTGAGGCGGGCCCAGGAAACGGCCCGAATCATTAATGAAAAAGTGTCGGTACCCATTGAGGTGGAACCGCGCCTAATTGAGATGGATTTTGGACAGTATGATGGCTTACCAATTGAAACACCGGAATTCCAAAAGGTTCGTGTGGAATTCTCGCTACCATTACCAGACGGCGAATCCATCATGGATGTTGCCGGTCGGGTGTATCCTTTGCTGGCAGAGTTGGAACAAAGTGACGAAGATGTTTTGTTGGTGTGTCACAATGCCTTGATTCGGGTGATTGACAATTATTTTCATGGGAAGACGATGATTGACTTCTTGAAATTCAATGTGGACAATACTCAGCTGTTGAGGTACGAAAGGAAACGATATTAATTAATGATATTTATATTAAAAAGGCAATCCATCTGAGGTGGATCGCCTTTTTTTATGAGGCTCAATTACTATTCATTTGGTTGGCTCCTAAGTTTCGGGTTCAACCAAATAAAATCAGTGATTCCATCATCGATTCTCTTTTGATAATCTTCTGTCGGTAAAGTATTTGTTATTACTGAGTGAGAATCAGCGAAATCAGCAATTTTGTAAAAGTGAGGCGAGTCAAATTTGTGTTCATCAACTAGTAAAATAGAATGTTTTGACCGTCTCATTATTTGTTGTTTGATTTTAGCTTGTCCCAAGCTAGCTTCATAAACCCCGTCTAGGTCGATTCCACGACAAGAAAAGAAAGAAAAATCATAGACAAATTGTTCTGTTAGAGAGTTTGGTGTTAGTATCAAATCTTAGACAACTGGAGCTGTTGAAGAAGATCTTTCAAGTTGAATTGATTTCGTAAGGCATCAATCAATAGAGTCTTTTCTTGATTTGATAGACGAAGTAGATTGATGCCTTTTCCTTTTTTTAGTAGTTCAGCTGCTCCTTCGAGTAATGCTTTCTCAAGCTGCAATTGGTGTACTTGTTCTTGTAACTCTTCTACTTCCTTTAAAAGTAATTCTTTTTGTTTTCCTTGATTTTTTGAAGTCATGGGCAGAGGGAAATCCTTTCCAAGATAAGTGGCCTTCCATTGATATAGAGCAACCCTACTGATTCCTTCAGCTTCAGCTAAGCCTTTTCTGTTGGTTTGAGGTTTATAGAACTTTTTCAACACGTCTTCTTTTTGATCTTTGGTTAACTTTACCGCACTTTTTCGAAGTTTTCTAGCACCTGGTGCGAGTTCTTCACACCATTGTCGTAAGGAGCCTTTATTTGGGTAACCAAGCATTCGAATGGTTCGTGCATAACATTGACCATATTCAAAATAATGATTCACAGCGACTCTTTTTTGTTCTTCAGAATACTTTGACTTCTTCCGGAGTTCCTGATGGAGCTCTCCAGATACCAAATATTCTTTATACCATTGACGTAGTGCTCCAACGGACGGATAACCTAATTTCCGAATGGTAGCGGCGTAGGAGCAATCATATTTTAAAAATAACTGAATTGCTTTTACACGTTCTTCGTGGGAAAACATACGGATATTCCTCCTAAGTTCATTTTTAGTCCAGGATTATGTCCGCACCCCCGACCACATCACACAAATAAGCAATGCAATTAATTTAGACAAGATTCCTGTAATGGGGTATACACCATGAGCGCCAATTGATCTGGTCTCTTTAGCAACCGGGGAAATGACAAAACGCTACGGGTTCGTATATACAGATATGGATAATGAAGGTAAGGGAACGAAGAAGAGAATCAAGAAAGCATCATTTGACTGGTATAAAAAGGTTATTGCAACTAATGGGGAAGATTTATCGTATTAATTCTTAAACATTTAGTAGAAACGGATTGCTCTTATTTTGTCAAACAGATAAGGGCAATCTGTTTCTCTTTGTATAGAGGATTTGAAGAGACAGACATTAAAAGAATTTCTTATTTGATAAAAAAATTGCTTACTGTATGAAATTGGTTTTATGATCCTATATTTTCAATATGTTTAGAAAACTTCAGGAACCATCTTGAAACGAGATGTGATATCCAAATGTAGAATAAAATGATAAATTACAGATACAGGGAAGCGCTCCCTAGAAAGGAGAAAAATCATGCATGAAATAAGCAAGCGTCAACATAAATTATTGAGATTGCTTTTGGAGCAAAAAGATTTTTTACCGGTAAATCATTTCTCCAAGATTTTATCTATCTCCGATCGTACATTGTATAAAGACATTGATGAACTGAATAAGGCATTAAAAAAAAGGAAAATTGAAATCTTGAAACGGCAAGGTAAAGGTATTTTTCTAAGTAAGTCTGATTTGTCAAATGATGAAATATTAAAAATTTTTGGTGAAGCTTCAACTCAAATAGACTTCAATCAGCTTCCACTCGAACGGCAAATCAAAATGGCGGAATATTTATTATTGAGAAACAAAAAGGTGTCTTACCAACTATTATCTGATGAGTTTCTCGTCAGCAGAACCTCGATCTCAAATGACTTAGATCAAATACAGACTGTTATTGAAGGAAGTTCGGTCACGATTCGTTCTGATAATAATGGAACAAAGGTAAACGGAAATGAGTCTGAGATACAAAAGGCAATTAAACAATATGCTTACTTTATCATTGATAAATCAGACTTAACCAATAGCTATAGAGTTCAATTTCCCAGCTTATTATTCAGTTTTTTACCTAAGGACATCATCAAAAAAGTTTCTGGACTTCTGCAAACAAATGATCACTTTAATATCGATAAATTGTCTGATGATCATTTTCAATCATTAGTATTGTCAATCAGTATATTTGTTCTTCGTTTGCAGGAAGGTTTTCATATTGAATATCAAGATAATTTTTTATTTGAAAATGTGGAGTCGCTTAAAACTTTCTTTTTAGCAAATGAATTAGTAGAGAATCTTGAACTGGATAACAGTATCAAGCTAGATTCAAACGATTTTGAATACTTCAATCGACAATTAGTGGCTCATGGCTTCGAACCACGTTTGAGAGATTTAGCAATTCAGAAGGAATACGATGCTGTGGTAAGAAAGATGATTCAGAAGATGAGTGATTCAATTCAGGTTGACTTAACCAGAGATGAAAAACTCTACATGAACATTCTTTATCACTTGGTGTCCATGATATATCGTTCTAAATTGAACGTTCCTGTCAGTAATCCGCTTTTGGAGGAAATAAAGCGAGAGTATTCTGTGTTATACAGTACAACTTGGCTAATATTGGCCGGGATTGAAAAGGAATTAGATATTCGCTTAACCGATGATGAGGTCGCGTTCATGATGATCCATTTTCAAGGGGCCATCGATCGGTTGTCGGCAAATCGTAAGATATTAATTGTTTGTCCTACTGGAATCGGAACATCAGAGCTGATTGCCAATCGTTTAAAAAGGGTATTCTCTCCACAGGATATAGTTGAAGTTGTCTCATTACGAACACTCTATAAAAGAGATTTGAATAAAATTGATTTGGTGATCTCTTCAGTACAATTAGAAAAAATTGATGTTCCTGTAACGTATGTTTCCCCGCTAATGAGTAAACAAGATCTAAAAAAAGTTTCCGCGACTTATCTAGATTTATTTTATGAGGAAGAAGTAAACGATCAACCGTTTGAGCACTTAGGAAAAATAATCGATTCAGATTTGATTTTTTTGAACGAAACAGTTGCTACTAAAGAACAATGCATCAAAAGGATCACTCAAAAGCTTTTGCAAAATGATTTCGTTACGGATTCGTTCGAACAGGCAATTTGGGATAGAGAGAAGCTAGGGGTGACAGATCTTCCAATTGGGGCGGCGATTCCACATCCTTCACCATCAACAGTTAAGGAAAGCAAATTAGTAATTATGACATTAGTAAAACCAATACGTTGGAATTTTCGAATGATCAACACTGTTTTAATGATCTGTGTTGCAGAAAAGGATTTAAAGCATATTAAAGGAATATTATCAGAAATCTATCGGATCGTTGAGACGAAGAAAAATATCGATCGTTTTATCTTTAGCAAAGATGAAGAAGAAATAGTGAAAGTATTAGGAGGTCAAACAATTGATTGATGAAGGTTTAATCGTTTTGGATTCGGCGTTAACAAATAAGAAATCCATCATTCATTATTTATCAGAAAAGGCAAAAGAGTTCGGCTATTTAAAAAATAGCGCAAATTATATTAAAGCTGTAAACAAAAGAGAAGAAGAATTTTCTACAGCGATCGGCTATGACGTAAGTATCCCTCATGGGAAATCAAAAGAAGTAATCAATCCTTTTATCTGTTTTCTTAGAACGAACCAACCAATTCAATGGGATACAAATGGTAATACAGTTGAATTGGTGTTTATGCTAGGAATACCAGAAGAGAATAAAACGACTTTTCATTTGAAAGTACTCGCTGAAATCAGCAAAAAGCTTTTAGATGAAGGTTTTAGAAATGATTTATTAACTGGGAGCAAAGAGTCAATTTTAGATTCACTATATCAAGTAGAAAAGAAAATAGGAGGAATTTAATATGAAAATCGTTGGAGTATCGGCATGTCCTACAGGAGTAGCCCACACATACATGGCTCAAGAAGCATTGGAAAAAGAAGGAAAAAAGAGAGGACATGAAATCAAAATTGAAACTCAAGGCAGCATCGGGATCGAGAATGAGGTTACTGAGGAAGAAGCTGAAGAAGCAGATGTAGTCATTTTGGCGGTATCTGTCTTTATTGAGAATGAAGAACGTTTTGAAGATAAATTAGTTTTAAATGCTGATGTCAATGATGCTATTTCGTATCCTGCGAAAGTACTGGATGCTGCTGAGAAGTTAGTAAATGGGTAAAAATAAAGGAGGATAAAATGAATATCAAAGCTACTTTAAAGGAAGTTCAAAAATCATTTTTAAGTGGGGTTTCTTTCATGATGCCTGCAGTAGTTGCTGGTGGTATCATGTTGGCCATCTCACTTGCTACTGGAGAAAAAAGCGATACAGGAGTTGTTGTTACTAACGAATTAATGCAGAACATTAACCTTTTAGGTAAAGCAGCTTTTGCAATGATGATTCCTATTTTGGGCGGCTATATCGCATATTCAATTGCGGGTAAGCCTGGTTTGGCGCCAGGGATGATTCTAGGGTTCCTTGCTAATAATCCTGTTACTGTAAATGATGTGGAAGTAAAGTCAGGATTTTTAGGGGCGATGCTTCTAGGTGTTGCTGCAGGATATTTGGTCAAATGGATGAAAAAATGGAAAGTTAGCAAAACGATTAAAACCATTTTACCGATTCTGATCATACCAACCATTTCGGTTTTTATTCTAGGTTTGATTTACATCTATGTTGTTGCCACACCATTGGCATTTTTGATGAACGGATTAACTAGTATCATGAGCAGTCTAAACGGTAGCAGTGCCATTTTATTGGCAGTATTTATTGGATTGTTCGGAGAAGTCGACATGGGAGGACCAATCACCAAATCAGTTTCGATGTTTACACTTGCACTTATGAATGAAGGTATTTATGAACCGAACGGTATGTTTAGAATCGCCGTGGCTATTCCACCTATTGGGATCTTTTTAGCGACATTATTCTTTAAAAAGAAATTTACTGAAGGTGATCGGGATGCGGCGGTTGCTGCTGGAATCATGGGATGTATTGGAATTACTGAAGGAGCCATTCCCTTCGTAGTTAGTGATATGAAACGAATCTTGCCTTCAACAATGATTGGGACAGCGGTAGGATGTGTAATTGGAGCGATTGGGAATGTGAAATGCTATGTTCCTCATGGTGGATTTGTTGTATTACCGGTTGTTGACAATAAACTATGGTTTATTGCTGCAATTATAATTGGATCATTAGTGACAGCGTTGATACTTGGCTTTTTAAAGCCGGCTTTAGAAGAAACACCAGCAAAAAAGAAAAATAAGAGTCAAGTGGCGGATTTAACAAAGGAGAAAGCCTAATGAAACTAGAAATGAACGATTTCATCGAAAAGAATAAAGTAATTGCAATTTGTCGAGGAACTTATGGGGAAAAGCTTATTAACTTGGTGTCCGCGCTAAACGATGGTGGAGTAAAGCTTGTAGAAGTTACTTTTGATCAAGGAGATCCTGAATGTTTGACTAAGACTCCAAAGGCCATCGCCTCGCTGGTTAAGGAGTTTGGAAATGAAGTTAAAATTGGAGCGGGTACTGTTCTGTCCATTGAACAAGTTGAAGCCGCTCACCAAGCAGGAGCAGAATATATTATCTCGCCTAATACGAATTCAAGTGTTATCAAACGAACAAAAGAATTAGATATGGTCTCGATGCCTGGGGCGCTAACACCAAGCGAGATAATCTCAGCGAATGAAGCGGGTGCAGATTTTGTCAAGGTGTTCCCTGTTAGAGCTTTGGGGATAGGATATATCAAGGACATTCTTGGGCCAATCAATCATATTAAACTAGTCGCAACAGCAGGAGTCACACCTGATAACTTGCAAGACTATCTTGATCTAGGTTTCAGCGGTGCTGGGATTAGCGGCTATTTAACGGATAAACGTTTGATTGATACAGGTGATTTTGCGACGATTACCAAACATGCCTTGGAAATGATGAGCATTGTAAGAGAAAATAATGTCTCAAACTAGCCCTATTGACAAAGGGGATAGTGTCTTTAAAAAATGAACGCTGAAAGAAAATCGCGGAAAGAGGTTAATAATGAAATTTTTCTTAGATACGGCAAATGTAGATGAAATCAAACGAATCAATGAGTTGGGTTTAGTTGATGGAGTAACGACGAATCCAACAATTATTGCTAAAGAAGGACGAGATTTTGAAGAGGTCATCAAAGAAATTTGTTCTCTCGTCGATGGGCCTGTAAGTGCGGAAGTAACAGGATCGCAAGCTGAAGAAATGATCGCCGAAGCAGAAGTGCTTGCAAAGTGGGCACGTAATGTTGTCGTCAAGATCCCGATGACAGAACAAGGATTGAAAGCAGTAAACACTCTATCTAAAAAAGGAATCAAAACCAATGTAACGTTAGTCTTTACCGTAGCTCAAGGTTTGATGGCCGCAAAAGCTGGCGCTACTTATATCAGCCCATTTTTAGGTCGTTTAGATGATATTGGAACTGACAGTATGGCTTTAATTAAAAACTTGAGAAAAGTACTAGATAACTATGGATACAAAGCAGAAATTATTTCCGCGAGTGTTCGAGGACTTGAACATGTGGAGAAAGTGGCTGAACTAGGTGCAGATATCGCGACAATTCCTGGTAATCTATTCCCGAAATTATGGAGTCATCCGTTAACTGATAAGGGTATCGAGCAGTTTGAAAAAGACTGGGTGGCATTCTCCAATAGGTAATTACAGATTTCTGTGAGTTATATAGTCATTTTTAAGGTAAGAATAAATAGAAGTAACAATGGAGATGATCAAAATGGAACAAAGAAAAC
Organism: Enterococcus sp. 125944; assembly: GCF_051909435.1. Taxonomy (NCBI): domain Bacteria; kingdom Bacillati; phylum Bacillota; class Bacilli; order Lactobacillales; family Enterococcaceae; genus Enterococcus; species Enterococcus sp. 125944. The sequence continues at coordinate 66,818 of NZ_JBQASY010000017.1, read as the reverse complement.
CCATCGTAATTATGAATTGGTCTATGAGGCAAAACTTGATTTCTGAAGCAGAAGAGTATGCTGTTGATGTTCTCAACCATCAATCTGAAAACCATAAAGTTGAGGTTGTACTTTTGCCATCAATGGGTACCATCCATCAAGTTTCAAAAGTTCTTACAGGCAGTCAATTTGCTTTCGGTGCTCAAAATATGGCCGAGATCGATCAAGGTGAACTCAGTGGTGAATTTTCGATTCAATCCTTAGTGGATATGCATGGGAAATTTGTCGAACTTGGTCATTGGGAACGTAGAAAATTATACAATGAGACAGATGAGACGATTAATAAAAAAGTGAAGCTTGCTTTAGCATATGACATTTCCCCGATTGTTTGTATTGGCGAGATTGAAGAAAAAGATGCGAATAACGTCATTGATGAAATCAAGAATCCGAATTATGTACAAGAACTAAAAGAAGAATTATTTTTACGAATTTTCAATGCTTTATATCAAATTGATCGCGATAAATTGAAGAAAATCGTGATAGCGTATACACCTGCTTGGGCCGTTGGGAAAACCAAAGCTGCCAGTGCGCCTCATATCAGTCGAGCGGTTGCCATTATTAGGAATTCATTAACTGAACTATTTGGGAAGGACGCGGATAATATTCGAGTAGTTTATGGTGGAACTGTTAGTCCAGAGAATACCAAGACTATGCTGGATTTAGCAGATTTAGACGGTGTCTTGTTGGGACGTTTTGGAAGTGACCCAGAAAGATTGCAGCAAACGATTGAAGTGGTAGAGCAGATTAGATGTTAAATATTTTGAGTTTTAAACTAATTTATGAAAATCATAGAACTGTTCAAAATTTCAAAATGTAACACGAGGGATTGAGTTATATTATTGAAAATAACTCAATTTATAAACGTATAGTATTATTTTGAAGCTCAATCATCTGTATCTGATGATTGAGCTATTTTTGCGTGCGCCCTGCATGGGTGAAAACTTGGTGGTGAAAGTCCACTACAGGCTTGGCAGTAGGAACTGTTAGCGAAAGACAAGGTGGCAACCGTGAGGTTGTGGCTGAAGGAAGTCGGACGCAAACTCCTGAACTGACGAACAGAAACTAGATACAAGGCTGGCTTAGGTCGGATAAGTCTGCGCAACAAGACGAAGTCCAATACTGCCCGAAACCTATACAGTAAATCTAGCAGTTACATGGGAGGAAAGTTTTCACTCTTACCGGGGGAGATCTCATGAGGGTGTTGTGGGCGTTGAATGAAAACAAACCAGCACAACGATCATGGCGACAGGATGGTGAATCATGAGAAGTCAGCCGAGGTCATAGTAGTAACGACACTGACCGTTACGAAGGACCGAACAATAAGAATCTTGAAGAATTTAGGAGGTGTGAGAAGATGCGACGACCGCAGAAAACAAGAAAACTTGGCTATCATCAAAGAGCGAGTGAGGAACACGAAGGGTATGATGAAGTGCGCAGCACTTCTTGCGGTGAACAAAGGAAACAAGATGGTGTAGAAAATCTGTTTGAGAAAATTCTGGAACGGAATAATCTCAATCAAGCGTATCTTCAAGTAGTCAGAAATAAAGGGGCGGCTGGTGCAGATGGGATGACCGTCGACCAACTGCTCCTTTACTTGAAAGAGCACCGCGAGGAATTACTATCCAATTTACGCCAAGGGAACTATAAACCTCAGCCTGTTTTGCGAGTAGAAATACCGAAACCAAATGGCGGCGTAAGGAAATTAGGGATTCCCACGGTTATCGATCGAATGTTTCAACAGGCGATCACTCAAGTCCTACAACCACTGTTTGAACCAGAATTCTCAGATAATAGCTATGGATTTCGCCCAAATCGCAGCGCACATGGTGCAGTGAAGAAAGCAAAATCTTATTATGAACAAGGTTACCGATATGTGGTGGACATTGATATGAAAGCCTACTTTGACACCGTAAATCACGATAAGCTAATGTATTTTATTGAACGGAAAGTAAAGAACAAACAAGTCCTGAAATTGATCCGGCAATATCTTACGAGTGGCGTGATGGAAAATGGAGTCATCACGACAACAGAGGAAGGAACGCCCCAAGGGGGCAATCTTTCTCCCTTATTAAGTAATAATCTACTTGAACGAATTTGATCAAGTACTAGAGACTCTAGGACATAAATTCGTTCGATACGCCGATGACTGCAATATCTATGTTAGAAGCAAACGAGCAGGACAGCGTGTGATGAAGAAATCCATTCAATTTCTCGAAGAACAACTTAAGTTAACGGTAAATAGAGAAAAGAGTGCGGTAGGAAGCCCATTGAAACGAAAGTTTCTTGGCTTCTGCATTCTACCAACAAAGAAAGGTGTCAAAATTCGCCCTCACGCAAAAGCAAAACAGCGTGTGAAAAGCAAGCTCAAACAACTCACTAAAAGGAACCGTGGAAGAAGTACCCAGCTTATTCTAAAAGAAATCAATCAATTGATGACTGGTTGGATCAACTACTATGGGATTGGTGAGATGAAAAAATTCATGAGGGAGATAAACGGTTGGTTGAAACGAAGAATCAGACAATACATTTGGAAACAATGGAAGAATCCAAGAACCAAAAGGAAAAATCTGATTCGGTTAGGTATTGATAAAGCGAAAGCATATGAATGGTCAAATACAAGAAAAGGCTTTTGGTCAATCTCTAAAAGCCATATTCTTCATCGGTCATTGACAGACAAAGAACTGGCACGGCAAGGATATGTGGACATATCCTTGAGATACCAGTTCGTACACTCAACTTATTGAACCGCCGTATACGGGTCCGTATGTACGGTGGTGTGAGAGGGGCGGGAAGTCAGTTAACTTTCCCCTCTACTCGATTCATAAGGAGGAGAATAACTCATTTTCGATACTATAAAAAGCGTTATAACACGAGAAAACACCGAATAGTCACTATAAAATATTAACGAGTAATTTATGAAAAAGTAAAATAGGCAGAACATCGGTGGACTATCTAAAAATTTTTGAATTCAACTGAGATGTAAAATGTTGTATCACAAGTAATACCGTTTTTCGTGATTAAACTTACATGTTTAGAGTATTAGGGTTCTGTTGCAAAGTTTTAAATAGCTGTGGCAAGAGACAATATCGATAATCCTGCGTCCAATTTCGAAAGAAGAGAGTCTTAAACCTGAGGAAGTCAGTAGGATGAAAAATAAAAAACTCGACCAATTCCATTGAGGGTTTGGTCGAGTTTTTTTGTTAGAGGTCGTCAGGTGTCATGATCATCGAAAGAATCATTGGGTGACGTTCTGTTTTTTCAAATAAGAAGGGTTGCAAAGCAGCTGACATGGCTTCTCGCATTTTATGTTCGCTAGGATCTGGCTGGTTCAAGACTTCTCTGAGGGCACGGAACAGGATCTGTTGTGCTTCATTGATCATCTCGCCAGATTCCCGCATATAGACGAATCCGCGGGAAAGAATGTCTGGTCCTGCTAAGACTTCTTTTTTCGTCAAGTCGACGGTGGCTACGGCTAGCACTAAGCCTTCTTCTGATAAGATACGACGGTCTCGTAAGACAACGTTACCGATGTCGCCAATTCCACTACCATCAACATAGACATCACCCGCATTGAAATGACCTGCTCGACGAGCAGAATCTGCAGTTAACGCCAGCATATCACCGTTTTCCATAATAAAACAGTTCTCTTTTGGAACGCCGACATCTTGTGCCAGTTGGGTATGGATATTCAACATTCTGAACTCTCCATGGACCGGCATAAAGAACTTAGGCTTCATCAAACGAAGCATCAATTTTTGTTCTTCTTGACCACCATGTCCCGAGGTATGGATATTATTCAATTTCCCGTGGATCACATGTGCACCTGCTTCTAACAGCAAGTTGATCAAGTGGTTGACACTAGTCGTATTTCCAGGGATCGGTGAACTAGAGAAAATGACCGTATCGTCTGGATGAATCTGAATTTGTCGATGAGTACCATTGGCGATCCGACTAAGGGCTGCCATTGGTTCCCCTTGAGAGCCAGTACATAGGATCATGGTTTCATTAGCTGGTAAGCGATTGATCTCATGAGATTCGACAAATGTACCGTCAGGGACTTTGATATAACCTAAGCGCTGCCCATTAACGATCGCATTTTCCATACTTCGACCGAAGACAGCGATCTTACGACCTGTGGCAACCGCAGCATCTGCTGCTTGTTGCAAACGGAAAATATTGGAAGCGAAGCTAGCAAAGATGATCCGGCCTTCGATTTTTTCGAAAATCTTGCGGATCGAACTACCAATCGTTTTTTCTGACTTGGTAAAAGTCGGAATCTCAGCATTGGTACTGTCAGAAAGGAGGCATAGCACACCTTCTTCTCCGATTTTGGCCATTTTGTGTAGGTTTGCTGGTTCGCCCACGGGTGTGAAATCGAACTTAAAGTCACCAGTTGCTACGATATTTCCCGAAGGTGTTTTCACCACAACGCCTAGCGCATCAGGAATACTGTGGGTCGTTCGGAAAAAGCTGACCGATGTTTTGCGGAAGCGAATCACGGTATCTTCATTGATCTCATGTAATGTAGCATCTCGCAGTAACCCGTGTTCATCCAACTTGTTGGTAATCAAAGCCAATGCTAATGGACCAGCATAGATTGGGATATTTGCTTCACGCAGAAGGTAAGGAATACCACCAATATGATCTTCATGACCATGAGTGATGACTAACCCTTTGACTTTCGTGATGTTTTGGACAATGTAGCTATAATCGGAAATCACATAGTCGATTCCAAGCAGTTCATCTTCCGGGAATTTGATCCCGGCATCAATCAAGATGATCTCGTCTTGGAATTGAACCCCATAACAGTTTTTTCCGATCTCGCCCAGTCCGCCGACGCCGAATACGCCAGTTTCATTATTTTTTAGAGAAACTTTCATTATTAAAACTCCGCTAATTTGAAATCAGCGTTCTCTTTTTCATACGCAAGATGTTTTTCATCAAGTTCTTGAATAAACTCGATGTTATATGGGGTGTTTTGTTCGACTGTACGGCGTGCAGCAACCGCGCTTTCTGCGTCAATGTACAGGGAATGGGTTTGTTCTCTTTTTGGGTTGCGGTCTTTTGTTTCTTGATAGTAAACTTTGTAAATCATACAAATTCTCCTTTATCTGCTAATGCAGTAGTTTATCGTTTTGTTCGATTCGGTGCATCACAAAATCAAGGCCCTAGATAAGTGACCTGAAAAGTGGGGGTCGTCAGTGGACCGCTACATGCTTTTTCCAGACAATCGTTGTGAGAAAAAAGAGAAAGCCTCGTCTTTGCTTTCCAAATGTTGTCATAAAAAATTCACCGGTTTTTGTAAATCGTTCCATTACAAGTAGTATTAGTTTATCATAGAAAAGTAAATAAGTATAGAAACTAGTTGGTTTGAAAGGGCTTCCCTTGGTCATCCTTAAAAAAATACTTTAAAATATCTCCTTTTTTTCTTCGGGAAGTGGGTTACTTGAAATTGGGACTATGATATAGTAAAAGTAATGTGTAAAAAAAGGAGGGGCTTTTTTGAAATTAATGTGGCATTACACAATGCGCAATAAAAAACTGTTGGTTTTTAATTTCATCTGTGTGTTTGGATTTATTTTGATTGAACTAGGATTACCCACATTGCTGGCTCGAATGATCGATGTCGGTATTCGAAATGGTGACCGAGAGTATATCTGGAAGATGGGAATGGCAATGATTGCTATTACTTTGACAGGGATCGCAATGAATATTATGTTAGGGTACTTTACCTCAAGAATCACAACGAATATCGTAGCAGATGTTCGAGATGATCTTTTTGAAAAGGTGCAAGGTTATTCACATACGGAATATGAAAAAATCGGTGTTTCATCCTTGATTACTCGGGTGACCAATGATGCATATCAAATCATGTTGTTCTTGCAGAATATTCTGCGGATCGGATTGATGACGCCGATGATGTTTGCGGTCAGTTTGTATATGGTCATGCGGACAAGTACAAAATTAGGGATGTATGTGTTAGGGGCACTGCCGATCTTGTTGATTGCTGTGATAGCCATCGCAAAGATTTCCGAGCCGTTGTCTAACAAGCAGCAAGCCAATTTGGATAAGATCAATGGTATTTTGCGGGAAAACTTGTCTGGTTTACGGGTCATCCGTGCGTTCGTAAATGAGAAATTTGAAGAGAAACGCTTTAGCAAAGTCAATCAAGCGTATGCATCCAGCTCTCGCAGCTTGTTCCGTTTGATGGCGACAGCACAGCCGGGCTTTTTCTTCTTATTCAATATCGTGATGGTACTGATCATTTGGTCAGGAAGTATTCAAATCGAAAATGGGCAACTGCAAGTCGGTGACTTGATTGCTTTTATCGAATACATCTTCCATGCTCTATTCTCATTCATGTTGTTTGCGACTGTCTTTACGATGTATCCACGTGCAGCGGTCTCAGCCCGACGGATTCAGGAGGCATTGGATATGACTTCAGAAATCGTGGAAGCCGAACAGCCAGTGACAGAAGGCAAGACCAAAGGATATGTGGAATTTAAGAATGTGACATTTGCCTATCCGGGACATGCTGAGAGTCCTGTGATCCGCAATGTTAGTTTTACTGCTTCTCCTGGTGAAACAGTTGCTTTCATCGGCAGTACTGGAAGCGGGAAATCAACATTGATCCAATTGATCCCTCGTTTTTATGATGTCACAAAAGGACAGGTTTTGATTGATGGGATCGATGTTCGCGAGTACAGCTTGTCCGCTTTGAGAAATAAGATCGGATTTATTCCCCAAAAAGCGTTGCTGTTCACTGGAACGATCGCAGAAAATCTGCGCTATGGGAAAGAAGATGCGACACAAGCGGACTTAGAACGTGCGGTTGAGATCGCACAAGCAGCTGATTTTATTGCTAAAACACCGGATGGCTTTGATGCACGTCTAGCAGAAGGAGGCACGAACTTTTCTGGTGGTCAGAAACAACGGCTGGCGATCGCTCGTGCGGTGATCCGTCGTCCCGAGATCTATATTTTTGATGATAGTTTTTCTGCACTGGATTATCAAACCGATGCCAAATTACGGGCGCGTTTGAAAAAAGAAACGACCGAATCAACTGTTTTGATCGTGGCGCAACGTGTGGGGACGATCATGCACGCGGATAAAATCATTGTGTTGAATGAAGGCGATGTAGTTGGTATCGGCACCCACAAAGAACTGTTGGAAAACTGCTCGGTTTATTACGACATTGCAGCATCACAATTATCAGAGGAGGAGTTGGCACAATGAAAGCATTCTCTTCTTTAAAACGTTTAGGGCGCTACATCAAACCCTACAAAGTCTCCTTTATTTTAGTCTTACTTTTTACTGTCGCTACAGTTGGCTTTAACGCGGCATTGCCGTATGTGTCCGGATTGCCTACAACAGAGATCAGTCGGAATATTGCAGCGGGAGAGCCGCTGAATTTTGATTACATCATCGTTTGTTTGATCTGGATCACCGTTGTCGGTGTAGGGTATTGTTTCTCACAATTAATGTCAGGGCTTTTGATCACAAATGTCGTTCAATCTGCGATGCGTGATTTGCGTCAAGACATTGAAGAAAAGATCAACCGCTTGCCTGTTTCATATTTTGACAAAAATCAGCAAGGAAATATCTTGTCACGGGTAACGAACGATGTGGATGCAGTCAGTGGGGCGATGCAGCAAGCCTTGATCGGGATCGTCAATGCCTTTCTAGGAATCATCATGGCGGTAGCGATGATGTTTTATATCAATTCGTTTATGGCGTTGATCGCATTGATCATGATTCCAACGTCATTGATCATTTCAAGAACGATCGTCAAGAAATCGCAAAAAGACTTCCAAGGCATGCAAAATGCATTAGGAGACTTGAACGGTTATGTTCAGGAAAATATGACTGGTTTCAGTGTATTGAAAGTCTATGGACGAGAAAAACAAACACTTGACGGCTTTAAAAAAGTCAATCACCAACTGCGCTATTACGGCTTCCGTTCGGCCTTCGTCTCGGGATTGATGATGCCGTTAGTTCAAATGACTGCCTACTTTACGTATATTGCTATGGCAGTTATGGGAAGTTTCTATGTAATTGGCGGTGTGATCGTGGTAGGGCAACTGCAAGCCTTTATCCAATACATTTGGCAAGTGAGTCAGCCAATGGGGAATATTACCCAGCTTTCCTCTGTCTTACAAAGTGCTTCGGCAGCTGCAAAACGGGTTTTTGAAATTTTGGATGAACCGGAAGAACCAGTCAACCAAACAGATATTCCATTGCCAGCGGAATTTCATGGGGATGTTCAATTTGAACATGTCGGTTTTGCCTATGATCCGAAGAAACCGCTGATCAAAGATTTGAACTTTGAAGTGAAAGCTGGTCAGACGGTAGCGATCGTCGGACCAACTGGAGCCGGAAAGACCACATTGATCAATTTGTTGATGCGTTTCTACGATGTCAACGAAGGGGCGATCAAGATTGATGGTATTGATACGAAGAAAATGGCCCGCAGCGATGTCCGTTCGTTATTCGGCATGGTTCTGCAAGATGCTTGGTTGTATGAAGGAACGATCGGAGACAATATTCGTTTTGGTAAGTTAGATGCGACCGATTATGAAGTGGTCGATGCAGCTAAAACAGCCAATGTGGATCATTTCATCCGGACGATGCCGGACGGTTATGAGATGTTTATCAATTCCGAAGGGGATAATATCTCGCTTGGTCAAAAACAACTCTTGACGATTGCTCGAGCAGTCATTTCTAATCCGAAAATCTTGATCTTAGATGAAGCAACAAGCTCTGTGGACACACGGCTCGAAGCGTTGATCCAAAAAGCGATGGACAAAGTGATGGAAGGACGAACCAGTTTCGTCATTGCTCACCGGTTGTCTACGATTCGGGAAGCCGATTTGATCTTAGTCATGGATCAAGGAGCAATCATAGAAAAAGGCAATCATGAAACACTACTGGCAGCTGGCGGATTTTACAGTCAGCTTTATCAGAGTCAGTTTTCAGAAGAAGCAGAATAGGTCAAAAGAGTGTGGTGTCAGCCGCACTCTTTTTTTGTATGAAGTGTGAAGATATCCGCATATAGTCGCTGTTCTCTTACGGACTGATTCATGGTTTTCATAGTTATTCATGGTATCATGGGTACAGGAATAGAGTAGTAAAGTATAGTAGTAAAGTGTAGTAGTAAAGTGTAGTGGAGAAAGAAAAATCCTAAAGGAGTTTAACAATGGATCGGAAAAAAGAGACAAATAGCCAAAAACGAAATCAACTAAACGCAGAAACTGCTAGTACGCAAAACTTTATCGCGCCAAATGCGACTGTCGTCGGAGATGTCACCATCGGCAGTGAGGCGACTGTCTGGTTCCAAGCAGTTTTGCGGGGAGATGCAAATTATATTCGAGTAGGTGAGCGGACCAATATTCAAGATGGGACGATCATTCATGTGGATCATGATGCACCCACGATCATTGCAGAAGATGTGACTGTCGGTCATCAGTGCATGCTTCATGGCTGTAAGATTGAAAAAGGGGCCTTGATCGGCATGAGTTCCATTGTTTTGAACCATGCAGTTATCGGTGAAAACAGTTTGATTGGTGCCGGTTCTTTAGTTACTCAAGGAACGATCATTCCGCCCAATGTGCTGGCTTTTGGACGTCCTGCTAAAGTGATTCGTCCGTTGACAGAGGAAGAAATTGCCAAAAACAAAGCCAATATCGCCCATTATGTTTCCTTGGGAAAAGACTACTTGCAAGGGAAATATGTTTATTAATGGCAAGCGAAGTCAATCGGATCTCGTTTAATGCCGCAAAAAAACCAGCGTGCTTCAGCACAGCTGGTTTTTTGATGGATGAATTATTTTAAGCTGTTTGATTCCATGATCCCGTCGATCAAGCCGTAATCTTTTGCTTCTTGAGCAGTCATGAAGTTATCACGGTCTGTGTCTTTTTCGATGACTTCGATTGGTTGACCTGTTCGCTCAGACAAGATTTTGTTTAGGCGTTCGCGAGTTTGCAAAATGTGACGAGCTGCGATTTCGATCTCTGTTGCTTGTCCTTGTGCGCCACCTAATGGTTGGTGGATCATGATCTCAGCATTTGGCAAAGCAAAGCGTTTGCCTTTTTCACCAGCTGTCAATAAGAATGAACCCATTGAGGCAGCCATCCCCATAACGATCGTTTGCACGTCTGCTTTGATGAAGTTCATGGTATCAAAGATTGCTAGTCCGGCTGTTACGCTTCCGCCTGGTGAGTTGATGTACAAGTAGATATCTTTTTCAGAATCTTGTGCATCCAAGAATAAAAGTTGGGCGATGATCGAATTGGCTAAATCATCTGTTACTTGACCACTTAACATAATGATGCGGTCTTTTAATAGACGAGAATAGATATCATAGGCTCTTTCGCCACGAGATGATTGTTCAATGACTGTAGGAATTAAATTCATTTTTTAGTCCTCCTAAAAATCGATATAGATATAGTTTAGCACAAAGTTTTTGCAATATCTAAAAGTAAGTATACCTATTAGGTCAATAAAGGTCAAATAAAAAGTTCGTTATCTTTTTTGCCTCTCTTTTAAATTATGATACAATAAAAAGAAAGTAAGCATGAAAGGGTCAGAAGAAAATGACAGTAGCGATTGCAGGTTTTATCGGCGTATTAGTAGGCGCCTTATTAGTAACGATCATCTTCAATCTTAGAATTCGTTACGATGAACAAAAAGAAAAACGGCGACGGCTGTTGGAGCATAAAGTCAAAGAAATCGAGACACTTCTCCAATTGAACCGGAAAATCAGCGAAATTTTACAAAAACGGGTGATCCTGATGGACGAATATGTCAGTTTCGATGCTTTCGATGACTGTTATATAACGATCGATGATTTTGCTTATTTACAGTCTTTTGCCGCACAGAATAACTTTTATTTGCCGAATTATTTTTTAGAAGAATTTTTCAAGAAAATCGGTACCCGCAGAGTGATCCTTTCACCAGAAGAAACGGTGAAGATCGGCGGTTATACGTATAAAGGCGGTCGTGTCATCATGGAGAATTTCTTGGATACACTGACTGAAATGGTCAATGAGCGCAAAACGCAAATGAAAAATTTGACCAATGAACCATTAACTTATTTTTCTAAACCATTATAGTCGAGTCAATCGAGAATGGGGCTATAACATTGAGTCTGTGACAGAAGTTGCAACGAGATGATCCGAAGGACGTGAACGGAATTGCGCTCTCCATCGTGTATTTGATGAAGACCTGCTGCAGAGTAGGAGCAATTTCATGATTGTTGGGAGGATCATTTTGTGGAAAAACTTCTGTCATAGCCTCTTTTTTTGTCGATTCTCTGATATATACAAATCCTAGCGATGCCTTTAGAAAATGAGGATGGCACAAGGAGTAGGAGTTTGGTTCTATGGGGTTCCGTGGTAAAATAGAAAAAGATTGGAGTGAAACAAATGGTACAAATCGTTGCCCATCGTGGCAGTAGTGGAGACCGTCCAGAGAACACGTTACCAGCCTTTGCAGAAGCAGTTCGGGTCAAAGCCGATATCATTGAACTAGATGTTCATCTATCAAAGGATGGTCACCTGATCGTAATGCATGATGAAACAGTCGATCGCACCACGAACGGCAAAGGCCGAATTTGTGATAAAACGCTGACAGAACTAAAAGAATTGAATGCCGGCAGCTGGTTCTCAGAAGATTATGCCGCCACAAAAGTGCCGACGTTGAAGGAAGTCCTCGATCTTTTAGCAGCAAAGAATTATCGTGGTATTTTAACGATTGAATTGAAAACAGACCATTACGAGTATCAAGGGATCGAAAAGAAAGTATCTGAATTGTTAGCCAGTCAAAGCTGGCCCTTTACTCATTGGTATTGTTCATTCAATGTTGACACATTGGATCGATTGTATGCGATTGAACCGCAAGCAACCTTTGACTTTATTATGGGAAAATCGGAGGAGAAACCTCCGTTAGCATTGTCGCGCCCTTACATTGAAGGGATTCATCCTGCCTATGAGTGGGTCAAGAAACATGAGGAACAGATCGCGGATTATCCGATTGCCATTCGTCCTTGGACAGTCGATACAGAAGCGGAAATTCGTCACTGTCTTGCAGTAGGGGTCACGGGAATTATTACCAATTTTCCTGAGCGAGTCCGGGAAGTCCAAAGGAAGGTTCAGGAGGAATCTCATTGATGGAAAAAGTGATTGTGGTAGTCGGACCGACTGCGGTTGGAAAAACGGCCTTAAGCATCGAACTGGCGAAAAAGTATCAGGGAGAAGTGATCAGCGGCGACTCCATGCAGATCTATCGTGGCTTAGATATTGGGACAGCCAAGGTAACAGCTGCAGAAATGCAAGGAATCCCTCATCATCTGATCGATATTCGCGACAGCCATGAATCCTATTCTGTGGCAGAATTTCAAAAAGAAGCCCGCGAGTTGATCACGGCCATCCATCAACGAGGCCATCTGCCTATCGTAGCAGGGGGAACCGGATTGTACATCCAAGCTTTGCTCTATGACTATCAATTAGGAGCCGCTGAGGAAAGTGATCCTTCCGTTCGGCAGCGCTACCAGCAAGAAGCAGCAAGAATTGGCAAAGAAGCGCTATGGCAAAAGTTGCAGGCATTAGATCCTTTAGCCGCAGCAAAGATCCATTACAACAATGAACGTAAAGTGATCCGCGCGTTGGAAGTCTTGGAAACAACGGGAATAAGCATTGCAGCCCCGACTACTGCACCGGAAGCGGTATACGATTATTTTATGGTTGGGCTTTCCACAGACCGACAGTTGTTGTATCAGCGTATTGATCAGCGAGTCGATCAAATGGTGGCAGCAGGTTTGGTTGCGGAAGCACAACAGGTGCTGATCCATCCTGAGACCCAAGCAGCAAAAGGAATCGGGTACAAAGAATTTGCCCCTTATTTTGCCGGTACATGTTCATTAGAAGAAACGGTCGCACAAATCAAACAACAGTCTCGCAGGTACGCCAAACGGCAACTGACTTGGTTCAAGAATCGTCTCGCTCCTAGATGGGTCGATCTTGTCCAGCATCCTGAGGACGTATCTTCGATCGAAAAAGCGATCGACCAATGGTTGGAGGAGAAGGAATGACACAAGAACGCGTAATCCTTGTTGGCGTAGAAACAGAACGAAATTATTCGACCTTTGCGTCCTCAATGAATGAATTGAAAAGTTTGACCAAAACAGCAAACGGAGAGGTGATTTTTTCACTGATCCAAAAACGGCCGCAAGTTGATCGGCAAACAGTGATCGGAAAAGGAAAATTGGCGGAACTGCAACAGTTAGTGGATGCCCATGAAGCTGATTTGGTGATTTTCAATCATGAATTGACACCCCGACAAAGCCAGTTGATTGGTGAAGAATTAGGGGCGCCAGTTATTGATCGTGTCCAATTGATTTTAGATATCTTTGCTATGCGCGCTCGTTCAAAAGAAGGAAAACTGCAAGTAGAGCTGGCACAATTAGATTATTTGCTGCCTCGATTGATCGGACAAGGGAAAAATATGTCCCGTCTGGGGGGCGGTATTGGAACGAGAGGACCAGGAGAAACCAAACTGGAGACGGATCGACGCCATATCCGTAATCGGATCACGATCATTAAACGAGAGTTGAAGGAAGTCGCTGCTCATCGTGATCGTACCCGTCAGAAACGCCGCGACAGTCAAGTCTTTCAGATCGGTTTGATCGGGTATACCAATGCTGGGAAATCAACGATTTTGAATTTATTGACTAGTGCGGATACCTATGAGCAAGACCAACTGTTTGCGACGTTAGATCCTTTGACAAAGCGTTGGCGGTTGCCGGAAGGATTGGAAGTGACCGTTACCGATACTGTCGGCTTTATTCAAGAACTGCCGACACAATTGATCGATGCCTTTCATTCTACATTAGAAGAGAGTCAAAATATGGATCTGCTGCTGCATGTGGTTGATGCTGGTTCTCATGATCGGCAACAGCAAGAAAAAACAGTTTTAGCATTGATGGAAGAACTATCATTGACGCAAGTCCCAGTTCTGACGATCTATAATAAAGCTGATCGCATTGATCCAGAACAATTTGTGCCGACGCTGTTCCCCAATGTTTTGATTTCTGCCAAGAGCAGTAAAGGGAAAGAACAACTGATCCAAGCAATTAAAATGGAACTCATGCAAATCATGCAGCCTTATCAAACCGTTTTAGCTGCCAATGAAGGCAAGCGATTGAACCGTTTGAAGCGGGAAACACTCTTGCTTACCAATGACTTTGACGAGGAAGATCAAACCTATCACCTAAAAGGTTTTGCATTGCCAGGTTCTGCCGGGATCTATCCAACAATTGAAGAGTAACGCTCAGGAAATGAAGTGGTCGAGCTGTGTGTAGGGAATTCTAATACCTGCACGCAGTTTTTTTTCAGTTATTACCATTGGAAATTTTTTTCATTCAACCAGTAAAAGGATGATTTTCTAGTGATTGTTCTGCCAAACAGAAAAAAATAAATGTCTATGTCACTTTTTCTTACATGAAGGGTTGACAGTGGAAAAAACAATTGGTATAGTTTCAATTAAGTTATGCAGGATCATCTAAATGAGGGAGGCGCCACGTTATGCGGGAAAAAGAGTTGCGGCGTTCGATGTCTGTCTTTCCGATTGGAACAGTGATGAAACTAACGGATCTGACGGCTCGTCAAATTCGTTACTATGAAGAACAAGAACTGATCCATCCAGAACGCAGTGATGGTAATCGACGCATGTATTCATTAAATGATATCGATACGCTATTAGAAATCAAAGACTATCTGTCAGATGGTTTGAATATGGCTGGGATCAAACGTGTGTACGAGATGAAAATTGCCAAAGAACAAGAAGCAAAGAACAAACCGCCACTGACTGACGAAGATGTTCGTCGAATCTTTTATGACGAACTCCTAGCGCAAGGTGGTCTGAATCAACAACAGCCATTCCAACAAAAAGGTCCGCTAATGTAGATCAATGTTGTGGCACGAAAGAATAAAGGTCAAAGGAAGGGATATTATGCCGAAAATTGAAAGAACAGCCGAAGATATCAAACAAATCGTTAAAGACGAGAATGTACGTTTCTTGCGCTTGATGTTTACTGACATCTTGGGAACGATCAAAAATGTAGAAGTACCAGTTAGCCAATTGGAAAAAGTACTTGAGAACAAAATGATGTTCGATGGCTCCTCCATTGAAGGATTCGTACGGATTGAAGAAAGTGATATGTACCTTTACCCAGATTTATCTACTTGGATGATTTTCCCATGGGAAAGTGAGCATGGCAAAGTCGCTCGTTTGATTTGTGATATCTACAACCCTGATGGCACGCCATTTGCTGGCGATCCTCGCGGCAATTTAAAACGGGCACTATCAGATATGGAATCACTAGGTTTTACTTCTTTCAATCTTGGGCCTGAACCGGAATTTTTCCTTTTCAAATTAGATGAAGATGGCGAGATCACAACAGACCTAAATGACAAAGGCGGCTATTTTGATTTTGCACCGACTGATTTAGGTGAGAACTGCCGCCGCGATATCGTATTAGAATTAGAAAGCCTTGGTTTTGAAGTGGAAGCCTCCCACCACGAAGTAGCACCAGGCCAGCACGAAATCGACTTTAAATATGCCGATGCGGTAGAAGCGTGCGATAACATCCAAACTTTCAAATTAGTTGTCAAAACGATTGCCCGCAAACACGGCTTGCATGCGACATTTATGCCAAAACCATTATATGGCATCAATGGGTCAGGTATGCACTGCAATATGTCCTTGTTCAATGGAAAAGAAAATGTCTTCTTTGATGAAGAAGGACCAATGCAATTGAGCCAAACGGCGTATCATTTCCTAGCCGGTTTGATTGAACATGCCCGTGCTTATACAGCAGTCTGCAACCCAACAGTCAATTCTTACAAACGTCTGGTCCCAGGTTACGAAGCACCGGTTTATGTTGCTTGGTCAGGACGCAACCGTTCACCACTGATTCGTGTTCCTGAATCTCGCGGCTTGTCCACCCGGTTAGAATTGCGCTCCGTTGATCCATCCGCTAATCCGTATTTGGCAATGGCTGTCTTGCTGCAAGCCGGTTTAGATGGTATCCGTCGTGAGTTGACACCGCCGCCTGCAGTGGACCGCAACATTTATGTGATGAATGAAGAAGAACGTGCAGAAGCACAAATCGAAGACCTGCCATCAACGATCCACAATGCGATCAAAGAATTGCGTAAAGATGACGTGATGATCGATGCATTGGGCAAACACATTTTTGCGAACTTTGTGGAAGCCAAACGTTTGGAATGGGCCGCTTTCCGTCAAACAGTTTCTGAGTGGGAACGCGAGCAGTACCTTGAATTGTACTAATCAAGTACTAGTCGTTCGATCTGCAGAGGCAACAAACGAATAAGTCATTGGAAGATGGTCCTTAGAATCTATTGAAGCGTCTGTGACAACCGATACAAAAAAAGAAACCGCTAGAGAAAACCAATCTAGCGGTTTTGTTCTGTTATCTATTCAAAGTAGAAGACAGGAATCGAACCTGCACCTTGTTTTCGCAAAAATGATAAGAAAACGATTTCTGATCATTTGTAACAAAACAAGTAAAGCACCGAGCTTCCTCTACAAGAATCATTATGACAAGCAGACCCAAAGAATCCATTAAGAAAGTAAGAAAGAAGTTTAGCGATTTGTGAATGTTCATCGAAATCAGCGATTTTTCGATGTATCCGCATCCAGAAAGGATTCGAGAAAAGTTTGCTTGACTTTTGCTAGGCAAGATTGTATCATTCTGTTTGGGCACTCTTGAAAAAGAGTCAGAAAGTGATTTAGAATTTTCGCTCCCTATTCATTTATGGATAGGGAGCTTTTCTTATTTTCTAAGTGCTTTTCCTGCAAAATAGTTTAAAAGGAGTTTTTCAGTTTATGACAAAATATATTTTTGTAACCGGCGGTGTGGTTTCTTCGATCGGTAAAGGTATTGTGGCAGCATCACTAGGACGCTTATTGAAGAATCGTGGCTTAAAAGTAACGATCCAAAAGTTTGATCCTTACATCAATGTTGATCCAGGAACGATGAGCCCATACCAACATGGTGAGGTATTCGTGACCGATGATGGTGCAGAAACAGATTTGGACTTAGGCCATTATGAACGTTTCATCGACATCAACTTGAACAAATACTCAAATGTAACGACTGGAAAAATCTATTCAGAAGTTTTGCGCAAAGAACGTAAAGGGGAATACTTAGGAGCAACTGTCCAAGTAATTCCGCACATCACCAATGAAATCAAAGAAAAAATCATGCGGGCAGCAAAAATGACCGATTCAGATGTCATCATCACTGAGGTCGGCGGAACCGTTGGCGACATCGAGTCGTTGCCGTTTCTAGAAGCGTTGCGCCAAATGAAAGCTGACGTTGGTTCGGACAATGTGATGTACATTCATACAACGTTGATTCCTTACTTAAAGGCAGCGGGTGAAATGAAAACCAAACCAACGCAACACAGTGTAAAAGAGTTGCGAGGATTGGGTATCCAACCAAATATCCTAGTGGTTCGGACTGAACAACCTGTGTCCCAATCAACAAAAAACAAATTGGCCCAATTTTGTGATGTTGCACCTGAAGCGGTTATCGAATCCCGAGACGTAGAAACACTCTATTCGATCCCATTGGCTTTACAAGCACAAGGAATGGATCAAATCGTTTGTGATCACTTGAAATTGAATGCGCCAGTAGCTGATATGACAGAATGGCAAGCATTAGAGGAAAAAGTATTGAACTTGAAAAAGAAAGTCCGCATTGCATTGGTAGGGAAATATGTGGAATTGCCAGATGCGTATCTGTCTGTTGTTGAAGCATTGAAACATTCTGGTTTTGCTTATGATGCCGACATTACGATCGATTGGATCAAAGCCCATGAGTTAACGAAAGACAATGTTGCCGAATACTTACAGGATGCAGACGGTATCTTAGTTCCAGGTGGTTTTGGCGATCGTGGAATCGAAGGCAAGATCGAAGCGATTCGGTATGCTCGTGAAAATGATGTCCCATTCCTAGGGATTTGTCTGGGAATGCAAATGGCCTGCGTGGAGTTTGCCCGCAATGTCGTTGGGTTAGAAAATGCGAATTCGGCAGAAACTGATCCCGATACAGCAAACAACATCATTGATTTGATGGCAGATCAAGAAAATATTGAAAACTTAGGCGGTACGCTACGTTTAGGCTTGTATCCATGTAAAGTCAAAAAAGGAACGAAAACAGCTGCAGCCTATGAAGGAGAAGAAGTCGTACAAGAACGTCATCGTCACCGTTATGAATTCAATAATAAATACCGCGAAATCTTTGAAGCAGAAGGTATGGTCTTCTCAGGTGTCTCACCAGACAATCGCTTAGTTGAAATCGTTGAGATTCCAGAAAATAAATTCTTTGTGGGTTGCCAATTCCATCCCGAATTGATTTCACGACCAACACGTCCACAACGATTGATCAAAGCATTTGTTGGTGCATCATTAGACAATCGTGGGTAACACATATAGTACCAGATTAAAAACCAGCTGTTGAGCTGGTTTCAGGCTGTAGGCAATGTCCCGGAAAAGGGAGGCCTACAGCCTTTTTTTTAAGCATAAGAGTACGCTCTAAATAAATGTAGGGGAAATGTAGTCAGGATCACTCGAACCATTTATAAAGGAACGTTCTCATAAAACACCCTTCAAAAGTTAGTTTTTTGGGTTAACTTTTGAAGGGCGTTTCCGTTCTAGCCAGTGCTAGTGCTTTTTTTAGTAGCATCCGAAGTGATACGCCTTTTCAGCTACTCCTAACTATTAAAGATAAAACTTCTTGTAGAAATTGACCCTAATAAAAGGGACCATATACCTATGGAGGTTGACTACAATAGACTCTAAACTAATTAATGAGGGAGAGAAAGATGGAAAAAATAAGCTTATTGTTGATCAGGGCTCTTTCAGAGCAAGACGGGTTTATGACAACCAAAGAGATCGCTGCAAAAGTAGGTGTCAGTACGAAAACAGTTCGAAGATATGTGGAGAAAATCAATCAAAGCCAATCGCTTTATGGCTGTGTGATTCAAGGGAAGAAAGGAAGTGGCTTGTTTTTACAAATAATCAATCATGAATTATTTCAACGTAGCTTAGAAAACACACCTCAAGAAGATTTTGTGACACAAATCATTGAGTACTTCGTCCAAGAAGACGAATACATCAAGTCAGAATTATTATGTGAACGCTTATTTATCTCACAAAGCAAGTTATCTCAAGAACTCAAAAAACTGCGACGGATTTTAAGCCATTATAATTTATCCATCCAAACAAAGCCTTACTACGGCATGAAGCTTTGCGGCAGTGAATTCGACTTACGTCGCTTTATGGCAAGCAATTATCTGCAAAAGACACACCTTAAACAACTGCATCAATTACCTTCTAGTGAAGGGACGCCATCGCAGTTGCATCGACAGATTCAAGCAATCATTTTAGCTGAGTTTTCTCAAAAAGCCTATCCGATTTCAGAAGCTATAGTGACGAACTTAGTCAATCACCTAGCAATCGCTGTAATGCGAATGCAAAGCGGCCGCTACTTGGATCGCAATCTGCCTATTGGAGGAAGAACCAATGCTGAACAATCATTATTAGGCAAGCGAATCGTCAAGCGGATCGAAGAAGAATGCAGTGTTCTTTTTACAGAATGTGAGCGAAACTATGTGCTTGGTCAGATCGTGGGGAAACGGGTCATTCCCAAAAATGAAAAAAACGTTGTCTCAGAGGAAGTTTCGGACTTAGTGAGGCAAGTTCTAAAAAAAATCAAAAACCGAAGACAAATTGACTTCAGTCAAGATTTGGACTTACAGACGATGCTGATGCTTCACTTTGTTCCTTTGATTGATCGAATCGAATTAGGAATTGAGCTGAAAAACCCGCTGTTAGATGACGTAAAAGTCCATTGCAATGTAGGATACGACTTAGCTATTATTGCTGGACAAGTAATCGTTGCGCATTTCAATAAGCGTATCAGCGATCATGAACTTAGCTATTTAGCCATGCACTTTGATGTCGCCCTGAATAAGAAGAGTTCACAAACGCAGCGTAAGTATATTTTAGTTGTAAACGATCTGGGGAGAGCAGCCAATGCATTTTTAAAAGAAAAGTTTGAATTCTATTTCCGAAATTACATTAAAGAAGTAACGGTTTGTAATCAATATGAATTTGCTCAGTTCCTAAAAGAACAAGACTTTGATTTTATCTTTTCATCGATCGATCTACCTTATGAAGGAACCATTCCTGTAATGAGTTTTGACTATTTTATGCGGCCTGAAATGATCAAAAAAATAGCTGATGCACTGTCGACTGTTTTTACCGTTGAAAAACTTTTGACCTTCTTTAAGGAACCGCTGTTTATTTGTGACCAAGACTTTGAAACAAAAGAAGAAGTGCTGCATTTTTTATGTCATTGCATTAACGAACAATATCAGATGCCAAATAATTTTGAAGCTTTGGTATTTGAACGAGAAGCTTTTTTTGGAACCGATTTCTTGCCGATGGTTGCTTTTCCACACCCCAATGTATTGATTGGATCGGAAACAGTGATTGCTGTTGCCCATTTGAAGAAACCAATATTTTGGTATAAACAATCGGTTCGTTTGGTCTTCTTACTAGTCATTGCTGAGCAAGACCATTTAAAGGCTAAGTCGCTAAACGATCATTTGATCAAAATATGTACATCATCTGAGAAAGTGAACGAACTGATTGCGACGAATGACTTCATCACATTTATCCATCACTTAAAGGAGTAGATTATGACAGACAAAAAAATCAAACTATCAGGAGCATACAATTTTCGCGATTTTGGCGGCTACCGTAACAAAGAAGGAAAGCGTCTCATACGTGGGCGACTCTATCGTTCTGATGAATTAAGCAAGATTACAGCTGCAGATCAAGAAAAGTTAGTACAACTTGGAATCAGTAAGATCATTGATTATCGAAATAAAAAGGAAAGACTGAATAATGAAGATCGACCGATCGGTAATGCAGAGATTCTTTATTTGACACCCATTGCGGATATTGCTGCCCTAGCTTCTTCTGAACATGATGAAGAAAGTGCACTTTCTCCCCAAAAAATGACGGCGGCTCTGGCAAAAGAATTAATGATCCGTCAGAATGAAGAATTTGTTGAAAATAAACAGTGTCAAGACGTTTATAGAGAAGTCTTAGAAATTCACTTAGCTGAAGAGGGGGCAATCGTCCAACATTGCCGTGGAGGGAAAGATCGCACTGGTTATGGCGTCGCTCTCATTCAATTACTACTTGGCGTCAGTGAAGCAGATGTGATGCATGACTATCTCTTAACCAATGTATACAAAAAAGAAAAAAATGAGAAAAGCCTGCAGCGGTTGCTTCAAGAGACCGATAATCCCGATTTTGTTCAGGCGATGCGCTATTTTAAAGAAGCTGATCGTCATTTTTTGCAGAATGCATTGGCCCGAATCGGTGCTTATGGTGGAGTTGAGGACTATGTGGTCAACAAACTTGGTTTTTCCCAACAAAAAATCCGCTTGTTAAGAGAAAAATACTTACAAAATTAAGGATAGGAGGATATTATGAATACGTTTAAGAATAAGGTGTTGGCGGGAGCAATTAAGGTGCAAAATAATGTTTATATGAAAGCGATCTCTAATGCCATGATGGGGTTAATGCCGATTATGATGATCAGTTCGATTGCTTCTTTAATCAATGCCATCGATATTGGCAATACACAACAAATAATGGATCAAATAGGTCTTAAATCATTGTTGACACAAATCAATGCGATGACCATCGATGTCATTTCCGTCTATGTTGCCTTCTTAGTTGGCTATAAACTGGCGGAACATTTGAATGCAGATCAATTAAACGCTGGCATTATGAGTTTAGTTTCATTCTTGATTTTAAGTCCCATCGCAACATTCGAAGAGACCAAAGTGATCGAGTTTTCGACGCTGGGTTCTAGTGGAATGTTCGTTGCAATGTTCGGCGGGATACTAGGTGCAAGGATTTATATTCTATGTGTGGAAAAGAATCTGACAATCAAAATGCCAGACTCAGTCCCACCAATTGTCAATAAGTCCTTTGCTGCAATCGTTCCTGGAGTGATTGTTTCCACGATCATGGGAATTATTTATGTTGCAATAGCAGCTACTCCATATGGAACGTTAACAGATATGATCTACACGTGGGTTCAAGCACCGCTAACCTTGTTGGGTGCCAATGTGTTTGCTTGCATGATTATTGTGGCATTTATTGAATTCCTATGGTTTTTCGGTATCCATGGTGTATTGGCAGTCTATCCAGTGTTGATGCTGGTCTTTTATCAACCTATGCTAGACAACTTGGCTGCCTATAGTGCTGGTCAACCATTGCCACATTTGTTTACCATTGGTTTTATACTCAACAATCGCGGCGCTCGTTCCTTTGCAGTAGCTTTATTAGCCATTTTCAGTTGCAAATCAGAACAGCTCAAAGCTGTTGGGAAAATTGGATTGATTCCTTCTATGTTTGGAATCTCAGAGCCAATCAAATTTGGGATTCCGCAGGTGATGAACATAAGGATGTTGATACCACTTATGGTAACACCAGCTGTTTCTGTTTTATCAGCTTATTTATTAACGATTGTTGGCTTTATGCCTTATCATAATGGCGTCAATATCCCAACAGGATTTCCAATCATTTTTGGCGGTTTCTTAACGAATGGCTGGCAAGGGATTATCGCTCAGCTGATCCAATTTGTGTTATGTGTGCTGATTTATATTCCTTTCATGCGCTGGCAAGATAAAGCAGCACTGGCAGAAGAAGGAAAAATTGCGCAAGCATAGCAAGTACTGACAGCCTATAAATTAAAATTAAGTGGGGGATTTAAGATGAAAAAGATCGTTTTAGTTTGTGCTGGTGGAATGTCTACTGGTGTCTTAGTAAATAATATGAAACAAGCAGCTCAAAAAAAAGCTATTCCAGTATCGATTGACGCATTTTCAATCGAATCGGTAGCTAGTGTGGCTAAAGATGCAGATTGTGTGTTATTAGGTCCACAGGTTTCTTATCGTTTAGCAGAAGTTCAAGGGTTAGTGGCTTGCCCAACAGCTTCTATTGATATGCGAACTTACGGTATGATGGACGGACAAAAAGCACTAGAACAAGCGCTGGAATTGATAGGAGAGTAAGATGGAAGAAAAAGAACAAATTTGTTTTCAAATTATTTCCGAAGCTGGGATGGCAAGAAGTTGCTTTTTCGAAAGTATTCAACAAATGCGAAAAGAGCAAACAAAAGAGGCCCTATCTGCGATTGAAAGCGGCAAGAGTCATTATCACAAAGCGCATATTGCTCATCGGCAATTGGTACAGCAAGAAGCACAAGGTGATAAAGTTTGGATGTCGTTGTTATTGAGTCACGCCGAGGACTTGTTAATGAGTGCAGATATTATGAGTGAGTTGGCCAAAGAGTTCAATTTACTTTATGAAGAAGTAAATGGGCTAAAGCAGATGATTGATCAGCATATTTCTTCATTGAACACAAAAGAATAACAATCAAAGAAGAAAGACGTCTACGATGAGACAATTCGAGTGAAATCGTGGACGTCTTTTCTTGGTCTATGGCAGGTGGAACATTTTTCTAGGAAAAAAGATAAAAAAAGCTGGTCTCAAAACGGAGCAGGCAAGAAAAGTGGATTACCAAAGCAAATGGCACTACCCCTTTGAGAGTATGGGATGCATGGACTCGTTCAAAGAAGTAAAAAAGTAAAAGAAACATACGAAGAACAGCTCCCCCATTTCTTCCGTTAAGAAGAAATGGAGGAAAACTGGTTTTCATTAAAAAAGCCCCTTTTTCAGGGGCCAGTAGGGATGATCTTTCTAGGACCATTCCACATTCGCTCGTTTCTCAAAGGAATAGTTTATTTTTTCAAGGTATACCCTTGGTCTAGTAACATTTTTTCCGTTCGTTCCATGCTGATGCCATTTGAAGTATCACCTTCAAATGTGACCCCTGGCAATTGCTTTGCCGCATCGTAGTCTAAATTACTGTAATCGATCGTCAATGATTCGGTTGCTGCATCTTCTCCGTAATCAAGCGAATAATCGATACCCTTGATTGCCTGATACTGTTTGGCGATCGGATCCAATAATTGTTTTGCTTCCTCTTTCGTAGATACGCCAACAGAAGAATAAGGCATGATATTGTTGGCGGTTTGCTTTTTCACTTCGTCACCTTCGTAATTGAAGACCAACTCCATTTGAACTCCGTTTTGTTCATTCGTGAATGTCTTGGTTTTTTGACTCGCTCCATTTGCTCCGCAACTTGCTAAAAAGAATATACCCAACAACGCTATAAATCCCACTACTGTTTTTTTCATTCTATCCCTCCTTTTTTTCATGATAGTATACTCCACCTGCCAGAGCTATTCATATGCTCAAAAACAAATAGTCTTTTTTTGTCCGATAGGCAATCCATATCGTCAGCGGGAAAATGATAAATTGTTGAAAAAGTTCGTGAATTTTTTCTCGAATTTTCAGAAGTATTCTTGTTATTGTATGCAAACAAATGTAAGACGAGAGGCTAGTTTCACAAAGTTTTTTCAGAAAAGAAAATGAAAAGCAAAGAATTTTTAATTTGTGCAATCTTTTATTGAAAAGAGAATTACATCTTTTAGTAGCAAATACTGCAAATGTTTGCTAAAATAGCAGTGTCGGTTAAGCATTGCTTAACAAATAAAGTTTTTTAAAACTTAGGAGGAATTTTTTATGCCAGTAGTATCAGGAGCTGAATTCTTAAAAGCTGCTCGTCAAGGTGGATATGCAGTAGGTGGATTCAATACAAATAACTTAGAGTGGACTCAAGCGATTTTAGAAGCTGCTGAAGCGAAAAAAGCGCCAGTTCTTATTCAAACTTCTATGGGTGCTGCAAAATACATGGGCGGATACAAACTTGCTAAAGATCTTATCTGTGATCTAGTTGAATCAATGAACATCACTGTTCCAGTTGCGATTCACTTAGACCATGGTGACTACGATGCAGCAATGGAATGTATCGAAGTTGGCTATACTTCAGTTATGTTCGATGGTTCTCATTTACCATTCGAAGAAAACTTGAAATTGGCTAAAGAAGTTGTTGAAAAAGCACATGCTAAAGGCGTTTCTGTTGAATGTGAAGTTGGTTCAATCGGTGGTGAAGAAGATGGCATCATCGGAGCTGGTGAATTAGCAGACATCGAAGAATGTAAACAAATGGTTGCAACTGGTATTGATTACCTAGCTTGCGGAATTGGTAACATTCATGGACAATACCCAGAAAACTGGCAAGGACTTGCTTTTGACCACTTACAAGCAATCGCTGATGCTGTAGGTTCTGATGTTCCTTTAGTATTACACGGTGGTTCTGGTATTCCTCAAGAACAAATCGAAAAAGCAATTTCAATGGGTGTTTCTAAAGTAAACGTAAATACTGAATTCCAATTGTCATTCGCAAAAGCAACACGTGAATATATCGAAGCTGGTAAAGACCAAGAAGGTAAAGGTTTTGACCCTCGTAAACTATTGGCACCAGGTAAAGCTGCAATCATCAAAGATGCAGAAGAACACATTGACTGGTTCGGTTCAGCTGGTAAAGCTTAATTCTTTCAGTTCAAAAGAACGATCACAAGTGATCGTTCTTTTTTTGTGGGGAAATCCTGCTTTTTTCTTTGTCTGTTCTATGCTAAAATTGGCATGATACACACAAACTCTAAAGTATAGGTGGATATAGATGAAAAAAATTGTCATTCAAGGCAATCGTCCCTTAAAAGGAGAAGTGACGATCAGCGGGGCAAAAAATAGTGCAGTAGCGTTGATTCCTGCGGCGATTTTGGCTGATTCTCCTGTCGTATTAGAAGGGGTGCCGGATATTCAAGACGTGCACTCATTGATTGAAATTTTAGAAATTATGGGTGTTCAAACGCACTTTGAAGAAAACACACTGACGATCGATCCAACCGAGATCGTTTCGATTCCGATGCCAAGCGGCAAAATCAATAGTTTACGCGCTTCTTATTATTTCATGGGCGCATTATTAGGCAAGTTCGGTGAAGGAGTCGTGGGCTTACCTGGCGGCTGTTTCCTAGGTCCTCGTCCGATCGATCTGCATATCAAGGGATTCGAGGCGTTAGGGGCTACGGTTACGAATGAGCATGGCGCGATGTATTTGCGTACAAGTGAAGAGGGGCTTGCCGGAGAACGGATTTTCTTGGATATGGTATCTATCGGAGCGACGATCAATGTCATGTTGGCAGCTGTCAAAGCTAAAGGCAAGACGATCATCGAAAATGCCGCTCGCGAACCTGAGATCATTGATGTGGCAACTTTGCTGAACAACATGGGAGCCAAGATCCGTGGGGCAGGCACCAACGAGATCCGCATTGAAGGCGTCCAAGAATTACACGGTTGCCGCCATTCGATCATTCCCGATCGGATTGAAGCAGGCACTTATCTTTCTTTGGCGGCAGCAGCCGGTGAAGGAATCACCATCAAAAATGTCATTTATGAGCATCTTGAAAGCTACATCGCTAAATTAGAAGAAATTGGTGTGCGCATGGATATCAGTGAAGATGAAATCTATGTTTATCCATCGAAAGATTTAAAGCCAGCCAATGTAAAAACATACCCATACCCTGGTTTTGCTACCGACTTGCAACAACCGATCACTCCCTTACTTTTGAAAGCAAATGGCACGTCAGAAATTTTGGATACAATCTATGCAAAACGTGTCAATCACATACCAGAACTTGCACGGATGGGTGCGCAAGCAACAACGGAAGGCAATTTGATCTTGCTCAACGGACCGAGCCAGCTTCATGGCGCAGAAGTCGTTGCATCAGACTTGCGAGCAGGAGCTTGTTTAGTGATTGCTGGACTGATGGCTACGGGAACCACCACAGTCTTCAATGTCGAATATATTTTACGGGGATATGATCATATAATCGATAAACTTACAGCCTTAGGGGCTGACATTCAAATGGTAGAGGAGTAACTATGAGCGACTATCTAACAATGGCAGAACTGGAGAACAAAACGCTAAAAGAAATCTACACGTTTGCCAAAGAATTTCGAATTCCTTATTACAGCCAGATGAACAAAAAAGAATTATCACTGGCTGTTATTCGGGCCCAAGCAGAAAAACAGGGTTTCTTTTATATGGAAGGTATCCTTGATATCGTTGGACAGGAAGGTTATGGCTTTTTGCGTCCAATCAATTATGGCCCCAGTGCAGAAGATATCTATATTTCTTCTTCTCAGATTCGCCGCTTCAGTTTGCGAAATGGCGACAAAGTAGCGGGGAAAGCGAGACCGCCAAAAGAGTCAGAACGTTATTATGGTTTGATGCATGTAGAATCTGTGAATGGCAAAGATCCGGAAGAAGCAAAAGAACGGCCGCACTTCCCTGCATTGACGCCGCTTTATCCGAATCGTCATTTGAAATTGGAAACTACCCCTGGTCGTCTGTCAACACGGATGATCGACATGCTGGCGCCGGTTGGCTTTGGTCAACGGGGATTGATCGTTGCCCCGCCGAAAGCCGGGAAGACTAGTATCTTGAAAGAAATCGCTAACGGGATCACTGACAATCACCCGGATGTAGAGTTGATCGTCTTATTGATTGATGAACGCCCGGAAGAAGTGACGGATTTGGAACGAAGTGTCAAAGGAGATGTTGTTTCTTCGACCTTTGATCTGCAGCCTAGCAACCATACTCGGGTCTCTGAATTGGTTTTGGAGCGTGCCATGCGTTTAGTTGAAGACAAGCGTGATGTTGTGATACTGATGGATAGTATCACGCGTTTAGCGCGTGCCTATAACTTAGTCGTGCCACCAAGCGGCCGTACATTGAGTGGCGGGATCGATCCAGCCGCATTATACAAACCGAAGAAATTTTTCGGAGCTGCTCGGAATATCGAAGAAGGTGGCAGTCTGACGATTTTAGCCACTGCGTTAGTTGATACCGGCAGCCGAATGGATGATGTCATCTACGAAGAGTTCAAAGGAACCGGAAACATGGAACTGCAGCTCTCTCGCAGTTTAGCCGAGCGTCGTATTTTCCCAGCCATCGATATCAAGAAATCCGGTACCAGAAAAGAAGAGCTCTTGATGAGCAGCGAACAATTAGAAGAGACTTGGCGCTTGCGCAATAATATGACTGGTGATTCATTAGAATTCACGGAACAATTCCTACAGTTTTTAAGAAAAACAAAAACCAATGCGGATTTCTTGTCTGCTTTTCATGACGTACATTTTGGCGATAAACGGCCAAAAAGAAATCTAAAAAGATAATTGCATCGAAAAACGAAACATGGTAAGATAGTCATGTTGTAAAATCGACAAATCAACTCTGGTACAGCAAATGGACCAGGGCAAAGGAGAGAAGAAGAAATGAAACAAGATATCCATCCAGATTATCATCCAGTTGTATTCATGGACTCAACTACTGGTTTCAAATTCTTATCAGGTTCAACAAAGAATTCACAAGAAACTGTTGAGTGGGAAGATGGCAACACGTATCCATTGATCCGTGTCGAAGTAACATCTGATTCACATCCATTCTACACTGGACGTCAAAAATTCACACAAGCAGATGGACGTGTGGACCGTTTCAACAAAAAATACGGTCTCAAAGACGCGAACGCTGCGGAATAATTCTAACAAGGTTAGAACGTTGGTTTATCAACGATTTAGAGATGTTTTCCTTAGTCGGGGGCATCTCTTTTTTTGTGCATGTTGCGTTTCTTGTTGCGATATTATTTAAACTTAATTCGTCATGAATTGTGCAAAGCGATTACCAGTCTCTTCCCGCTTTTTATCAGTTACATGAGCATACACATTCATTGTTGTTTTTATATCTGTATGACCCATTCGCTCTTGAACTTCTTTGATAGGTACACCAGATTCAAGTAGGAGACTGCAATGAGTGTGACGAAATCCATGAACTGTCATATGATCTAAATTATTATCTTTAAGAATTTTTGTTAGTCGATGATTTAAAAAATCTAGATATAAAACTTTGTTTTCTTCTGAGGTAAAAAGTAATTGTTCTTCACTATCATGTTTTATCCCTAGTTTGAAGAAGAGCTCTTTTTGCTGTAATTTCCAACGTTTCAGAAGTTTGAGTGTCTCATCATCCAAAGATAACTCTCTGACACTTTTTCTGGTCTTAGGGGTTTGAAAAATTAATTTCCAACCATCAGAAGTAGCAACCGTCTGTTTAACAGATAAGGTTCCTTGACCAAAGCTTATATCTTTCCAACGTAATGCATGTAGCTCACCTTTCCTAAGTCCGGTAAATGCTAGAATTCTAAACATCAGGAATTCAGAAAAAGGCAACTGTTCTTTTGCTTTATCTAGAAAAATAATCAATTGTTTTTGGCTGTAGTAGGGCGCTGCGTAATCCTCTTGATCAATACCCATTTGTCTTTTTGGACGAATTACACCATTCATTGGGTTATTAGTAAGCAAGCGTACACTAATAGCATACTGAAAGATTTGAGAAGTAATCATAATCAAATTATTGAACTTTTTGTAATAGCTGAACCAATGATTTACTTTAGCCTGACAATAAGGGATAGTTATCTTGTTGATCGGAATTTTTCCGAAATGAGGTATGATATGCTTCTTTAGAGCAACTTTTTGAGCAGTAAGTGTACTTGCTTTCACAGTATTCTTATACTGTTCTAACCACATTTCTGCTACTTTTTCAAAGTGAAGGTTACTATCAAAAATAAAATCAGCGCTTTTTGATTTTAGAAGCAATCGAGATAAAGCAAGATTTGCCGCTTGTCTTGTTTTAAAACCACTACGATTAGTTTTTATTTCTTTACCAGTTAATGGGTCTTTACCAAGGTAAACATGAAATTTATAGGCAATTTCACCATTCTTCTTTTTATATTTCTTTATTTTCGCCATAAATATATTATCGTCCTTTCTTGCCCGCCAGCATGTCGAACGAGTGGCATCACTCCTTTCAATTTGGTATAATAAGCATGACAAATAAGCTTATTATTTGCGTATGCATCCACTCAAACTTTGGTCGGGGAGAGGGATGCTTTTTTTGTTAGATAGTTGCTTTAAAGATTGCAGCTTTTTCGAGTGAGATTAGTGGAGCAAAGTGAATTTCGATATCGCCGGTACTGTTCAAGCTAAAATGCTGTACACAATCCATTTGTTTGCCAGAAGCAACAGAATCCATTGTGTTATCGTTTGGATAAGATTCAGCTTTCTTATCATCTGGACCATACACTTCTAAATCAGCACCAACAGGAATATCGGAATCGCTGTTGTTTTTAATAGTGTAGCTAATCTTAACAACCGCAGCAGGATTAGAATCATCAAATTGATTTCTTTCATCAGTCAATTCAACATTAGTTAACGTATATTCAACATCGCCAACTTTTACTGTGTCCCCAACTGAGTAGAATTTATCTTCTTTGACAGTGGAGGATTCAGATGTTTGCTCGTCTTTTTTAGATTTTGAAGAAGAAACTTTCTCTCCGCCATTTGCAGATTGATTATCTTTATTGCCGCCAAGTGATCCGCCAACAGCAGCAACTATAATAACCACTAAAATCCAGAACCATACCTTTTTGTAAAAGGGTTTGTTCACCTTATACATTTTACCATCTTCGCCTCTAACTCTTTTTGCCATTTCTTATTCCTCGATTCTTTGATATAATATATTTGTACTGTCTCAGAAATGAGGTAAGGGCTTTTAGAAGTTGGAGCTTCTAAGAGCTTTATTTTTTTAGCAAAATATTTTCATGGGTTCAACGAAAATAGATTCGCTGTCAAAAGTAAAAATGTAATTGCGATGATAGTGCTTTGTTCCGTATTTATTATAATAATGTAAAAGAGCATCCTCTAAAAATTCTGCGGTGACATTTAGGTATTCACTACATTCGTATTTATTATTGCAACCATTTAGAGCGCAACTTAACAAGTCATCTAAGGTAATGAGCATCTCAATACCATATCTTCTAGCCTTCCACTCCTCTTTCCATGCACCAGAAGCTTTATAATCAAGAATGTTTCCTACGGTTCTTTTATAATGTCCGTATTCCTCAGCCAATACAACTTTTTTCTTCCGGTTAGTAATATTTTTCTCTAAATAAATCCTCCCGTTTCTATACAGAGCTGTAAATCCTGTTCCTGATTCAACAGCCCCCTCAATCACGGGTATTTCTTGTGAAATTCTTTCTATTAAAATCTCATAGTCATCCATGCCCAACCCTACTATCCTAAAAAGATTTATTTAAATTTATTATCGAATTTATTATCTAGTTCATCTAGAAAATCTTTAATACTATCTAACTCTTTCTGAGAAACTTTTCTTTCAGGATTTTCAGAATGAGCGGCGATTGTGTATATCCCGTTCTCTTCTTCCCTTTTTTGCTCAAAAAGTTTAAATGTTGCGAAATTGATCACTTCCTGTTTTCTTTTTGAATCCAATTGTGAGTACACATTCATTATTTCTTCAGGAGAATCAGTTTCTTCATTACCTTCTATGATGAAGCTTTTTGAGACATGGAAAAGATCAGATAAATTTTGTATAGCACCCATCCTGGGAGTTTTTAAACCTGTTTCCCAGTTTGAAACAGTTTGCTTGCTAACTCCAATTCTTGTCGCTAAATCTTCTTGTGTCATTTTGTATTTGTTCCTTAAGAAACTTATCTGCTTTCCTATTATATTCTCTTCCATAATGATTCCTCCTGATTTCTATAACGATATTTTATAACATTAAGTTATATAAATCAACATTAAGTTATACGAAAGTTATTATTTCCTCTTGACTATAACTTTAAGTTAGATTATCATGGTGGCAAGGAGGTGAGCTTCATGTTACAAATCACATTGAAAGCTGCAAGAGTAAACTCAGATTTGAAACAAGACGAAGTTGTATCTATTTTAAAGGACAAATTTGGAATATTAATTACAAGACAAAGGCTTGCTGAATATGAAAAGGATGCTACAGATGTGCCTATAAGCTTAGCGAAGAAGTTATCAAAAATATATGGTATACCAGATGACCATATTTTTTTTGGGAATATGTCAACTTTAAGTTATACTTTCCGGAATCTTAAAAAAGAGAAAGCGGGTTGAATTATATGCCAATAATTTCAGCACCTATCGAAATACCAGAAAGTTTTGGAGATGACTTAGCAGCTGTAATTGCTGCTAAAGTCATGCAAAACGTTAATGAATCAATCAAAGCCAACGAACTTCCACCATATCCAACGAGAAAGCAAGTTCGGCAGATTCTTAGAATTGGTGAAGAACGATTGAATGAATGGATTATTGAGGGATTGCCTCAAATCCCATTTGGCAAAGAAACAAGGTTCGATCGGGAAGATATCAAAAGATTCTTAAACTCCAAGAAAATTTAATGCCCGCCAGCATGTAGAAACAGGAGGAATCAATGAAGTATTCGCTTAATCAAGAATTATTGATCAACAGTTTAGTGAAAGAAAAAGTGAAAGATCTCCAACAGCTTCTTCACGATAAAAAAGACATACTAAGTGATCGACAACATGAGATCACAAGTAAGGAGCTAAAACAGTACCAAGAATTGCTTTATCGAAATAGAATAAATCGCCAATTGTGAAAGAGGTGAGTATATGAACAAAAAATGGCTAGCAGCGCTTCACAGTGACCCGCTTTATAAAGCAAGGCAATTACAAGCAATTGGATATGCAAGTTTGATTCTGAACGGTGTTCTGCTGTTTATTGTGTTTTTACTAATGATTGGAGGATAGAGAGATGTTCAAAGAAAGAGAGATTGTTTTTACAACAAACAGAATGTATGTGAAACCATATGTACAAAAAATCAAATCGATTATCTGGAATAAATTTGAATCGACTTGCGAAGTAGAGGACCGTTCATTTGATAGCGATGAAATCCCATCCATTGTGATGTACTTCATTGTTTCTGATGAACAATTTGAAAAACTTCAAGTTGCTTTACCTAAACTGCTACCTGATTTGATTAGTAAAGGAGGTATTCACTATGCATAACGATAAATTAGCGTTGACGTTGGCAGATAAATTGATGGCTAAAGTTTCAAGTTTACTTGATGCAGAAGTTAAAACAATCACTGCTGATTTACAAGATACACAAAAAGACATGGAAGCAAAACGTACAATTTCGTTAAAACTGGCAATTCAGATTACTAGCGATCATCGAGGAATAACGATTAGTGGCGAGTCAAATCATGGATTACCTAAACGCGAGTTAGATCCAGTGGTTTATCCAATTGATGTGAATAATTCTGGTCAAATCAATCTCTTTGAGGACGAATGAAGGGCAGGGGATGAACATGCTATCAAAAGCAATTGCCTTTTTAGAAAAGCTTCCAGCAGTAGTTTTGCGTGCAAGACTCATGAAAAGAGAAGAAGGTCGAGTGTATACGATAGAGGCTAAGACTGCTCAAGGCAAGGTGGAGCTTTTTCAACTTAGAGGAAGAACCTTGTATCATCATGTAGTTCATCTGGGTAAGCCTATCGAAGAAAAAGTATTATTTCAGTTTTCAGAACAAATAAAAAAGCCGCCATAAAGGCGACCCTGAGTTTGGTATAACAATATCTCTGACAAGATGATTATACCATTCTCAGATATTTTTTGCAAAAAAACGCTGATATTTAGGCGTTTTATCGTCCTTGTAATAGATACTAACTTAACGGACAAAGAGAAATAGCTGAGGTGTGTCATGAGGAAATCGTTTGTTAGAGAGCGGAGAGTAGAAGCTGGTCCATACAAAGAAATTCGGCTATATAGCAGAACATTTGAACAAGAAAGAAAGTGTAAGGAGCCAAGAGGGCGCAGAAAGAAAGTAACTGGTCTATCTCAAGCAAGATGGAATCAAGCACAAAGCAAGAGGAAAGCTGCATTGTTTCTATATGCAAACTTTGGGGAACGTGATTACTATGCAACCTTTACTTACTCCAATCAATTTCTACCAGAAAAACCAGCTGATGCAAAACGCGATCAAGATAATACATTAAAGAAATTGAAGCGCTTATACGCAAAAGAAGGTTATGAGCTCAAATATATGTGGTTCACTTCTTATCAATATGATGAGGAAGTAGGATATATCACTCGAATCCACCATCATATCGTTTTGAATCACGGACCATCAAGGGATGATATTGAGCAAATATGGTCTAAAGGACGAGGGAAGAAGAAACAACCTTTAGGAAGAAGGCAAGTTCAAACTATTCAATATGATTCTGATGGCATGCAAGGATTAGTCAATTACTTAACTGGTCAAGAAAAGTGGGAAAACCGCCAGTGGAAGAAAGGTCAAAAGCGATGGTCAAAGAGTCGCAATCTAAAAGAACCAGCCGAAACTACAAATGATAATTATTGGTCGTTTAGAAAACTGAATAAATTAGGTTTGGCCAACGATGATGGAGCAGAAGAAATTCTAAAAAGGTTTCCAGGGTATCGCATTCTGGGTGACATTTTAAAAATCTATGATGAAGATCGTGGATGGTATTTCAAAGTAGAGCTATTCAGAAACGATGATGGATAGTAAAGGGAGGAAAGGACTTTTGAAAACAAAGAATTATTTAGTGGCTTGTTATGACAACACTGACAGAATTTTTATGATGCAAGAAATGATGTTGATGATCAATATTAATCCGGAAACAAGAGGGCAATTTTTAGCGAGCGCGAAACGTTCAGAATTGTTTTCTGATGATAGATGTATAAAGTTTGCTACTAGATTAGAAATAGATAGATTAGATGGGGCTTTCTTTTTTGGGATGGCTACAAGTGAAAGATATAGCTCTTTAGCAGACAAAGAAAAATATAAGCGTATTTATGACCGTTCTATCCGGCAATACGGAGAAAATGATCGAGATAGCTTTTTGAGGAATTTAATTGATCAAGTAAAGAAAGAAGGTCGAAGCGATGTATTCCACAAATTGGAGAAATAGACAAAGCAATGACCAAGGAAGATTATTTGAAAATTTGATTGACCAAGCATGCTTGTATTACAAAAACAAAGGTATTGCGATGATCGAGAAAACACCAGAACCTTTTCGAGTAAAAAAAATTAATAGCGATGGCAGTATGACAGTTTTCCCGATTGGTAAAGCCCAACCCGATTACAAAGGTACTCTTATAAACGGGCAAGCGATTGTTTTTGAAGCAAAGATGACTACAAAGGACAGAATCAATAAAAGAGTGATCACAGAACACCAAGCAATTTGTTTAGACATACACAGCGAGTTTGGAGCGATGACTGGTGTTTGCTGCATGATCAAAAAAACTGTTGGTTTTGTTCCTTGGAGCGATTGGCAAAACATGAAAGAAAAGTATGGTCGTCAATACTTGTTGGAGGAAGAACTAAAGGAATATCAGGTTCCGACTCCTGGTTTCATTGATTTTCTGAACAAAAGTAGGTGGTAAGCCATGTCAAATCCGATTGATGATTTTAGAACAGCTCGAATAGGCTTTGAAATGTTCTGTGAAGTTCGAGACTGGCAGCTTGAACGTTTTGTTGTCAATAGCAAAAACTCTGAGCAATATTTAGGAACTTGCTTTGATAATGAGCAGGCAGAGAGAAAAACGTTTCTTATTTCAAAATCTGGAAAGTATTACTTGCTGCTAGGAGATAAAAAATTTGTCCCGTACAGTTACGTTTTGGATTCGTTTAGTGGTGAATACAGTCATGCAGAAAAATGAAACTTGGCTATGTTGCGGAAGAGAACCTTGGCAATCACAATTTGTCGCGATAATCGAAAAAAGACTATCCAAGTCATGCATTGTAAGAATCGTGTCTACTGAAACGTGGGATGATCACTTGATCGATTACTATCTGGGACGGACAGTCATTGAAAACAAAAAAATGATTCGAAAGATTTAAGGCATCGATACTAAAAAGAGAAGGTGATCTAGTGAAAGTTCAAATGTACAAGATTGACTATGTGGATTGGAAAGGTCGCAATGCGGTGATGTATTTGCATGGCTACAGTAGATCAGAAGTCGAAAAACAAGCGATGGTTGCACAAGGCGTGTTCAAAATAACCAAAATTACTGTTAGTCAGTAGTTGAAATTGATGTATCAATATATTGTGGGCGAAAATTAGTTCCCACGATATATTGTGTATAACTTTGTGGATATGTGTAAAACTAAAATTTGGAGGAATAAACATGGATGAGTTAATAAAATCAGTTGAGCAATGGGCTAGGAACAAAGGATTGGATGAAGCGGAATCTAGTAAACAAATGCTGAAAGTTGTAGAAGAAACTGGTGAAGTTGCAGCTGCATTAGCTAGAAGTGACCAAGATGCACTACGTGACGGCATCGGAGATGTTGTAGTGACTTTGATTATTTTAGCTTTGCAAAACGACATGGATTTATACGAGTGCTTGAATTTAGCATATGAAGAAATCAAAGGTCGGACCGGAAAGATGGTCAACGGTGTTTTCGTTAAGTCCAGTGATCTGAAATAATTCCACAATCGGAAGAGATAACGGAATGAGGTGGAAGGATGTCATTATCAGCAGAAATCAGAGAGTTAAAAGTTATTTGTGAATATGTTAATGACACGCATGAACTAGATGCGACAGTGGGAACAGAAACCATATTATTCACAGTTTGGGATAGCAATGCTATAAAGCAGCACGACATCGAAATGACTTTCGAAGAATGGAATACGTTCAAAAAAATAATCGATATGGGTATAGTTCGAGAAAGAGGTAAGTGACAGAAATAGCGGAAATGGAGGATTAGATGAAAACATTTAATATCAGCTGGGAGAGAAAGTAGCAAGTATCTATAGATATCGAAGCGGAAACTATTGAAGAAGCTTACGAGAAATGGAATAACGGTGGCTATGAAGGTAAAGTTGATGTGGATGATGAGGATATACTATCCGATTATGTTGACATAGATGGAGATTCTTATTATTTAGATCACTTTGAAAAAGTCAGATTTGGGAGTCAGTAATTCACGCAATTGATGACAGAATTGGGGGATGGAAGTGTATATAAATTTGATTACATTTTTTTGCTTGATAGGATTGATAATTAACTTATTTAAAATAAATAGAACGATTAAGTTGAATAGCAAAAAAAAGAATAGCCATTAAACTATTCTTTAAAAAAGTCATTTAGTTGTTCACTATGTTTTTTGTCTTCGTTTGGAAAGGATTCATCGTTAAGGATAATTGGCGTAACATTTTCTAAAGTTAATTCAATTATTTTTCTGAGTGAAAATAAACTCGAGGAGTTAGATGAGATATGTTCGTTTTGATCTAGTTTCTGATTAGGATAAAAATAAAGTGCTATTTCTTCAATTATTTCATCTGGGAATGACATGGCCCTGTATGAAGCCAACAAGAAAACCCCTTGTTTTGTACTTAATATGAATGAAGTTTTTGCATTAAAATGTTGTGTTAATTCTAGACTTTTAGCTTTGAATTTAAAGGTATTGTTTTTATATGGTTGCCAAACATAGATGTGGTCAAGTGTTCCTTCAATAAGTTTTTGAATGATTTGTGAATTTTTCATTTTTATAACCTCTCAATATAAGTTTTTAAGTTAATAAAATGTCGTCTTGTCAGTTCCCAGTTATTTTCTTTAATCCCTTGAGACAAATTTTTGAGTGTCTTCCGCTTTCTCTTTTTTAAAAAAGGGTAAGTTTCTTCTATGGTAATCAAAAATTCTCGTAACTGTGAACCAATGTTCTTGTCAAATGAAGTAGAATTGATGAACTTTTCAAATCCATCCATTTCACCAATAATTTGATTTCGCCTGGAGCGCAAGTATTCTTCATCTTTAGCAGATTCAATTTTTGACTTTATTCTAAAAGACATAATCAAAGTCAATACGGAAACTATTAAAGAGAATAAGGAAACTAAGGAGTCTACTTGTTGTGAGAAGAAAATGATTGAATTCCAAATATCTTTTAAATTCATAGTTGTCTCCTTGATAAAATTAATTAGATACAAATTATATTATGTTCACAAAAATTATATCAAATTAAACAAAAAAAGCACTAACTATTAACGGTACTAAATATGTTATCCACCAAAATAACCAACTGAAGGAGGGTATAGCAGTGCTTAACAAAGAAAACATTATGGACATTATCCAGTCACATAAAGCCGAGATTAACGAAATTTCTAGTGAGCTAATTAAGGCAAAAGAGTTGGGATTGGACATTCCAGAGCTGACAAAGATAGCTCAAAGTAGATTGGAATATTTATATGACAAAAAATATCGTTATGAAGTGCAGGCGAAAGCCTGGGGCTTAATTGATTGGATCAACTGGGAACGAGTACTTAGTGAGTATGATATGTAATTCAGCTATCCGACGAAATAATGGAAAAAGAACCCACGTTTATGTAGGTCCTTAATAGGGTGGATAAAATTCGAGATTAGAATTGATGATTTCTTTTTCATAGTTTTTTACTTCTCTGAGTTTAAATTTGTTGTCTAATGACCATTCAATACCCCGAGCGTCTGTAAAAAATATTAAAACGACGTCATGTTTACCACCCATTGAATGACCGCGGTCTTTCATCAAAATCTTGGATTCCGTCGGGTAACATAATTCCAAAAACTTTATATCATTATAAGTTCCAAGTTGTTCTTCAAGAGAAGGACCTGATTGGTTTAAAACTGAAATGATAAAAACATTGTGTATAGGTAGGTTAGATTCATTATGCAATGTCACAAGAAGACCATCTTCAGCAGATCTACTTGAAGCATATATTTTAGATGCTTGATCTCTTAATAAGAGTAATTTTCTTTCTCTTAGCTCCTTTAATGAAAAATAGAGTGCGAAAAAAACAGATCCTATCGTACCTATAGCCGTAATTGAGTTAAGAAAGATTTGATACGTATCAGAGTAAAAAAAGTTCATCAGGATCACCTCATCTAAATAATACTTTTATATTACCATATTAAAGGAAGAAGAATAGTAGTTTTATATAAACGTGCAAGTCAGCAATCGTCAGCGATTAATGAATGGAGGCCTTATAGTGAGCAGAAGAATAGATGTTTGGTTAAACGCAGATGGAGGTAACGACATCTATGCAACAATTGAAGTGGAAGATGATGCTACAAATGAAGTTATTGAGAAAGAAGCAAAGCAAGCAATTTTTAATTATGTTGACTGGGGTTGGGTAGAACAGGAGCAAGCCGATGAAAACTAGCCATTCTGTCATCATAATACTGCTAACCATACTCGGTCTAAGTTGGTTATCCTATACAATTGTGGGTCAACAACAGCAAATTGAGCAGTTAGAACAGCAGTTACAAGAAGTGCAAAGGAAGTATGAAATTATCAAGAATGATCCGTTAGCACGGGATGTGATGGAAGCAGGAGGGTGAAAGATGGAGATTGTATCGACTTTAATACTACTTATAGTTTGCGGGTATCTAGTTTATCGATTCGGATTATATGCCTATAAAAAAGGACTGTCAGATGGATTTGAAGAAACAATTGAATACTTAGAAGAAATCGAACTCTATACTGGAAATTGGTTAGAAAAACAAGAGCCGGGAAGCCATCGATTCCATTATGTTAAAGGGAATCTTGATGCTGTTGAACATATTAAAGGAGCTGTAATTATTTTCAAGGAATTCGGAGGATAAAGAAATGTTAACAGAAATAGCCCAAATTGCATTTCATGGTAAAAACTCAAATAACGAAGAAGTCATGAAAACTTGTTTAGAAAAAATATGGATTATGGCTACTGAAAATGTTTCAGGACCAAGAGCTGCTCAAATTATGAATGACTACCAGAAAGATAAAATCAAAGCGGATGATGATCGTGGCGCATATTTAATAAAAAAATATGGCACATTTAAAGGTCACCCAAAATTTAAGTTGGCCCTCGATTTCTTTCAAATGAGTAATGACCGCTTTTTTGAAATTTATAAATTTAACTTTGTTCCTGAAGGTGAATTGTATAAGGTTGCAAGATCATATATAACCGGAAGGCAGTTGAGTAAAGGAATGCTAACTTCGGTAAGCATTCCAGCTCAATTTTTTAAAGAACCTGGAATGAAAATCAAAATTCCAAGCAGCATCACAAGCCAGGTCCGAAATTCTGTAAACAGTTCATTAAACAGTTCATTTAGGTTAGGAGGGTGACAGATGGAATTAAAAAGATCAAGCATTGAAAAAATGAGTGACGGAATAGACCTCTTCTTTCAAGGGATAGGCGAGTTGTTCGCAGAAGTTGCATCTGTTGTGTCTAAAGTGTTCAAGCAAATTGATTGGACACTGCTAGTGAAAGTTTCAAATGACCCAGAAATAAAGAAATATTTCGCAATATACCGTAGGACAAAGAACTCCAGAATCAAGAAGAAACAGTTAAAGAAAATTAAAGCTAAACTATATGGAGATATGTTATGACAGTTGCAGTGTTAGGGTTCACAGGATTCGTCTTATTAATGATTGCTGCAGTCGTTGTAGGAAAGAAGATGGACGAGAGAGAAGGCAAATAAATAAGCCACTTCCTTTTTGGAAAGTGACCGACGCAAGATTATTTTACCATAAAAGGAGTGGCGTTTGTGAGGTTTCAATGGCTTAAAAACTATCAAGAATTGGAAGAGCAGATTCTCTTCATGAAATGGAATCTTAACAAAAGTAAGTTGGAATTGGAACGGTGGGTCAGTGGCGATTTAGCAAACGTCCGCCTTGAAAAGAATTCTAGAGCAGCTTCTTTGGAAGAGAATATACAAATAATTGAAAAGGAAATCAATCGATTAGAAGAACAGTTAAATGAGATGACTCTTTTGATAAAGTCATTTAAAGGATTAGATAATCAAATTATGTATTTAAAATATGTTGAAGGCATGACACTTGAAAAAATTGCTGAAAATCTGAACTACAGCACGTCTTATATACAAAAGAAACACACTGAGTCAAGAAAGGCTATTGATTTCGTAGATGAGTTTCTTGTAAATAAAAGTAAATTGAAGATGAAAATATCTTTACAAGATCAAAGAGAAAAGTTGCACAAAAGTTGCACTACTAATTCTAGTTTTAAACTTGATTAGTATGGATTATATTAATAGCGTAGAAGAAACGGACATACGTTCATTGGACTGCTCACAATATTTCAATAAACGAAAGGAGGAAATCTCCTTATCGCACTTTCTTCTTTAGCAAAATAAAAGGCAGCACATTAATTTGATGGAGGTGATCCCTCTTTTCAAAATTCGCTAGTGCTGTCTTTTTATTATGGAATCAGATAGAAAGGAGGATGAATATGATTGCGTTGGCTGATTTAATTCTTGATGGTGTCATCTACTGTGAAAAGAATATGCAGCTTGAAGTATTAAAGAGGAAAGGAAAGTATTCTGTTTTGCGTAACCCCGATGGCATTAAATTCAAAGTTAGCAATGAAGTGTTGCGGTTATATTTTGCCCCTCCCCCTTACTCAGTAAGAAGGAGAGTTTATAGTAATGGCACTAAGAGCTGATAAACAAGGACCACATCGGGTAGCCTTTGAAAAGAACAGAAAGAGAATACTTAAGACAGAGAATGTCTGTGGTATCTGTGGCAAGCCCGTCAATAAGAAGCTCAAGGCGCCTGATCCAATGAGTCCAGTGATTGATCATCTCATTCCAGTGTCGAAGGGAGGGCATCCGTCAGCGATTGAGAACCTGCAGTTAGCCCATTGGACTTGCAACAGGCAAAAGTCTGACAAAATGTTTAATGCTAAACAAGAAGAGCCAAAAGTAATTGGAAATAGAAATCTTCCACAAAGCATTGATTGGCTTTCTTACAAGGGTTAAGCCATAAACGAGAAATAACATTAAAGAGAAAATCAAAAGCGTCACACGAGAAATTATAGGGGGCGTACCTCCCCTGCCGTCCTTGCGGGCGGACTTCACGCCGTCACTGTACATTTTTTCTCGCGCGACTTTTTGAAAGGAGTGAAATAATGGAAATTTATGGCATTGAGTACCTAAGAAACAAGCTAGCTACACATAAAATTCGTGTTGATTTAAGGTATAGACAATACGATATGAAGAAGAATGAATCAAGCTTCGGAATCACAATTCCACCTGAAATAAGAAAAAGGTATCGATCAGTTTTAGGGTGGTGCGCCAAAGGGGTGGATGCTTTGGCTGATCGTTTAGTTTTTCGTGAATTTGAACATGATGATTTTGAAGTAAACGAAATTTTTGAAGCAAATAACCCGGATGTCTTTTTTGATAGCTTGGTTTTATCATCGTTGATTGCTTCTTGTTCATTCGTTTATATTTCAAAAGGCGAAGGTGATATTCCTCGTCTGCAAATTATTGAAGCAAGCAATGCAACAGGCATAATTGATCCAATTACTGGTTTGCTAACTGAGGGGTATGCAGTTCTCGAAAGAGATAAAGATGGAAAGCCATCTATCGAAGCATATTTTCTGCCTGGCTTAACTTATTACTATTATGCTGATGAAAATATACCAGACGAATCTATCGAACATAGTTTCGACTATCCGTTATTAGTGCCTGTGATTCACCGCCCAGATGCAGTTCGGCCATTTGGTCGTTCTCGTATTACACGATCCGGTATGTATTACCAGTCATACGCAAAACGTACACTAGAACGTGCAGATATCACCGCAGAATTTTACTCATTTCCGCAAAAATATGTTTTAGGAACAGATCAAGATTCAGAACCATTGGATACTTGGAAGGCAACCATTTCAGCGATGCTCGAATTTACAGTTGGAGAAGGCGACAATGTTCCAACAGTGGGACAGTTCACAACTTCAAGCATGACACCTTTCACAGAACAATTAAAAACTGCAGCTGCTGGATTTGCAGGTGAGACAGGACTTACATTGGATGATTTAGGATTTGTTTCTGATAATCCGTCATCGGTTGAAGCGATTCGGGCTAGTCATGAAAACTTAAGGCTAGCTGGACGTAAAGCACAACGATCGTTAGGATCTGGAATATTGAACGTAGCATTTATTGCTGCTTGTTTACGTGATGACTACCCTTATTTTAGATATCAGTTTGCAAAAACAATTCCTAAATGGGAACCATTATTTGAAGCTGATGCCAACTCGTTAACATTAATTGGAGATGGTGCGATTAAATTGAATCAAGCAATTCCAGGTTATATCAATAGCGAAATAATTAGAGATTTAACTGGAATAAAAGGTGGCGATAGTAATGGATAACGACATTGTTCCCGCATTACTTAATAAAATCAAAAATGAATTTAGTGAGCAGACAATCAACAGCCAGAAGTTGAAGTCTGCTTTTTCTTTGCTCAGAAATCGTAAGGCCACATATAAAAATGTAAATGAGTTTGCTATTGAAATTGGAGAAATATTAGCAAATGTATTAGGCAGCAATATCAGCATTGACATTCTTCCTGACGGGAAAATGTATTTTAATATTGCTGATCGGTTACTTAATGAAACGCTGAAAAATAATTACGATTTGATTTCAAATTTTGCTATTGATGTTCAAGAGCAATTAAACAAAGAAGCGGCAATTAAAATTAAAGGTCAGAAACCTGATTTCAATCAAGATAGGGTAAATGGTCTAGTAAATAAAATATCTGCAGCAGAAGATTTCGATTCTGTTAAGTGGGTATTAGGGGAACCAGTCGTTAATTTTAGTCAAAGTGTTGTTGACGATGTTATTAAAGCAAATGTAGATTTCCACGCGAAATCTGGACTAAGACCAAGAATCAACAGAACCTTAGTTGGCCATGCTTGTGATTGGTGCAGAAGTTTAGCTGGATCATTTGATTATTATGATTTACCAGATGATATTTACCGAAGGCACGAAAGGTGTAAATGTATTGTTGAATATAATCCGGGCGATGGTCGAAAACAAAATGTATGGTCAAAAGCTTGGACTGATCCACATAAGGATCAGAAAATTCAAGCTAGAAAAAACATAAATTTGAGAAAGGATGCGTGATCCAATATCTCCCAGCGACAGGGTTATCATGCACGATCGAGATTGAAAGGGGATAGTTTATGACTACTAAAGTGAA
Organism: Enterococcus sp. 125944; assembly: GCF_051909435.1. NCBI lineage: Bacteria > Bacillati > Bacillota > Bacilli > Lactobacillales > Enterococcaceae > Enterococcus > Enterococcus sp. 125944. Next base: position 22,761 of record NZ_JBQASY010000017.1, on the reverse strand, counting down.
ATTTGGTAATCAACATCCTACTCAATCGGTAATTATTCCATTTGATGAAACTCTATCTCAAGAAGCGATTAGCTACTATGAACGAAGCGGATTATCAGTATATGAATGGCAACGGAGTTTGCTAGCACCAATCATGGCAGTTGATGAAGACGGCTTATGGATTCATCAAAAATATGGGTATTCTATTCCTCGGCGAAACGGGAAAACTGAAATCGTGTATATGCGAGAAATATATGCGCTGGAAAAAGGTCAGAGTGTTTTACATACAGCGCATCGAATTAGTACTTCTCATTCGTCTTTTAAAAAGATGAAAAAGTACATGGAAATGATGGGGTATGTCGAGGGAAGAAAAAACGAAGGCGCAGATTTCAATTCAATTAAAGCCAAAGGGCAAGAAATGATTGAATTGTATGAAACCGGAGGCGTAATTCAATTCAGAACACGGACATCTAGTGGTGGACTTGGTGAGGGATTCGACCTTCTTGTGATTGATGAAGCCCAAGAATACACCAAAGAACAAGAATCAGCCCTAAAATATACTGTTACTGATAGTGACAACCCCCAAACAATTATGTGTGGTACACCACCTACGCCGGTTTCGAGTGGAACTGTTTTTACGGGTTATCGCGATACTACGCTATTCGGTAAATCGAAATATTCTGGATGGGCCGAATGGTCAGTAGAGGATATGAAAGATATCCATGATGTTGACGCTTGGTACAATTCCAATCCTTCATTAGGTTATCATTTGACCGAAAGAAAGATTGAAGCGGAACTTGGTGATGACAAACTCGATCATAACATACAGCGTTTAGGGTACTGGCCTAAGTACAATCAAAAATCTGCTATTTCTGCTGGTGATTGGTCAAGGTTAAAAGTAGCAGCTCTACCTGTATTGAAGGGTCCGCTGTATGTTGGTATCAAGTATGGGAATGATGGCCAGAATGTTGCAATGAGTATTGCGGTTAAAACTTTATCGGGAAAAATATTCGTTGAAACAATTGATTGTGTGTCTGTAAGGAATGGCAATCAATGGATCATTAATTTCTTAAAAAACGCTAACGTGAATGCAGTGGTCATTGACGGTGCCGGTGGTCAAAATATTCTAACTAAAGAAATGGAAGATTTTAAACTCAAAGCGCCAATCCTTCCAAAAGTATCCGAAATCATTACTGCCAATTCATTATGGGAACAAGGGATATTTCAACAAACAATTTGCCACAAAGATCAACCTTCTCTAAGTTCAGTAGTAACGAATAGCGAGAAGCGTAATATCGGCAGCAATGGTGGATTTGGTTATAAATCGCAATTTGAAGATAGAGATATCTGTTTAATGGATAGTGCATTATTAGCACATTGGGCTTGTAGTATTAAGAAGCCTAAGAAAAAACAACAAAAAAGGTATTAGACGACTATTTAGCGGTAGTCGTTTTTTAATACACAAAATTACCGAACTGCCGGGCAAGCAGGAGAAAGGAAGTTTGTATTATGACATTCAAAGCAATTGAAACACAAGAGGAACTGGACCGAATTATTCAGGAGAGATTGAGTCGTGAAAAAGGAAAGCTCGCTGATTACGATAAGATCAAAACACGTAATGCTGTATTAGAAACAGAAGTAGATGCTTTGAAATCCACAATCGAAGAAACAAACAATGCCGCTAAGACTCATGAGCAAACAATAGCTGATCTTAATAAACAAATCGCTGAGAAAGAAACAGTGAATTTGCGTACAAGAATTGCATTGCAAAATGGATTACCTATTGATTTAGCGGATCGCTTGGTTGGAGATGATGAAGAAAGTATCAAAGCTGATGCAGAACGGTTAGCGAGTTTTGTAAGTAAGAAACAAACGCCGCCACCTTTGAAAAATACTGAAAATAATTTAGGTGAAGGAAAAGATGGCGCTTATAAAAATCTAATTGAAAATCTTAATTTAGAAGGAGAGTAATATTATGTCAACATTATCAAAAGGAAGTTTATTTGATCCAGAATTAGTTACAGACCTTATTAACAAAGTGAAAGGAAAAAGTTCTTTAGTAGCTTTATCTCAACAAAAGCCGATTCCATTTAACGGTCAAAAAGAATTCACTTTCACTATGGATTCTGAAATTGATATCGTTGCAGAAAATGGGCAAAAAAGCCATGGTGGTATTTCAATTGCACCATTGACAATTGTACCAATCAAAGTTGAATATGGCGCTCGGATTTCTGATGAATTTATTTATGCTTCAGATGAAGACAAAATTGATATTGTCAAAGCGTTCAATGATGGTTATGCTCGTAAATTAGCACGTGGGTTAGATTTGATGGCGTTTCATGGCATCAATCCTCGTTCCGGTACGGCATCTGCAGTCATTGGTACCAATCATTTTGACAGCAAAGTAACGCAAACAGTTGACTTTAATGCAGCAGATCCAGATGTAAACATTGAAACGGCTGCTTCAATGGTACAAGGTGCGGAAGGTGCAATTTCGGGTATGGCGATGGATCCGCAGTTTTCAGCTGCCTTAGCATCTTATAAAGTGAACGGTGTTAAACAATTTCCAGAATTAGCCTGGGGTGCAAATCCGGGAGCTGTTCGTGGAATCCCAACTGATATCAATCGCACAGTATCTAACGGAGGGAATGACTTGGTTATAATTGGTGACTTTGCCTCCATGTTCAAATGGGGATATGCAAAAGAAATTCCACTAGAAGTTATCAAATATGGTGATCCTGATGGCAGCGGAAAAGATTTGAAAAATTATAACCAAGTATACTTACGTTCTGAAACCTATTTAGGCTGGGGAATCATGGATGGAAGTAGCTTTGCACGTGTGATCAAACCTGCAGGAGGCGGACAGTAATGGAATATAAAAACACAAAAACAGGGGTTACTTTCAGTAGCCCTTGTGTTGTTTCTGGTGGCGATTGGGTCTTAGTTGCAGATGAGCCAAAAACTGATGAAGAACCAAAAGCGATTAATGAAGAAGAAACTGAAAATAATGCTGATGAAACTAAAACGCCAGTTGATGCTCCAGAACAACAAGCCGATGAAAAAGATGAACAAGTGGCTGGATTAGAAGGCATTACTAAAAAACAAATCATGCAGGAATTAGACGCATTTGGCATCAAGTATAACCCTAGCTCTAAAAAACAAGAATTGTACGATTTGATGATGCAAGGGAAGTGATTTCATGGCAGCCTTTGCAACTATTGATGATTTGTCAAACCTATGGCGTGCCCTTAAGCCAGAAGAAATTACACGTGCTGCTGAATTACTTGATGTCGTTTCTGATTCCTTACGAATGGAAGCTGATAAGGTAGGTAAAGATTTGGACAATATGATTAGTATGAAACCAGATTACTTTTTGAATGTTGTCAAATCAGTAACTGTTGATGTTGTAGCTAGAACATTAATGACATCAACTGATCAGGAGCCTATGACCCAGTATGCAGAAGGAGCACTGGGTTATTCTGTTTCTGGATCGTACCTTGTGCCGGGTGGCGGTTTATTTATTAAAAACAGCGAATTGAGCCGCCTTGGTTTAAGACGGCAACAGATGGGAGTGATTGAACCTTATGGCAATTTTGAAAGGAATAACAATTCAATTGGTGGATTTGACAAAGACGGGAACTGATCCATTCGGGAATCCAATCTACGAAGAAGCAGATATTGATGTTGAAAATGTCTTAGTTACTCCTACTTCCACTGATGATATTGTCAACCAACTTACTTTAACTGGAAAAAAAGCTGTATATACGTTAGCAATCCCGAAAGGAGATACTAATGATTGGGAAGACAAAGAAGTAAAATTCTTTGGTAAACGATGGAAAACCTTTGGCTTTCCTACAGAGGGTATCGAAGACTTAATCCCACTTGATTGGAATAAGAAAGTAATGGTGGAACGTTATGGCTAAGATGAAATTCAAGTTGAACCGGAGTGGAGTAGCAGCTCTAATGAAGTCCAATCAGATGCAAGGTGTATTAGAAGAGAAAGCAACTGGTGTGAGAAATAGAGCTGGCGAAGGTTACAAACAAGATATTTATGTAGGTAAAACGAGAGCGAATGCGATGGTATATGCGGATACATACCAAGCAAAAAAAGACAATATGAAAAATAATACCCTCTTAAAGGCGGTGCGATAAATGATTGAAATTGTGATCAAGAATTTTCTTGATAGTCATTTGTCTGTGCCATCTTTTTTAGAAAAACAAGGGAAGATGCCAGAAAGCTATGTTCTATTTGAAAAGACTGGTAGTGGTGAAAGTAATCATATTTCTTCTTCAACGTATGCATTTCAAAGCTATGCACCAACATTATATGAAGCAGCTGTGTTGAATGCTGAATTAAAGGCAGTTTTAAAAGAATTGATTACACTTGATGAAATTAGCAGAATCAAGTTGAACAGTGATTATAACTATACGGATACAACTACGAAAGAATACCGATATCAAGCTGTTTTTGATATCACTCATTATTAGGAGGTAATAAAATGTCAGATGCAAAAAATGTATCAACAGCTAAACCCAAGGTAGGTGGAGCTATTTATTCGGCACCATTGGGAACAACAGTACCCAAGAATGCTAAAGAAGAATTGAATGCTGCTTTTAAACCTTTGGGTTACATTTCAGAAGACGGTATGACTAACTCAAATACTCCATCAAATGAAAATATTAAAGCTTGGGGAGGGGATACTGTTGCTTCGGTACAAACCGAAAAAGAAGACACTTTTACGTATACGTTGATTGAAGCAACAAACGTTGAGGTACTTAAAGAAGTCTATGGATCAACAAATGTGTCCGGTACTTTAGATACTGGAATTACGATCAAAGCTAATTCAAAAGAATTAGAAGAACATGCGATTGTTGTTGATATGATCCTAAAAGGCGGCAACTTGAAAAGAATCGTTATTCCGACCGCAAAAGTATCAGAAATCGGTGAAATTACTTATACAGACGCAGATGCAGTAGGTTATGAAACAACTATTACTGCTATTCCGTCTGATGATGAGGGAAATACTCACTTCGAATACATTCAGAAACCAGCAGCTAGTACAGGAGGTTCAGGTCAATGATTAAAGGGGAAACAAATTCAGGGTTTAAGTATTCTATCGAAAAAAAACGATTAGATAATTATGAACTTTTAGAAGTAATTAACGAAGTTGGCGAAAATCCTACACTTATTCCCAAAGCCTTAAAACTTTTGCTTGGACAAGAGCAAGCCAATGCATTAAAAGAGCATGTACGTGATGAAGATGGTATTGTTCCAGCTGAAAAGATGATAGAAGAATTGGGGGATATTTTTCAAAACCAAGCACAAACAAAAAACTCTTAATCCTCGCCGGAATGATTAGTGTAGATGAAGATGCACTAGTTTGTGATTTGGCTGAAACTTATCAAATTTATGATTATAAACAGCTGCCAGCTTCTATGGTAGCTGTTTTTTCTTGCGGTTTGAGAGAAACGTCCAGAATAAAAATGAAGCTAAGTGGACAAAAAATACCTCTAGACACTCTACTTTTGGCAGGGATTAGTGATAATTTAAGGCTTTTGCTTTGGACGAAAACTAAAGATGGACAAAAAAATGTAAATCGGCCTGAGTCAATATTACATAAATTATCCGAAAATAATCCGCGTGAGAAAGAAGAAATCATATTTGATTCTGGTGAGGATTTTACTCGTATGAGAAAACAACTGATTGGAGATTCAACGAATGGGGGTGAAGAATAATGGCGATAGAATTAGGACAAGCTTTTGTACAAATCATGCCTTCTGCCAAGGGAATCAGCGGATCCATAACAAAACAATTGTCTGGCGAAGCTGATGCAGCAGGGAAAAGTGCTGGAAATTTAATTGGCGGTAAGCTAGTTGCGACGATCGGGGGAATTATTGCAGCGGCTAAAATTGGCGAACTTATAACTAAAGGTATTTCTGCTTCTTTGTCAGAGGGTGCCGCTTTGCAACAATCGCTAGGAGGAATTGAGACTCTTTTCAAGGGCAGTGCAGATAAAGTCAAGCAGTACGCCAATGAGGCATATAAAACTGCTGGATTATCAGCAAATGATTATATGGAAAATGTCACAAGTTTCAGTGCAAGTTTATTGCAATCTATGGGTGGTGATACTGAAAAGGCAGCTGAAAAAGCAAATATGGCAATGGTTGATATGTCCGACAATGCTAATAAAATGGGTACAAATATGGGCGATATTCAGAATGCCTACCAAGGTTTTGCCAAACAAAACTATACTATGTTGGATAACTTGAAACTCGGATATGGCGGAACAAAAACGGAGATGGAACGACTTCTTGCTGATGCCACTAAGCTAACAGGTGTTAAATATGATATCAACAATTTGAGTGATGTTTATAGTGCGATTCATGCAGTTCAAGAAGAACTAGGTATTACTGGAACAACAGCTAAAGAAGCATCTGAAACATTTAGTGGTTCATTTGCGGCAATGAGGGCGGCTTTTTCTAATGTATTAGGTAAGCTCAGTTTAGGGGAAGATATTATACCTTCTCTTCAAGCATTAGCACAAACCACCTCAACGTTTTTATTCGATAACTTCATTCCAATGGTCGGAAATATTTTGAAGGGTCTGCCAGTAGTGTTTTCTACCTTGTTTCAAGAAGCTGGTCCAAGGTTTCTCGAAGGTGGAGAAGCATTGTTATCACAATTAGGAATTGGGATCGATGGAGGTTTGTCAAAGTTGTTGGGAAATGTTCGAAACGCAATTGACCCTATAATCAAAGCATTTAGAACAGCTTTTAGTCAGCTACCCCAGTTGTTTCAAACTGTTGTGTCATTAATAACTCCGATTATTAGTACAATTGCTACGGCATTTACTAAACTTGATTTTAGTGGATTACAGGCTTTAATTTCTGCAATTATCCCAGCAATTACAAATGCGTTCAGTACAATGTTGAGCATTGTCAGTCCTGCAATCGATATGGTCGTCAATTCTTTTGTGAAAATGTGGAATGCAGCTCAACCGTTGATAGCAGTTCTTTCGGATGCATTAATGCCAGTTTTACAAGTGGTTGGGGCCTTTCTCGGAGGTGTATTTAAAGGAATCCTGATTGGAGTATCTGCTACATTTGATACAATAACTACTGCTATAGGATTTTTGACACCAGTAATCTCATTTTTAGTAGATGCTTTTAAGGCATGTGTGCCAGCGTTAACTCAAGTTGCAGAATGGGTTGGAACAGTTATTGGCTACTTTGCAAATCTTGGTGGTGCAGGAACATCCCTCAAGTCAATTTTGACTGGTTCTTGGAATAATATAAAGGCGATTATCTCCACCGTTGGAAAAAGTATAGGTTCTGTTATTACTTCAGTAAAATCTTTCTTTACAAGTGCAGGGGCTTCCGGGAACGTTTTGAAAAGTATAATTAGTGCTGCATGGAATGGAATTAAATCAGTCATTTCAACTGTAGGAAATGTCATTGGTAGCGTTATAAGCAGAATCCGATCCGTTTTCAGCGGGCTTTCAAGTGCAGGTAATTCTCTTCGTTCAGGTATTTCTGGAGCTTGGAATGGCATGAAGAGTGTAGTTTCAAGTGTTGCTGGCAGTATTAAAAATGTTGTAAATGGTGTAAAAAATGTATTTAACAGTTTGAAAAATATAAGTTTAAGTGGAGCTGGACGAGCAATCATGAATGGGTTTCTCGGTGGACTAAAGTCAGCATGGGAAGGCGTTAAAAATTTTGTTGGTGGTATTGCTGACTGGATAAAGGAACATAAAGGGCCAATCAGCTATGACAAGAAATTGTTGATACCAGCAGGGAAAGCAATTATGGGCGGATTTAATGATAGCTTAAAAGAAAGTTTTAAAAACGTACAAAAAAGTGTTTCAGGAATGGCTGAAAGAATCAGTAATGAGTTTAGTCCATCAGGCCAGATGGTTCTTGAAGCAAGCAGAATAAATAGTTCAATAGCGGCAAGTCAATTAGCCAGTAAGACATATACACCTGAATTAGCAGTAAGTTCTTCTGCAGATGGAAGCGTGTTTGAAATACCTGTGACAGTTGAAATAGAAGGCAGAAAAATGGGGAAAGCTACAGCTAAATTCACTTGGGAAGAGATTCAGAAGATGCAACGTAGGCAAAAGAGAAATCAGGAGGGGATTGCGTGGTAACAGTTACGTATGCAGGCTATGATATTACAAAATATATGATAGTTACCTCTCTCGATAGAGGATTATTGCCAGAAATTGATTATCAAACACAAAAAGTTGGTCGGTCTGATGGTGAAAAATATGTTGATCGATCGATCGGTAGAAGAACAATTCCAATGGGATTCGCACTAGTAGGAAATGTAAACAAAAAAAGGCGCATACTTGCAGAAATCGTTGCTCAAAAAGGACCTCAACCATTAATTTTTAGTGATGAACCAGATAAATGTTGGTATGCAATCCCAACTGGCGATGTCGAAATTGATGATATTGTTAGAGCTGGTAAGGGTACGATCAATTGGATTGTACCAGATGGCGTTTCTTATGATGTTAATCCTCGGATATTTTCTAATATCTCGATTGATAGTGCAGAGAATCAAGTTTTAGATCCGGAATTTCGAAAGAAAGATAAGTATTACAAACAATGGACCGCTCGATTAAATGAAACGAACGGTGCTCATAATATCTTGGGTGCTGATCTAAGTGATACAAACACTATTGCTGATAAAGGTGAAGTAAAGTACAACGTACAACGGCTTTTATATCATGCAAAATAGCAACAGTACAACGCGGAATTTATCTGAGCTGAAACAAGGAGACAAGGTTTGGGGACGTGTAGCACTAAGAATAGATAAGGCATTGCAAGGAGATACAAACGGATCAAAAAGTGCGGTTGCGGTGATTCAAGAATTAGATTATGCAGGCGGTAAGGTTCTTGCTTCTCATGAAGCGAAACCTGCCGCTTTAAATTTGGGCAATTTCCAAAATCTAGATATTCATTTTACTATTTCAAATCCAAATACCAAGGCACTAAATCTGATCACCTGTTTAGCATTAGGAAGTGCAGTTTCTTATTCAAAGCCGCAGTTTAACTTAGGGGAAAAGCTCGCAGATTTTGCCGAACCAACCGCTCAATTGGCCGATTATGTTGCTGTGACAAATCACGGAACATATAAAGCTTGGCCAATTCTCAGGGCAACTATGAACGGTGAAAATGGTCTTGTGGGTGTTGTCAATCCAGACGACGGTATTCTGCAATTTGGTAATGCAGAAGAGCTTGATGTGATTGAAGGGCAACGAACAGATAAAATCATCAGTATTCCAATGAGGAATAATGCTAGTAAATTTGAGTTGAACAGTCCTAAGGCAAAACCGGATTACCCAAACTATGGAGGAAATCCAGATACGCCAAACAAAATCGGTGGGGACGTTGATTGGACAACAAGAGCCGATGTTGTGATGCCAATCTGGCCAGAGAATCATGATGGTGTTTGGGCAGGACCAACCTTATATACTGACATTCCCAAAAATACAAGCAATCTAGATACCGGGAACTTCACATATAGAAGTCGATTTGACTTCGAACCTACTAAGACTACTTCCGGACGTTTGACATTTACTCTGCAGAATAGTTCATTGGGAAGTATTGTTTCTTGTGTTATACGTGATAGTTCAAGAGTCAGAGAAGAGCTTATCGTAGAATTCAGTTGTTTTGATAAAGTTCAGAAACGTTTGACACTTGACCGAAAAGAATGGACTGGTCGCTTCTGGGAGATTCAGATTCAAAGAACGAGTGATACAACCGTGGAATGGAAATTTTCCAAGTGGAAGGCTTTTAGCGGTGAAGGAATTATTGCCTCAAAAGCGGAGGTTTTTTCAGCAACTTTACCTGAAATTTCTGGTGTGGGTATTGATGGACTTTGCACTTGGTTTCAGAAATGGGGCGATGATCCGACTAATGAGCATGCCCTATATATGACATGGACTGATTGTAAATTTTATTGGGATAACGAAACAACGTTTACTAATATACCCAATCTATTTGATGATGGGGATGTTTTGGAAATTGATGTTTTAAATCGCAAGGTATTTTTGAACGGATTTGAAAACTTTAAACTTCATGCATTGGGCAATACCTGGGAACGATTTGCGGTGGAGCCAGGGACAACAACATTCTTACCCGTTGCTAGTAGTTGGGCAAATATTTTTGATTTTGAAGTAGAACTAAGGGGGGCATATATCTAATGGATTTTTACTTTACAGATCGAAAATTTAATTTATTGGGAATCGCCTCTACCAGTTCTGATGCACCAATTTCAATTTTTAATGATCAAGATATTCTTAGTATAAGCGCTGCCTCTCGAACGTTTGAGGGGACGCTTATTTTTTCGGCTAAAGAACGAGATCAAGTCAAATCAATGGCCAACTATGGGAACTATATTTTGTATAAAGATGAAAATGGTCAATCAATTTTTATGACAATCATGGAAATTGAACATGATCCGAAAGTGGGCGAACATTTCATTCGAGCAGAAGATGCAGGAATGGATCTGATCAATGGATTGGTCGATGCATATAGTGCAACCAAAGCGATGACATTTGCAGAATATTTCAAACTGTTTGCCGGAGATACTGGTTTTGAAATTGGCATCAATGAAATCAGTAATCTCAGTCGCACGTTAAAATGGGAGAGTGAAAGTCAGACGATTCTCGCTCGTTTACTCTCGTTAGCTACTCAGTTTGATAATGCAGAACTGAGTTTTTCATTTGAAATTACAGGAACACAAGTTGTTAAGCGATACGTGGATGTTCATAAAAAAAGAGGAGCAGATAAACGAATTACCTTGTATATGGATAAAGATATCAATAATATTGTGACCAAAGCCAATATCTATGATCTATGTACAGCTATTGTGGCAACTGGTGGTACGCCAGAAGGCAAGAATGAACCAATTAACTTAAAAGGGTATAACTACAAAGATCCAAATGGAAGATTCTTGTTAAACAAGACAACTGGTGTCATGCAGGATATGGAGTCAGTGAAGATATGGAGTCGATTACTATCAAATAATAATCCAAATCCGAATGCCGGACATATCCAACGTGTCAAAGCCTACGAAACGACTGATCAAAAAACACTTTGTGATAACGTCATACGTGAACTAGAAAAAGCAAGTCAACCAGCGATCAATTATGAAACTGACATCGCAAATTTACCAGACAACGTAAAGATAGGCGATACGATTTATCTAGTAGACGAGAATGAAAAACTGTTCTTGAGCGCTCGAGTTCTTGAACTTACGAGATGCTATTCTACTAATGAATATAAAGCTACATTGGGAGACTACCTCATTCAAGATGGCGGAGTTAGTCAATCGCTTAAAGAGTTAGCTGATCAGTTAAAGCAAGCCACTACTTATGTTTGGATACGTTATGCAGATGATGAGGAAGGTAACGGAATCAGTGCTTTACCAGCCGGAAAAACCTATATTGCGATTAAGCAAGTGTTAGGTGTGCCAACAGCCAGTGATAATCCTGCAGATTATCGGGGACTCTGGGTAAAATTTGTGGGGGAAGGTGTTCCTGGTCCGCCGGGTGAGAATGGTCAGGCAACATACACATGGCTAAAGTATGCGGATGATTATCAAGGAACCAACATGACCGATGATCCCACTGGAAAATATTATATTGGACTAGCTACAAACAAATTGACCGCAACTGAATCAAACGATCCAAAAGACTATAAGTGGCAACTTGTCAAAGGCGAAGATGGGCAAGACGCACATATTTATCAAGCTTACTCTTGGAACCCAGATGGTACCGATCGATTTACGATTCCATATCCAAATGAAAATTTGATTGTCCATTCAACTGAAATAAAAAATACAAATATTCATACGACTGGAGCGCCCTATCCTGATCCGAATAGTAATCTTATGGGAGACTATATTTCGGTAAAGCCCGGAGATGTTTTGTATTTCACGCAAACAGAAGATCCAAGTACAACATATTGTTTCCGTTGGCGCTGGGCAGACAAAGACAAGAATTATATAGAACGCAAAGCAGAATCTGGGAAGAAATCATTTTCTTGGACCGTCCCAACAGGTGCTTACTACTTTCAAGCCTCTTATCCAAATGTCGGAGACAATAAGATTGAATTTAGCACATCGCCTACAATTTACACTCCGGCTCCTAGCGACGACTTTATCAATGCATATCCTTCATATGTAGGAACTTACACAACATTTGATGATGTCCAATCCACAAATCCTGCTGATTATACGTGGCAAAGAATTTTAGGTATGAACGGAGAAAATGGAAAAGATGGCATCGCAGGGAAAGATGGTGTTGGAGTTTCTGATACAAATATTACTTATGCTCAATCTACAAGTGGAACGTCAGCCCCAACTTCTGGATGGACAATTCAAGTTCCGGCATTAATTAAGGGTCAGTATTTGTGGACTAAAACTACTTGGACTTACACGGATTCTTCAACAGAAACTGGTTATACTGTTTCATACAATGCAAAAGATGGTAACAACGGAACTGACGGAATTGCGGGAAAAGATGGCGTAGGAATTTCAAGCACGAAAATTGAATATGTATCTTCAACTTCTGGAACTGTAAAACCAACTACCGGATGGACTACATCAATACCTACTGTACCAGCAGGATCTTTTTTATGGACCAAAACCACTTGGACATATACAGATGGAACAAATGAATCAGGTTATTCTGCAGCAAAAATGGGTGAAAAAGGGGATCAAGGTATCCAGGGACCTAAAGGGTCTGATGGTCAAACTTATTACACTTGGTTGAAGTATGCAGATACGCCAACAAGTGGAATGTCTGACAGCCCAACAGGAAAGGCTTATATCGGATTGGCATACAACAAACCAACAGCCACCGAATCGACAAACTATGCCGACTACACTTGGTCATTGATCAAAGGATCAGATGGAGCGCAGGGACCCAAAGGAGATAATGGACAAACACTTTATACGTGGATTAAGTATGCCACATCAGCTACTGGCGCAGGAATGTCTGATAGTCCAACAGGTAAGACTTACATTGGATTAGCCTACAACAAAATAACTGCTAATGAAAGCACCAACGCTGCTGATTACTCCTGGTCTTTGATTAAAGGAGATAAAGGTGATACAGGGCCAACTGGACCTCAAGGACCACAGGGACCAGCAGGACCGAAAGGCGATCGTGGCATTATGGGCGTTGCCTATATGCAACCTACTCAGCCTAGCGATACCACAGAAGGAGCCACATGGTTTCAAACTGAATCGTCAACAAGTGATAAAATTATTGCGGTATACACATACAAGAGTGGTTGGCAAAAAAAGAAATATGCTAGTGCAACATTAGCAGTTGAATCTCTGGATGCATTGAGTGCTGATTTAGGCAAAATCACTGCTGGAATAATAAACGGAGTAGAAATCCAAGGAGATGGATTGTATTCTGATTACGATTATCAAATAGCTGAAGGAAGTACGGTTTGGCGAAAAGGCCGGCTTTCTATGTCAGGCGGGTACTTCCGAAATGACTTCCAAACGTATGTAAAAAGCACTGGGGAAATTCAAAATAATGGTTTCTCACAATTCAGCCATGAAGATCTTCAATTTGTCGTATTTAACGGGTCGCAAAAAATGAAAGCAGATAGGTATCTTTCTATAAATCCTTACAGATTTACAATGACCGATAGCCGGGGGCTGGGTGGTAATCTAACTTTTCAGGATCTATATAATATAGGAAAAACAGGAATTCCTGCAGCAAGCGGTTGGTCCCAATATTCAACAAGTCCATCGAGCGGTAATTTTCCTAGCGCAACCAGATTAGGACGTATGGTCCAAGTGAGTGGAGCCTTTAAAAATAATAGTACACTACCAAATGCAAACAATACTTATGTTGTAGGTGTACTTCCGGTAGGATTTAGACCTCAAATGCAAGTAAAGTATTTAGGAAAAGGAGCTGGAACGACAATATTCATGGTCACTATCGATACGAATGGTGAAATATCAATTAGCTATCGATTAGGCTGGACGGGAAGCGACTTTGGATATTTAACAAATAATGCAAATGATATTTTCAATATAGCTGGAGTCTTTTCAGCGGCAGACGTGTAGGAGGCAGACGATGACAGCTAAAGAAAAATATAAAGAATTGTATATCAAGCATGTTATTAAAGAAAAGAGTTCAACCACAGAGGAAATGGATGAGCTCTTTTCTATTGTTTTAGAAGAATTCGATGATGATCCAGAAAAAATGAGCGAATTTATTCAGTCTATTGTAGATGAAAATTCCGAGAGCCAACCGTCAGAGTTAGATTTATTGAAACAAGAAAATGAAGAGTTGAAACAGACAGTAAAATCTATGCAAGAGGAATCTGAGATGGTCCAAACTGCTTTTATGGAAATATCAGATTATGTTTTTTCAAAGTAAAGGAGGAGTGAAAAATGGAATTTTCAGCGTTGAAAATGTTATATGCAACACACGTAATTGAAGGAAAACGCACAATCGAAAGTGTGCCAGATGTTTTACGAGAAGATGTTGCAAAAATTGTTGACGAAGCAAAAAAGCCAGAAGGAACCAAATAATCGGATATGTAGTATCAGGAGCAATCGGCTTAATAGTCGGTTGCTTTTTATTTCAGGGAAGTAGGTGGCATATGTGGAAATAGAAAAGCAGGTCCAAGCACATGAGGAGCGGTTAAAACAGCATGACAAAGAGTTGGGGCGTCTTAATGACGTTACACTGGAAATGCAAAAATCGATGAATGAAGGTCTAGCACGAGTTGATGAATCAAACCGTTTCTTACGTGAGCAAAACACACGGCAAAGCGAACAAAATGCGGAAATCCTTCGTGCAGTATTGCAAAGAAATGAAAAGTCTGATGAACGCAAGTATGAACTAAAAATGCTCGACAAAACGAATATGTGGAAAATGATTCTTGGAATTGGTGCGTCAGCAGGGGCAGTATTCGCATTCGTCTTAGAATTAATAAAATTTTTTGGAGGTAGATAAACATGAACAATATTAATTGGAAATTACGTTTGAAAAGTAAGGCTTTTTGGTTGGCAGTTATTCCAGCACTAGCACTAGCAGTGCAAGCAATTGCTGCAGTATTTGGATTTGAGTACGATTTTGGTGACTTGGTCAATAAACTGATTGTTGTAGTAAACACAGTATTTGCAGTGCTGGTGATTATTGGTATCGTTAATGATCCAACAACTACAGGTATCGCGGATAGCCAACAGGCGCTTACTTATGATCAACCAAAAAGCGATACGGTTGATTACGGCGATGGCCAAGAATTTACAGACAAGAAGGAGTAGCCAATCGGCTGCTCTTTTTTAATACAATATTTGGAGGGATAAACATGGAAGTAACATTAGAGGTTAAAACAAATATTGATGAATTTCAAGAATTGCTCAAACAGGCAACAATCCAGTCTGAGCAATTACAAGAGACATTGAAAAAGATTGAAGAATTTAATTTAGAAGTCGAAGTTCAAAGTTAAGTTGATTTCTTCTCCGCAACTTGGACATAGTGAATGTCCTGCTGGAACTGAAACTTCTTTTTGACAATGAGGACACTCGATTTCATGTTTTTGAGATAGCATTGATTTTTTAACTTCCTTTTTGATATCTCTGTCTAAATCTCGAGTAAACTTTCTCATGTCTGATGACTTGCCAAGATCATATTTCTTGACCATATAAACACACCTCCTTATCAATTACTTCAGCCGACCACTGACTGATAAGGAAATTATAGCAAAAAAATATTGTCAAAAGGAGGAAATAAAAAATGAGTATCGAAAACATGATTTCATGGATGGCAAGCAAGGAAGGGCGAGTCAATTATTCCATGACAAGTCGATTAGGCCCTAAAAGCTACGACTGTTCTTCTGCAGTGTTTTTTTCTATGATTGCTGGTGGATTCTTACCGGCCGGAACAATGGGAAATACAGAAACGCTATTTGCCATGAATGGAACAGTGCTCAAGAAAATTAGTCGTGCAGAAGTGAGAAGAGGGGATATCTTTATAGCTGGAACTCCTGGGGCTTCTCATGGATCAGAAGGGCATACAGGAATCTTTTTGAGCAATAAGAGTTTTATCCATTGCAGCTATTATTGGAATGGAATTCACACAGACAGCCATGATTCTTATATGAGCACTCGATTAACGCACCATTTCTATCGAATTGTAGCTAGTGGCAATGCAGATGTGAATACTGATAACAGCACACAAATGATCAAATTGGCAATCGATGGACAATGGGGACCACTCGTCACTCTACGTTTGCAAGAATACTACAATACAACTAGAGATAAAGTGATTAGTCATCAGTACAAGCAAAAATACAATCAAAATATCTATTCTGCAGAATTTGATACTACTTTGATCGGATCCGACGTGATCCGTGCAATCCAGATGGGCCTCAAAGCAAGAGGATATTATTCTGGTGTAATTGATGGTCTATGTGGTGAAGCAACAATCAAAGCGATGCAAAAAGCATTAGGAACGACAGTTGATGGTATTATCAGTCCGAAATCCGATATGGTTAAGGCATTACAGAGAGCATTGAACAATAATAAACTTCCATGGTAAAAAAATAGCCCGCATAAGCGGGCTTCAATTAACTTGAATTCATATCATTTGCAAAAATGTTTTTTTTCACATAAGGTTATCCTGCAACATGCATTAATCTAAGAAGAGTACTGGCACAGAAAACTTGGGGAAGTTTTTCTGGACTGCGACCAGTACTCTTCGTATTTATTTTATCATTGTTCTTACTTAATAGATATTATTGATTAGAAAATCGTCATAAATTTGTTGAGTTTGAGTAATCATTGAGATGAAATTGTTTTTTGATCATTAAGTTACGACATAAAATATCATCATTTAATTGGACTACTCTTCTCCATGAGTATGTTTTGCAAATTCATTGTAGCTGATTCTAGTAGTTATATTCAAACAACGTAGGCTATTAATTCCCTTTACAATACATTGCATTAGTGTTAATCTCTTAAAGAATATGTTTAGGAGATTAATTATGAATTTTGAGCTTCTTAGAAGTAGCATAATGGATATAAACGGATTACATAAATCCATTTCTGAAGAACATTTCATGCAACAAAATAACTGGAATTTGAGGAAAATCCAAGTAAAAGATGTTGTAATTGGGAATAAAATATCTGATGATTTTCTTCTGCATATAGAAAAATACTATGAGAAATTAAATTTTGTTATAGCATACTCTGACTTTGATCATGAATACAGACTGTGGGACGGGAGAATAAGACTTAAGCAAAAAGAATCCGTCCAAAACAAACTTTTTTACTATTGTAAAGATCATGCTGATGGCAAAGTATCTCTTCAAAAGTGCTTAAATGATTTGTTGGGTTTTCGATTGATTATAGATGATTTTAATTGTGAAACTGAAGAATTCAAAAAATTTATGGAATCCATTGAAGATGAATTCTCTCTAATGAGATGGTATAATAGAAGTAAGCAAGGCTATGTAGGAACCCACTTATATTTCAAGAATGGTAATAATCTTTTTTTTCCGTGGGAATTACAGATATGGAATAAAAAACATTCAGAAACTAATGAAAAATCACATGCTGAGCACAAAGCTAAGCGAGGCTATATTACATGGCCTAAGCAATATAAAGAAGGAATATTAAGAAAGGGAGATGACTAATGGCTTATCATTTTATTGCAATAGCTAGCTATTATGAAGGCGGGACAAGAATTGGATGGCATTATTCATCTAACGATAGTCTTGATAAAACCGTTATACAAAACTTTTTGGAAAAAAGTAAAGAGATGTTAGGGAAAATTGATTTTGGTATTCACAAATTAACTACTGATTCTGTTTCTTGGGAGAGTGTATACGAGAAGGATTCTTTTTTTAAGGATGTTTATATTGCGAAAAGTGCAGATGATTTTTTGCAACTACTTAAGAAAGATAAAGAAATTAGTGCGATTGACATCGCGAAACTTTTCTTGACTTTATCACCGGTTACAAATCTAAAATTACAAAAGTTGATTTATTTTACTTACGCAACTTATTTAGAAAAAACCAAAAGAAAGCTTTTTCCTGAAAAAATTGTAGCTTATAAGTATGGTCCCGTGGTAGAAGAAGTGTATCATTTATATAAAGATTTTGGACGCAATAGGATAGAAGAAGCGAGCGATCCTGTTCTTTATCTGCAAGAAATAACAGTTCCCATGGCACTAGCTAAAATAGCTATGAATGAAAACTATAAAGATATTTTAGCTACGCTTAAGGAAGTTATTGAATTGTATTGGACAAAATCTGCAAGTGAGTTAGTATCAATTTCACATGTTCCAGATGGTCCTTGGGATAGAGCTTATAGTGCTGGAACATATAATCGGATTATTGATGATTTTTCTATACTTAATTATCGAGCTAAAGAAAAAGAGTTCAAAAAAAGACCCTAGCCCAAGCTAAGGTCTTTTTTCATTGCTTCAAATTCAATCATAATCTTCGTTTTACCAATGACCGAATACTTCCTCACAACAAATTGCTTCCGATCATTATACTCACCAGCAACCACGATCTGCATTCCTTCATCCACGTCGGCTAGAAAACTCAAACTATGTGCAGCAATCAGACAGTTCACACCGTCAAGAGAGAAACGGACCAAAGGGGTCCTCGACATTTTCAGCACTCGTATCTTCGAAACTACACCTTTCAATGATTTCATGGTGATCGCCTCCATATGGTTGTATAAAATATCTAGTATTTGTTTTTCCTAAAGTCATGCCTACATAAAACTCTACGCAACGAGTTCCAAAAACGCACTCTTGAGATTCAGATATACTGTCAGGAAATTCCTGTTCAAACTCTGAATAAGAAATATAGCCCTGTTCATATAGACTAATTATGTTCATATTAAGATACCTTTCCAGTGTATGGGTTTATAGGACGTTTTGCTTTTTTAAAATCTGTTAGAAGATAATTTTCTCCGTTATGCGAGAGAGGTAGACGAGCTTGAAAATCTCTTTCAAATAATAAAACATGATCAATGTCCTTGGTCGGGAATGCCATGCAGTAGCGATCACTATTATAAATCCACCAATTATAATCCATTCCTTCTATAATAATAATTTCGTGAGATGCTTTTTCAAATCCATAAAGTTTATTCTTTAAACAAAATTTTGCTGGTCGTATATAATCACCGAAATTCTCACGTTTAATGAATCTCACTGTAATCACTCCTTAAAAGGAGTATACGAACGTTTGTTCTTTTTGTAAAGAGAACAAGAGTATAATTAACTAGAATGTTTTATATGTATATTTTTTTCTTTCATTATATGTACGACAAGCTGGCGGAATTTGATTGCGTTTTGATTGCGTTTAATAAGAAAAACAGAGAGTTACTAGAATTAGTTAGATCGATAAAAACACTGTAATATCAATCAATAATTAACATAAAGAATCAATAGAACACAGCGAAACAGATAATACGGTCTCAAAGACGCGAACGCTGCGGAATAATCAAAACATTGTTAATTCAAGGTTTAGCAGACTATCTTTTACAGATAGTCTGCTTTTTTTGCGTTTTGACTATACCGAGTAAAATTTACTGGTATTTTGTAGCTACTTTAGATTTTGTAAAAGAGTGATAGATACAGTATTAAGTTATATCACCAAGATTTCTGAAAGCTATCAATATATGCTTTAAAAAATACCCGGATTTACCCATACAATACTATAAAATAGGTCACCAGCCACTATGTTCTCCTAACGTCGCTGCTGACTTATTCTACTGGGCATGTAGTTTTTTTTGTGCCTCGATAAACTTACAAAATAGCAAGTATCTAAACTAGTTCTCGGAGTGCCTTAGCGTAATATACCCACCGTTTGTGAAAACAAACGAGATAGATGTTGTAAATAGGAAGGACAAATTTTTAATCAAATAAATTTGATTTTCCACATTATTTTTGTTAATATGATGGTGCGAAGCGATAGTAATTTTACCAATGGAACACAAAAACCACTCTACTGCGAATAGAGTGGTTTTCTTTTACATTCGTTGCGACTTCGAATGTGTGGGTTAGAAGCAACTTGCTCTTAGTCATTGTCTTTCTCATCCAACCAATGAGAAATTAGTTGAATAACTAAACCTACAAAGATAGGCGCAATAACCAACGATAGTAGTTTTTCCAATAGAACACACCCCCTTTGGGGGCAAGTTGCCAAAATGAGTATAGCATAGAGAAACGCTAAAAGAAATGCTATCATAACCATTCCAATCGCCGTTTATTATCTTTTTCGAGTTTTTCTTTGGGGATAATTTCAGAATTTAATGGTTTGATAAATTTTTTTGAACCATGATTAAAAGATATATTTTTCTCTGAAAATATAGAGATACGTTTTAACTCTTTCTCAAAAAAGGTTAGATGGGTTAAACGATCTACATAATTGTCTATCTTCTCTATCTCATATTTTCTTTTTCTGTGGGATTCAGTATAACTATGCTCTATATAGCCTAATTGCTTAATGACTGATGTTTTAATTAATTCGTTTTCTCTAGTAGAATATCTATAACTATTTACCAAAAATTCTAAATCTTTTGAATTTACTGTTCTAGGCTCTATGTGTATTTCTAAATCATTATCAGTATAAGAGCTAACGTTTATAACAATTTGAGTGAATCCTAAAGTTAATGCATAATGCTCCAATTGAATAATGAATTTTTTATAGAGCTCATAAAAATCATTGAACACAAAATTATTGCTTAATCTATATAAATCAAAATCTGTTATTTCAAATGTTAGTCCATATAAAGTGGTATTGATTCGCATATTTCCTGAAAAAGAAAATTTTTTGAAATATCCTTTGGAATAAATATTTAAACATTGTTTGGAGGAATAAGGGTGATACTTGCAAGAAATATGAAGATTTTTAGATAGTAAAGATTCTAATAAATCTAAATTTCCACTAGTAAAACCTCTATCAGGTATTAATGCTTGCAAACATTCTTCACGAGAATAAATTGTTCCAAATTCATCAAAAGACACGTCAAAATATTCTAGCAGTTCAGTCAATACATTAACAGAAATATCATGAAATTCATTATTTTTAATTTTGCTAATAGTCTGACGAGATAGTGAAGTTTCCTTTGCTAGTTTGTGATTACTAATGTTTTTTTCCGACATTAAATTCTTCAAGTTATTTTTGTACATCTTTATCACCTCAAAATTAGCCTAGCAAAAGAAGGAAGACATTGAAACTGTAACTTAAGTAGGCAAAAATTAAGTTTAATTCCCTTTTTAATTGATGCTATGGAAATTCTGTTTAATGAAAGTATGATAAACTATTTTTGTAGTATAACCGTGCGTACTAACAGTTTGTCAGGAAGTTCAGCCCGTTATTAGATAAAAAATTAGCTTTTTGAACGGGTTACTTGAGATGTGTGATGGTATATAATATATTTTTCAAACTTTAGTTATTTCAATGTAGACCTGATTCACGTATGTTTTGTATGTCTTGAGGTATAAGAACTCTAAAACGTGCTGAGATTCATTAAAAAGTACCTATTGGAACATTGCTCAATCCATTTCTGTCAAAGGATTTTGAAGCTCTTTAAAAATTTACTGCATACAACTAGGTCTAAAAAAATCTATCGAAAATATAATTCCGATAGAGATTCAATATACTGACAATGATTTTTTGACCATACCGAGTAAGCTTTAATGGCATTTTTTAGGTTAATTTAAATCTAGTAAAAGGTCGTAGACACAGTATTAAGTTGTATCAGTTATCATCAGAATTTCTGAAAGCTATCAATACGGTCTCAAAGACGCGAACGCTGCGGAATAATTCTAACAAGGTTAGAACGTTGGTTTACCAACGATTTAGAGATGTTTTCCTTCGCTGGGGACATCTCTTTTTTTGAAGATGAATGTCAATTGAAAAAATGATCAAATGGTACATTACTATCGAAAATGATAGTCGCATATATTGTTTATAGAGTTAAATGAGACCAATCAAGCTGTAGCTTCTTGCCGAGTTTTGAAACCTCGATGAGTTGTCTTTTTTTTATTTTCCAGTCACTGGATCAGTTCTCAAATAAGTTTGAAATATATAGGCGGTTGAGCCATTTTTATTCGTGTATTTTTGTCATAATAACATCCATAAGGATAAAGCAATAATCGATACTTTAGTCTGAATATTCTGAACAAATCTTGTAGTCTGTTAGATGTTGTTATCGGATGAAAGTAAGTTCAAATGAAAATAGTCGATTCACCAAATATTTTTCTATTAAAAGAGATGATCATCGCAATTAACTATTCTGATCTGAAAAAATAAAAAGGCAACTCAAGAGTTACCTTTTGCTGATGTAATCTGTTTACTTCTTCTTGTCAACTTCGTAAGTAGCGAAAGCGAGAATAAAAAAAAGACTGCTAAGGATACACCAAACCATTTGAATACTTTACGGCCTCATTAAAAGAAAGCGTTCTTTGGATAAGGATTATGGGCGGCTCAAAGTTATTACATGTGTACAAAAAATAAAGAAAAGACCATTTTTGCAATAAAGGAACTAGCAAAAAAAGCGAGAACAACCAACATAATTTTCCAAGGTTTTAACCAAGCACTATTCTTTTTCATCTAATCACCTCTATAAAAAGAATACTATGATAAATAAATAAATAAATAATATTCTTAATTGTCAAATTAAGTTAGACAGATCATCAATACTTACGTAACTCAAAAATACTTCCAAAGGTGTTCGATAATCCAGTGATTTTCTAGGAATATTATTTCGTTTAG
>NZ_JBQASY010000016.1:0-96720 GCF_051909435.1 Enterococcus sp. 125944 | reverse complement strand
ACCGGTTCGATTCCGGTCCTCGGCATTTCTTAATATGCGCCCATAGCTCAATTGGATAGAGTGTTTGACTACGGATCAAAAGGTTAGGGGTTCGACTCCTCTTGGGCGCGTAGTCTTTTTATTTTTTTAATATCTATTATCGGGAAGTAGCTCAGCTTGGTAGAGCACTTGGTTTGGGACCAAGGGGTCGCAGGTTCGAATCCTGTCTTCCCGATTTTTTGTCTGAAGAGTCTTCTTCAGGCTTTTTTTATTGGTGAGAAATTTATTCATGAGTTATAAATATGTTACAATAAAAAGAAATGAGGAGGAGAATTTTTGAAAGGACAAATAATCAAAGCTCTTAGTGGATTCTATTATGTAGAGTCTGAAGATACTATCTTTCAAACTCGAGCAAGAGGAAACTTCAGAAACAGAAAAATCACGCCGCTTGTTGGGGATGAAGTTATTTTTGAAAGTAGTAATCCAACTGATGGATACTTGTTAGAGATACTGCCGAGAAAAAATGAATTGATACGTCCACCAGTGGCCAATGTGGATCAAGGTGTAGTGGTGACAAGTTTGATCCAGCCTAATTTCTCATTTAATCTATTAGATCGGTTTTTAGTTACACTGGAGTATAAAGAGATTGAACCAATTATCTTTTTGAGTAAAACAGACTTAGTGAGTGATCAAAGTGAGGTTCAAAAAATTGCCGCTTTGTACCAACAAATTGGTTACCAAGTCATTGTTTCAAAAGCAGATAATAGCGATCTTCTGGAGTTACAAAGAATTTTCCCGGAACGACTGACAGTTTTTATGGGACAATCTGGCGCAGGAAAATCCACATTGCTTAACCGAATAGTCCCAGAGCTAGATTTGGAAACGGCCGAAATTTCTGAGTCATTAGGTCGAGGGAAACATACAACGCGACATGTAGAATTATTGACATTATATGATGGGTTAGTGGCTGATACCCCTGGATTCAGCTCAATCGATTTTTTGGAAATCGATAGTGGACAATTGCCCAAACAGTTTCCAGAATTTTTAGCATTGGCACACCAATGTCGTTTTCGTGAGTGTATGCATTTAAATGAGCCAAATTGTGCTGTAAAAGAAGCAGTTGAACAGCAAACAGTTGCACTTACCCGGTATAAAAACTATGTTCAATTTTTAGAGGAGATTGAAAATCGTCGTCCAATTTATAAAAAGAAAAATAAGTGAGGGAAACGAATATGATTAAACTAGCACCATCAATTTTAAGTGCGGATTTTGCGAATCTGCAACGGGACATTGAACTTGTAGAAAAAAACGGCGCGGATTACATCCATATAGATGTAATGGATGGCCAATTTGTTCCTAATATTACTTTAGGACCAAATGTTGTCAAAGCTATTCGTCCGATAACTAAGTTGCCACTGGATGTTCATTTGATGATTACTCAACCAGAAAATTATATTCATGCGTTTGCCGAAGCTGGTGCCGATATAATTGGAGTTCATGCCGAAGCTACTCCCCACATTCATCGCGCAATTCAAATGATTTTAAATGAAAATGTAAAGGCGGAAATTGTTATCAACCCTGGTACGCCAGTAGCCGCTATTCAACATGTACTATCCATGTGTGATCAAGTATTGGTAATGACTGTGAACCCTGGATTCGGTGGACAATCTTTTATCGAAGAAACAGTTGCTAAAATCAAGGAACTAGCACAATTGAAAGAGAAAAATGGGTATCACTATGATATCGAAGTAGATGGTGGAATCGTTCCAAAAACAGCTCGGATCTGTTTAGAAGCTGGTGCCAATGTGTTTGTTGCTGGTAGCTACATCTATGACGCGGACAGTCCTGCTGATCAAATCAAAGCATTGAAAGAAGTGTTGTAATAAATGAATATTCTTCTAGTTGCAGGTGGCAAAAAGCAAACTTGGCCGTCTCTAAAGAAGTATGATAAATACATTGGTATTGATCGGGGATCATTTTATCTGCTTGAGGAGGATTTGCCTTTAGATTTTGCGATTGGTGATTTTGACTCTCTTTCTTCTGAAGAAAGAGAACGAGTGCGACAGAATGCAAAAAATTTTTTTCAAGCTCCGGCAGAAAAAGACGATACGGATACGCAACTCGCATTATTGATGGCTATTGAGCATTTTCCCAATGCAAAGATTGATATTATCGGTGCAACTGGTGGAAGAATCGATCATTTTTTAGCAAATTTATGGATTGTACTGGAGAAACGGTTTCAGCCTTTCGCTCATAATATTAGTCTATTAGATAAGCAAAATGTCATTCGGTTCTTTTTGCCAGGGAAGTATTCCATACGTAAAGAAAAGGGCATGAAATATCTGGCATATTGTTGTCTGACTCCCATTGACAATCTTTCATTAATGGAAAGCAAATACCTATTGGAAAATGTGAAGGTTGAACATCCTACATCATTTGCTAGTAATGAATTCATAACGGATGAAGCATCCTTTATATTTGAAACGGGAATTATTGCTGTTATTCAAAGCAAAGATTAAGAGACAGTCAAGTCTCTTTTTTTATTTTTGAAAATTTCAGAAAGCTAATTACAAAAAAAGCATTAAGACGTACAACTTAACTTTTGTTTACATCGTTTTAGTGGTAAAATTAAGGCTATCAGTTTGGAACTCATTGAGGTGTCTTTGTGAAAAAGTTTAATCCTAATAAAAATATCATAATCACGTTAATTATTGTGATTTTAGTTGTTTCTGTGTTGAGTGTGACGATTGCTAGAAGAGCAGTTGGGAATTCATCCAGTTTTGTGCAATCGGCAGTCAACGACACGATTGGTATCGTGGACAAGGTGATTACAGCTCCAGTACGGTGGATCGAAACCGGTGCAAACTCTGTAAAGAAACTTTTTGTCACGTATGAAGAAAACGAACGTTTAAAAGAGAAAATCGATAGTTATGATGAGATTGCTCGATCAAATGAAAATTACAAGCGAGAAATCGAATCATTGAAAGAAGAGCTTGAGTTAAACGAAACATTGACTAACTATGAAAAAATTACTGCCAATGTTATTAATCGTTCACCAGATACATGGCAAGACATGCTTGTTGTGGATCGTGGCACGAAAGATGGTGTCGAAGTAAATATGGCGGTTATGTCCCAAAAAGGTTTGATTGGGCGTGTGATTGAAGTGAATGCAGCATCTTCAAAAATCGAATTGTTGACTTCTGAAAATCAAAATTCAAATCATTTTCCTGTTCGAATCAGCGGGAAAGACGGCGAAACTTTTGGAATTCTAAGTAGTTATGATCAAAAAGAGAAGTCCTTGGTTATCAGTCAATTGACTGGAAGTACACAATTGAAAGAAGGCGATGTTGTACAAACCTCGGGATTAGGAGGGAATTCTCCAGCCGACCTTGCTGTTGGGACAGTTGTTAGTACCACCAAAGATGAATTTGGATTAGATACAAAAGTATATGTAAAACCTTATGCACAAATGTATGATATTCAAGCAGTTACTATTATCAAACGTTTGGCGGGTGACAAATAGGCATGAAAAAAAATACGTATTTAAAGTACTTTGCCGGAGCATTTTTTTTCTTGATGATGTTGTTAGATGGACAATTAACCCGTTTACTTGAGCGCTGGACGCAAGATAATTATATAGCGAGTGCACATTTACTATTGATTGCCTTCCTATGTAGTGCCAGATATTTGCCTAAAAACTACTTGATTATAACCGCATTGATCATTGGATGCTTGTATGATCTTTACTATATTGGCATAATTGGTATTTATGCTGTCGCATTCCCGATGATTGTGTGGATCATGTATATTTTAAATAAAACGCTATACCAAAACATATTCACCATGTTTTTTGGAATGATTATTTTCGTTACGGGTCTTGAAATGGTAACTTTGGGGATACAGTTGTTATTTAAAATAGCAACAGTCAATACTTCATTTTTTGTCTCTCGTTTCTTAGCACCGACACTGCTATTAAATATTATTTTATTTGTTATTTTAGTTATTCCATTCATGAAGCTATTCAAAGAAGAATAGCTTCATTTTTTTGTTATGTTTTGTATCGAATCTGGTAGATTATTTGAAATCTGTTTGTAACATTCTTTTTATCTGCTTGACATGTATCTATGTTACAATCGCTTTATCGTAAAAAGACTTTAGATATTCTTATATATTTTAAAATTAACTTAAACTTTCAATGAAAAGTCAGGCGGAGGAATGAAGGGTGAAAAAACGTATTCTATCAGTAATATTAGTGAGTTCCATTGCGCTTACTTCAGTTGTAGCACCAACACTTGTCGCGGCAGACGACTTTGATAGCAAAATCGAACAAAAAGATCAAGAAATCAGTAACCTAAAAAATCAACAAGCTGATGCTCAAGCACAAATCAAAGCATTGGAAAATGATGTTGCAGCTATCAATGAAAAAGCTGAAGCATTATTGACGCAACAATCTACTTTACATGCTGATTCAGAAAAATTACAAAAAGAAATCGACGACTTGAATGTTCGTATTGAAAAACGGGAAAAAGCGATTCAAGAACAAGCAAGAGATGTCCAAGTGAATGGACAAAGCACCAATTTTATCGATGCCGTTCTTGAAGCAGATTCTTTAACGGATGCTATCGGTCGCGTTCAAGCTATGACGACGATTGTTAGTGCTAATAACGAATTGGTTCAACAACAAAAAGCGGATCAAGAAACGGTTAAAACGAAAAAAAATGAAAATGATAAAAAACTAAAAGAAATTGAAGCAAATCAACTTGAACTTGAGAAACAAGTAGGAGCACTTCAATCGAAGCAAGCAGACTTGAATGTTTTGCAAGCAGATCTTGCTTTGCAACAATCATCTAAAGAAGATGAAAAAGCCGACCTAGAAAAACAAAAAGAAAGCTATCAGGCTGAACAGGCACGAATTGCTGCCGCAAAAGAAGCGGCAAAAGCAGCTCGAGAACGTGAAGAAGCTGCGCAAGCCGAATCAAGCACAAGTAGTACAACAAAAACAGGCGAATCAACTTCGTCGAATGAGTCAAGCTCAAATGAATCAAGCTCAACAAATGAATCTTCCAGTACTAACAGTACCGGAACAAGTGACTCAGTAGAAAATGATACACCAAAACAAGAAACAATTGTAAATAAGCCTGAAAATAAACCAGAAAACAATACAAACGTTCCTTCACAATCTGTAAACGGGTCAGCAATTGTTTCAGAAGCAATGAAATATCTTGGTACACCATATGTCTGGGGCGGAACGACACCGAACGGATTCGATTGTTCTGGTTTTACTCAATATGTGTTTGCAAAAGTAGGAATTTCATTACCTCGTGTGACCTATGATCAAGAGTATTCTGGCACGGTTATCTCAATCAATGAAGCAAAAGCTGGTGACCTATTATTTTGGGGATCGCGCGGAAGTACGCACCACGTGGCTATTGCACTTGGTGGGGGACAATACATTCATGCACCTACCACTGGACAAAGCGTTTCAGTTAGCAGCTACTCTTATTACGCACCAAGTTTTGCTGTGCGTGTTAATTAAATAAAAAATGGTAAAAATAAGGCAATAACTTAAGCTGACGTTTTTCGTCAGCTTTTTTGGTACATTCAAAAGGAGGAAGCATAATCTATGGTTATTCCTTTTTGGAGAAAACCAAATTATACTAGTGTTAGGTAGGTGAGGAGGATGAAGGGAATAAAAGACAGAGGACAAACAATTCAATTTTTAAAACTCTATACTCATTATTTTTCTGATATGATGATGCCAAATGTAAGTATTTTTATTGCATGGGCAGTCATTGCGTTTGCCGTACCCGTACTAGATGCGGATCAGGGGGGTTTGATCAAGTCAGAAGAAGCTATTTTACATTTTCTCTTACCAATATTGCTTGCTTACACTGGCGGAAAAATGGTTGAACCAACAAGAGGTGGAGTTTCAGGAGCAATTGCAATTTTAGGGATGATTTTAACCTCTCAATTTCCACAAGTTTTTGGAGCAATGATTATCGGTCCGTTAACGGGTGGCATGCTTCGATTCTTTGATCATATCTTTTCTCGAAAAGTAAAGACTGGCTATGAGATGCTCTTTCGTAATTTTTCTGCAGGCTTAATTGGAGGTCTTCTATTTTTATGTAACTTTTTTGTATTTGGCCCTTTGCTCGATCAGCTTAGTCAACAAAGTTATCATTTAGTTGATTTTTTTCTCAAGCAGAATTTATTTCCTGCTATTCATCTTTTTCTGGAGCCACTAAAGGTTCTTTTTTTTAATAATATTATCAATCATGGTCTATTTACGCCGTTGGGTGTTGAAGGCGCCAGTATTCATGGAACGTCGATTTTATTTCTGCTTGAAGCCAATCCTGGTCCTGGTTTAGGCGTCTTGTTTGCATGTATGAGGTATGGTTCTAAAAAAGCAAGAAATGGGGCGACTGCTGCTGCATTTGTGCAAGCAATAGGAGGTATTCATGAAGTTTATTTCCCATTTATTTTAATGAACCCATTATTGATTATCGCACCGATTTTAGGTGGAGCTACTGGTACATTTATTTTTCAAATGAGTAAAGTTGGCTTACGATCACCGGCTTCACCAGGTTCTATTTTGGCTATCTTAACAAATACGCCAAATCACATGTGGTCAGGCGTATTAGCTGGAGTATTGGTAAGCACGCTTGTTTCTTTTTTTGTTGCCTATTTTGTTTTGACCTATCACTCAGTGAATGAAAAAAGTACGGAAGGAACAATATGTATGGATAAAGTAAAGAGAATTATCGTTGCATGCGACGCAGGGATGGGATCTAGCGCAATTGGGGCAAGTTTATTAACTAAACATTTAGAAGAAGCAGCCATTTCCATACCTGTCGATTATAAATCAATTTATCAGTTGAAGGATGGAGAAGATCTTTTAGTTATTACCCAATCAGGGCTTGGTGCTTTAGCTCAAACTAAGACACCTCAAGCACAACATTACTTCTTGAGTAACTTTTTAGCGGAATCAGAGTATGAAACACTAGTTAAACTTTTAAAGCAAGAGCAAGAAACGGTAGCAAATGTTTCTTTTAAAGTTGGGGAAAAAATCCCAACATTGATTTTTTTGTATGAAGGCAAGAAAAGAGGCGCTCAAACGATGGCTGTTGCAATCGTTCGTAAAATTGCCAATGAATTAGCCATACCTATTGAGGTAAAGAAAGAAGATATTGAGACAACCCAGTTTAATCCAGAGGCATTATATATCGTTCAAAAAGATTTTCAGCAAATGGCTGCATTAACAAATGTCACCCACTTAGTTGTCGATGATTTAGTGACAACTTCCAAATATCGTCAATTGATGACAGAAGGAGTCGCCTATGTTCTTGACTAAGCGTGAAACTATTTTGTTGACTGAGCTAATGAACAGTAACGGTCCTGTTTCTATGGACCGAATGATGCAGCTTTTGAAAGTAAGTAAGCGGACTGTCTACCGCGAACTAGCCAATTTAGAGAATTCGTTGCGTACTGTAGGGGCATCCTTAGAAAAAGAAGGTCGTGGACATTTTCGAGTCATTGTCGGGAATAGTATCACTCAGCTGCAAGAAGCAATTATGTCTGATCCATCCCAAGAGTTTGCGTCAATAGAGCGACAACATAGGATTTTGCTGCAATTAGCAACTACTGCTAAGCCGATTAGTAGTCATCGTTTTTTAGAGCTCTATCAAATCAGTAATACTACTTTTTTTTCTGATATTAAACAATTAGAAGAAAGTTTGGCGCGCCTTCCGTTGACAATTGTCCGTAATCAAGGATATGAGCTCAAAGGACCAGAAAAACATCGACGTTTAGTAGCAGCGAATACGTTGATGATGGAAATAAATGAATACCAGTTTTTTCATTTTCCTGAAGCAGAACAAACGGCGCATTTTTTATTTGAGTTTATTGAAAAACAGTACTTGATTTTAGCGCAAGATCTTATAAGAGAAGTGGTTGAACCTAAATATCCTGAGTTAAGTGATCGCAAGTTGGCTTTTATTGGTATTATGCTTGCTTTAGCCATGGAGCGAGTAGCAACAGGATTTTCAGTAGAGGAAGAAAGTTATCCAAGTCAAATCAACAAAGATTTGCTGAAGGTAGCTAAACAGATTTTTGCTCAAGTTGCTGAACAAACGAAGCGGTTGTATTCGGTTAATGAAATAGTTTTTTTTGCGATTTTATTAGGGGATTTTTCTAATTCTTTTGACCGCGATTTTTTTGAAGAGAATTTTGATACAACTTTGGCATATCAGGTAAAACGGTTGATCGAACTGATTAGCCAGCACACTGAGGTTGATTTTTTTGAAGATGAAATTTTATATAAAATGTTGCTAACACATATTTCTGGGGTAATGACCCGAGCGATTTTGGAAGAGAACCATCTAAACAATCCAATTTTAGAAAAAATAATGAAACAATATGAGGAAATTGCAGAAGCAATCCGTTTAAGCTTACCGCTTGTTTTCCCACAACAGCAGTTTTCAACAGAAGAAATTGCCTATATGGTATTGCACTTCGCAAACTCATTAGAAAAGAATCCTAAAGTGATGGAAGTCAATATTGCAGGTGTATCACCAAGCGGACTGGCTTCAATTAGTTTGTTAGAGATGCAGCTAAGAAAGCAATTTCCATTTATCAATAAAATTACTTTTTTCCGTGTGGGGGATATCGAACAGGATAAAATTGAGGGCAACTACGACTTGGTGATTTCCACATCTTTGTTGCCAGGTTATCGAGGAAAATATAAGCTAGTATCTCCTATTTTATTGGAAGAAGACATTCAGGAACTAAAAGAAGAATTTCGTCTGCTTAGTCAGAAAAAGAGACTTTCTCATGCAATACCTACGCCAGTTTCTACTAGGGAAGATACCTATGAAGATGTTCTAGCATTTATTGAGGAGATTAACCGCTTATTAGAATTGTTTACTCTTCAAACGATTGACAATGGCCCCAACTTAGAAGAAACATTATCTGAAGTGATGAAACATTTTTCCAAAGCGTTAGTGCAAGACAGAAAAAAAGTAGCCAATAAATTAGTGAAGCGCTATTTACAAGCCCCTGTTGGAATACCGAAGACTCACTTTGCCCTTTTTCATGCGTCAAGTACAGAAATTTTGCAACCAGTTTTCAAAATCTTTGATTTATCACAAGGACTATCACTTTATGCGATGGATAAACAAGAGATTAACGTAACTCGCTTGTTAGTTATGCTCGCTCCTTATCCAATCGATGAGCAAAGCAGTAAAATCTTAGGGAGGATTAGCGGTTCCATCATTATGAATGATCTCAATACAGAAATATTTAATTCAGGAAATTTTTCCATCATTTATCAATTGCTTGCTACGCTTTTGATTGAAGAAATCAAACAATAATGGGGAGGAGAAAATAGTGGATATTCCAGCAACACATATTTTGTTAGATCAGCGATTCCAAAGTGCAGAAGAAGCATTGCATGAGATAGGTACATTCTTAGTAGACCAAAAAATGGTTCAACCTCAGTATATAAACAGTTTAGTTCAGCGACACAAAAAATATGGTGTTTATATAGGAAACTTTGTAGCCTTGCCTCATGGAGAAGAAGAGGCAGACAAATGGATTAATGAAGAAGGGATTTGTCTTGTTCAAGTACCAGACGGTGTCGATTTTGGCGATGCAAAAGAATCAAAGGTCACTACGATTCTGTTTGTGGTTGTTCTCAAAGAAAAGCAGTTATCATGCTTGCAAGAAATTGCTTTTTTTTGTTCAGATATCCAAAATGTAAAACTATTAAGCGACGCCGCTACAATAGAGGAAGTCCAAAAAATACTATCGCTAGAAGAGTAGAAAAGGGCATTTATTGATTAGTCATGCATTATGCATGGCTTTTTTTTGTAGATAAGAGACAAATTTTGTCACAGTTTCCTGTGACAAAGTACGACTTTCGAAGCTTTCGGAAAGCGCCTACAATCAAGGTGTAAAAACAAGTTGGGAGGAGAATGAAGATGGAACAAGTACAAGCAGACAGGAAGGCGTCTTTAAAGTCGAGGGTCCAAAAACTAGGTAGTACATTGTCGAGTATGGTAATGCCCAATATTGGCGCATTGATTGCATGGGGCGTGTTAACGGCTCTCTTTATTCCAGATGGCTATCTGCCAAATGAATCCTTTGCTTCAATGGTCGGTCCGATGCTGACTTATCTAATACCGATACTGATTGGATACACGGGCGGGAAAGTAATTGCTGGAGATCGGGGCGCAGTTGTTGGGGCAATCGCTACAATGGGGGTCATTGTGGGAACAGACATCCCAATGCTTTTAGGTGCAATGATTATGGGGCCATTAGGCGGATATACGATTAAGAAGTTCGATGAATTTTTTCAAGATAAAGTGCGGGCAGGCTTTGAGATGCTAGTCAATAATTTTTCTGCGGGTCTTCTAGGTTTTGCTTTGGCTCTGTTAGGCTTTGTTGTCATTGGACCTGTTGTAAACGCATTGACAGAAGTAATGGCAGCAGGCGTTGCAGTGATTGTCAATGCACATCTGATTCCATTAGCAAATATTTTTATTGAACCTGCCAAAATCCTATTTTTGAATAATGCCATCAATCACGGAATTCTGACTCCATTAGGTACGGAACAAGTAAGCGAGTTTGGTAAATCAATTCTATATTTATTAGAGGCAAACCCAGGGCCTGGATTAGGTGTTTTATTAGCATTCACTTTCTTTGGCAAAGGCGCGGCAAAATCATCTGCTCCAGGAGCAATCATTATCCACTTTATAGGTGGTATTCATGAAATCTATTTCCCATATGTGATGATGAAGCCATTAATGTTTTTAGCTGTTATTGCAGGAGGTGTTTCTGGGAGTTTCACTTTTCAATTATTAGGTGCAGGTTTAAGGGCACCAGCTTCTCCAGGTTCGATTATTGCTATTTTAGCGATGACACCGTTGAATTCGGTGATGAGTGTCGTCTCTGTTTTAGCAGGGATTGCTGTTGGAGCAACCATATCGTTTCTTGTGGCGGCAGCAATTCTAAAAGCCGATGCCAAAGACACTGTAGATAATTTTGATGAGAAGGTACAGGAAATACACCAAGCAAAACAGCGTTCAAAAGGAGTGGCTCTAGAATCGTTAACAGGCATTCAGAAGATTATTTTTGCCTGCGATGCTGGTATGGGTTCAAGTGCAATGGGGGCTTCCATTTTGCGTAAGAAAGTTAAAGATGCTGGTTTGGCTCAACAAGTCACTAATCAAGCAATCAATAATCTGACAGATGATGCGCATACATTGATTGTGACACAAAAAGAGTTACAAGAGCGGGCAAAATTAAAAGCACCAAATGCAACATTTGTTGCTGTAGAAAATTTTTTGAATTCTCCTAAATATAATGAGATCGTGGCCACATTGTCAGGCTCAGGAGTTGAGGAAGAGAAAAAAACGAAAGCAGTAAATTATAAGCCACTGCCTCTAGAGGAATTAAAGGGCATTCATGAAGTTATTCTTGCCCATGACGATCGTGAAGGCTCAGCGACCATGGCGAGAAAGGTTTTTCAAGACTTATTAGCGAAAGAATCTCTCTCATTATCACTTAAAAAGGTTCATATCGATAATCTAAAAGCGGATGCTTCATCATTGGTAATTACCAAAGAAGAGCTGACAAAGCAAGCGCGGTCGCTAGCACCAGATGCAGTCCATCTATCTGTCAGCAATTTGATGCGAACGTCAAACTACCAGCGTGTAATCACAACACTTAAAGAAGCTCTTTAAGGAGGAAGAAAAATGAAACTATTAGAAAAAGAAATGATTGAGCTGAATCAACAGTTTGCGAACAAAGAAGAAGCGATTCGTTATTGTGGGAAAAAACTTGTTGAGGCCGGATATGTTGATCCGGAATACGTCAACGCTATGATCGAACGAGATGCAATGTTATCTGTCTACATGGGGAATTTCATAGCTATACCACACGGGACAGATGAAGCAAAAAAATATGTCAAAAAATCTGGTATCTGCATTGTTCAAGTGCCTGAAGGCGTAAATTTCGGGACAGATGAGGATGAAAAAATCGTTACGGTATTATTTGGCATTGCTGGAATAGGTGAAGATCATTTGCAGTTGGTACAACAAATCGCTCTCTTCTGTAGCGATATCGATAATGTGGTCGAATTAGCGGATGCTTTGAGCAAAGAAGAAGTCGCCGCTAATCTAACAGTGGCATAGGAGGGGAAAAAGATGAGAGCAGTTCATTTTGGTGCAGGGAATATTGGTCGAGGGTTTATCGGAGAGATTTTGGCAGCAAACGGTTTTGAAATAACCTTTGTTGATGTAAATGAAACGATTATTGCTGCGCTTCAGCAACGTAAATCCTATACAATTGAATTAGCAGATGAGAACCGCGAACAGATTTTTATTGAACACGTGACAGGAATCAATAACGCAAAAGAACCGGATGCGGTTGTTCAAGCAATTGTCGAAGCCGATATTTTAACCACTGCCATTGGTCCTGCAGTATTGCCTCGCATTGCACCGCTCATTGCAAAAGGGCTGGATCAGCGAGCAATCAAGAAAAAGGAGCAAGCAATTGATGTCATCGCTTGCGAAAATATGATCGGTGGATCCACTTTTCTAAAAGAGGAAGTAGAAAAGTATAGCCAACAACTCGCTTACCTGGAGAATAGTGTTGGTTTTCCAGATGCAGCAGTGGATCGCATTGTTCCGATGCAACAACATGATGATCCTTTGTTGGTTCAAGTAGAACCATTTTGTGAGTGGGTAGTTCAAGAAACAGCAATGAAATCAGTGCTTCGTCTACAAGGCGTACAATACGTACCAGATCTGAAACCTTATATCGAGCGTAAATTGTTTAGTGTGAACACAGGTCATGCTACAGTAGCTTATACAGGAGCTCTACAAGGCTATGAGACCATCGATGAAGCCATGCGTGACCATCTAGTTGTGATTCAGCTGAAATCCGTTCTAGAAGAAACTGGTCAACTTTTAGTCGCCAAATGGGATTTTGATCCTGATGAACATGAACAGTATATTGAAAAAATTATTCAACGATTCAAAAATAACTACATTTCGGATGCTATTGCTCGAGTAGCCCGCACCCCTTTGCGAAAATTAAGCGCACAAGAACGATTTATCCGCCCCGTCCTTGAATTGCAAATGAGAAATGTGCAACCGTTCCATCTCTATGAAACGATTGGTATGATTTTCAACTATCATGATCCTGAGGACGAGCAAAGTCAACAATTGAGAGAGTTACTGGAAGCAGCTAATCTTTCTCAAGTGATCACAGAAGTCACAGGTGTAGAGGATCAGAGAATCATTGAGAAGATCAAACAAAACATTGAAAAATATGCTTATGTAGCTGCATGATCATTGGCTGCCGATTGCTATTCCAAATCATGGATAAGCCATCGGTAGCCAGTGTTTTTTAGTCTATTTTGACAGGAAGTTTGACCTTCTGAATCATTCACGTGATAATAAAGGGAGAAATGAGGGATCGGGATGGAGAGATGGTTTGAAGAAGCCCAACTACATGTGATTGAATTACCTATCAGTTGGCAAGATGGTCGTCCTTGTTATAGTGCGTTTATTCGAGAATTGCCAATGCTGCAGGCAGAAGGTGGTTCACGGAAAGATGTCTATCGACAATTGGCGGAAGCCTATCAGATCTATTGGGAAAAACACCAACAAACGGAAGAAGAGGAGATGACTTCTTCTTTGCTATCACTCGATGAATTACTTAAATATTATGATGGTGAGACATTTGATGGTTTTGACATTTCTATGGATGAATAGAAATATTAATTAAAAGAACTTGCGAACAAAAACAGCAGGTAAAATCGCTAAAGGATAGAAAAATAGGGAGTACGATATTCGTACACCCTATTTGTGAGTTCTTCGTTTAAAATTTAGGCTTTATTTGTTGCCTTCAAGTGCTGTTGTAATGGCTTGATTAAATGCATCCAAATCATCAGGATTACGACTAGTGATCAAATGATGCGTGTCGTCAATCACCACAGGCTCATCTTTGACAGTAGCACCTGCATATGTTAAATCTGGACGAATGGAATCATAGCCAGTCAATGTTAATTCTTTTGTCAATCCGGTTTGAATAAAGAGTTGAGGTCCATGACAGATAGCAAAAACTGGTTTTTCAGATGTCAGAAACTCTTTGGTCAAAGTGACATAGCGTTCATCTGTACGTAATTGGTCTGGAGAAAAGCCACCAGGAATCAACAAAGCATCAAAATCGGAAAAATTGATTGTATCAATAGACGCGTCAACTGCAAAAGTGGTTCCTTTTTTTCCTGTGACAGTGTCCACGCCTTCATTACTGATAATGACAACTTCATGTCCAGCATTTTCCAGTGCTTCTTTTGGTGAGGTTACTTCAATATCTTCAACTAGATCGGTAATGATAGTGGCAATTTTACTCATCAAATCTCCTCCTTAAAAATTAGCTTTTATTCATCTTCAATTTCTATGCTAACGAAGATTCATACCGCTGACAAATAATCTGTTTAGAGCAAAAATAAATTAGATAAAAAAGAAAGAGAGAAAAAAATGGCAACAATTCAATTATTTATTACAGATGAGCCGCTCGTTTTTGAAAAAGCTGTCTTGCAATTTATGGGTGAAGAGCAAATAGTCGAAAAGAATCTGAGGTTCAAAGATGCTACTATAGAATTATCAAAGGAAGTAGAATCTACATGTGTCTCATTGGTCAAGCAAGGCATTCTATGGCTGGAAGAAACAGGTGAAGAAGAAGACTACATTGACTTGCTTTATTTGGATTTTCAAAATACAACCCACTCAAAGACAACGGCATCTATTTTGTCACGACCTTTTTATCAAGTAGAAGAGACTCTCCAACCTGTTCTTGAGGAAGTTGGAGATGTGCTCGCGGAGAAATTCTTCGAAGAGTGGAGCAATCAACTAGCCGAATTGTCTGATGATGAACTGTCCTATGCTTATTTCATCGACGGTGCTCGGATCACTTTAGAATTGACTGAGCCATTTGAGCTACAAGAATCGATCTTATTAAAAGAGCTGATAGTGGATTATCACTCTGCGTTAACTCGTTCTGTACAAAAGTTTTACGAATTTCTTATTTAGAGCCTAGCAGAAGCTAGTTTTTGTTTGTAACCGAAAACATTTTTACTTTTTTTTAAATCTGTTCCGTTAATCCTTCGTAGTCTTGACCATTTCCAAGGAAAGAACTATAAAGAAAGTAAGTACTCAATGAGTGCAAAAAAGATAAGAATCAAGACAAGGATGGAAAATTATGCGAAAAGTACCTCCTATTTTGAAACCAATTGCTCTCTTGACCATTTCAACCATCATCGCTACTGCAACTGGTGTTGTGAATTCCAGTAGCTATCGGCAGTCAAATGGAACTAGTCACTCGACTGAGATTACTGAAACGACCGAAACCAGCGATGTTAGTCACTCGCAATCGGTAGACAGTCAACCTGTGTCTGAAAGCACAGAACCTTCAACATCAGCTGAAGATCATGGAGGCACTACATCTTCCACAACAAATAATCAGCGAACTGTTCCTTCATCTTCGATAGAGGATAGCTCTACACCACCAGCTACAGATGTCCCTTCTTCAGAGAACGGGCAAAGCGAGGAAACGACGCCGTCAAGTCAGGATCAGAATGCGGCTGACCAAGAAGCAGTCATCAATGAGGATCAAGAAAATGAGTAGGTGAATAAATGACTTTTTTATTAGATATGATCAATGGGATTCATAAGTTCTTAGGTTATCTGGATATTAGTCCTAAATACTTGAATCGGGCCTATACATTACTTAGTTTGATTCCAACGGCTTATATTCTGCGTATTGTTTATGGTCTCTATCTCAATCAAAATTATTTACAGATGGCTTTATACGGGATAGGATTCTGCGTGTTGCTCTATTTCTGGGTTCTAAATATTTTTTATTACTTTTTTGATAAAAATCTTAAGGTAGATATTACTCAGCTTTTTGTGAAGTATTTACCTGATGAAGTATTCAATATTGAAGGAGAAAAAATTAGCACCACACAAATCGATCGTTTATCTACAGAGAAAGCAGTTATTGATTTTGAAGAAGACTATCAACTGGTATTGGCTGACTATTTACAGAAACTCATTTCAAAAGATGAATTAGCAACGAATGCTATCGCACAAGGATTTGTGATTCCTAAAAATACCCTTTATCCCTACTACTTTGTCAAACAACGGTCAGATTCTGAATACTCGTTGCAAATTGGTACGAGCTATAGTGACTTAACAACAATTGGCCGTATTCATTGGAACGGGGAAAAAGCTTTGGAACCAGTTGGGTTGTTCATTACTGGCGGAGATTTTGTCAAAAATGATGTAAAATATCATGAACCTTATAGTTTGAAGCTTTATGTCAAAAAAGAAGAAATACCCACAGCAACAACTCGACAAGCTTATCGTCAAACTGGTAAGGCAAGGTAGAAATACAACAAAAAAGACTTCAGAAACTGATATTTCTGAAGTCTTTTTTACTTTTTGCGATAATTCAATTATTCGATTGGAATATGCTTACCTGGCGCGTCTTTGTAACTTGCCTTTGGTAAATTCAAGGAAAGGACACCATCTTCGAACCGTGCTTTGATCGCTTCTTCATCAATGTCAGGTATAGTGAATGCACGTTGATAAGCACTGCTAGATCGTTCTTTACGCAAGTAGTGACCAAGATCATCTTTCTCTTCGCTTTCTTCAATTTGGGAAGCAGAAATTGTTAGAGTATCATTCACGAAACTAACACGGATATTTTCTTTTTTTATACCAGGAAGATCAGCTTTGACTACATAATGATCTTCATATTCTTTAATATCTGTATTCATTTGTCGTTCTTGCCAGAAACTGTTCATCAATTTGCCTAATAGTTCTTCTCCACCAGGTAGATCTCTAGGAATTAGATTTGCCATAATTTCCCCTGCCTTCTTGATCAAATTTGTTACTCTTATTTTACGAGGAACGATTTCAAAGAGCAACCCAAAAGCTGATAAAGATCAAAAACAGGAGAAATATCTCAACTATCTCTAAAGAATCTGCTATGATAGAACTAGTTAACTATCAGATGATTGGGTGAATAAGATGGAAATTATTGAAAAAGCGCCTGCTAAGATAAATCTAGGACTTGATGTTTTGGGTAAGCGAGCAGACGGTTACCATGAATTGGAAATGGTGATGTCCAGTGTTGATCTAGCCGACCGTCTGATAATGGAAGAGCTAGAAGAAGATAAAATCATTATCGAAACCAATAAGGCCTTCTTGCCGATCGATAAACGCAATAATGTATATCAAGCAGCCAGTATTGTCAAAAAACGCTATGGTATCAATAAAGGTATCTTGATTCGGATTACGAAAAATATCCCTGTAGCAGCAGGCCTTGGCGGTGGCAGTACAGATTGTGCAGCAGCGCTAAGGGGGATGGACCGCTTATGGCAATTAAGTCTGACGATGCCGGAATTGATCGATATAGGAATGGAAGTAGGTACTGATGTCCCTTATTGCATTTATGGAACGACTGCGTTCATCTCTGGTAAAGGAGAGAAAGTCACGCCGTTGCGCCCGATGCCGCAGTGCTGGGTGGTCTTAGTCAAGCCCCGACTAAGTGTTTCAACAGGTAAAATTTTTCAAGAAGTTGATCTAGATCAGTTGCATCATCCAGATATTCAAGAACTTTCTGATGCAATTCTTGCTGAAGATTATCAACGAATGATTGCTGCAATGGGAAATAGTTTGGAATCGATCACGATTCCTAAGCATCCAGTCGTACAACAAATCAAGGAACGAATGATGAAATATGGCGCGGATGTGGCACTGATGACTGGAAGTGGACCGACTGTTTTTGCCTTGTGCCAGAAATACTCACGGGCTCAGCGAGTGTATAATGCTTTAAAAGGTTTTTGTGAAGAGGTTTATCTAGTTCGCACATTAAAATAGTAGGAAACAAAAGGACAAATTAAAAAGCAGATGCACACATTCAAAAAATGTGACATCTGTTTTTTGCTTAGCGGATATATGAATCAATTTTCCCGTGTTTTCCGATTTACTGGCAGAGGAACACTCTAAATCGGAAAACATACGATTTGTCTTGACGAATGAGGTTTCCTTTGGTAGAGTAATTTTTGCTGATAAATC
Source organism: Enterococcus sp. 125944 (assembly GCF_051909435.1). Lineage (NCBI taxonomy): Bacteria > Bacillati > Bacillota > Bacilli > Lactobacillales > Enterococcaceae > Enterococcus > Enterococcus sp. 125944. The sequence continues at coordinate 78,592 of NZ_JBQASY010000016.1, read as the reverse complement.
GGATTAGTTCCGTTTTAATAAGAAAAGAGGAATCATCATGAAAAAATTACTAGCTCTATTTTTGCTTACCAGTACTGTTTTATTAGGGGCTTGCGGAAAAGGATCAGAACAAGTCGCAGAAGAAAGTCAGGATTTGCAGGTTATCACGACTTTTTATCCAATGTATGAGTTTACCAAAGAGGTTGTTGGAGATACAGGTAAAGTATCTTTGCTTATACCGGCGGGCACAGAACCCCATGATTATGAACCTAGTGCGAAAGATATGGCAAAAATTATGGATGCAGATGCTTTTGTGTACAATAGTCCGGAATTGGAAACATGGGTGCCAACAATGACAGATTCGATCGATACTGACAAAACAGTTGTGATCGAAGCGGCCAAAGAGATTGATTTAGCTGAAAATGAAGACCATGGAGAAGCAGAACATGGGACAGACGCCCATACCCATGAATTAGATCCGCATGTGTGGACAGATCCAGTAATGGCAATCAAAGAAGTTGAAACGATTCGAGATCAGTTAAGCGAGAAATTTCCAACGAAAGCAGCTACATTTAAAAAGAATGCCGCTGCTTATATTGAGCAATTGAACGCATTGGATCAAGAGTACACTGCTGCTTTGAAAGATGCGGTCAATCGAACATTTGTCACACAACATGCCGCTTTTGGATATTTGGCAAAACAATATGATCTAGTCCAAGAATCGATTGCTGGATTATCTCCAGATCAAGAACCAACTCCTAGTCGGTTAGCAGAGCTAAAAGAATATGTTGAGGATCATCAAGTCAAAGTTATCTATTTTGAAGAAAATGCTTCTTCTAAAGTCGCGGAAACTTTAGCGAATGAGACTGGGGTTGAATTGGCTGTATTGAATCCGTTAGAAAGTTTGACGGAAAAACAGATTAGTGATGGAGAATCATATCTCACAGTAATGAAGGAAAATCTGCAAGCTTTACAAAAAAGTATCAAGTAAGGAGGCACATCTGTGCGTTATATCGATGTAAAAGGACTAACGTTTTATTATGATGATGAGCCTGTATTAGAGGATATCTCTTATTTTGTTGAAGATGGGGAATTCGTCATTCTAACAGGAGAAAATGGGGCTGCAAAATCTACCTTGATTAAAGCAACATTAGGGTTGTTGAAACCATCAAAAGGAGAAGTAATACTGGCTACCAAAAACAGAGAAGGACAAAAGCTAAGTGTAGGCTATATTCCACAACAGATTGCCTCGTTCAATGTAGGCTTTCCAAGTACAGTCTTAGAATTGGTCCAATCTGGCCGTTATCCGAAAGACCGATGGTTTAAGAAGCTGACAAAGCGGGATCATGAACATGTTCGGCGAGCATTGGATGCAGTAGGTATGTGGGAAATGCGCAAAAAACGGATTGGCGAACTGTCCGGAGGGCAAAAACAGCGAATCAGTTTAGCACGTATCTTTGCGACTGATCCAGATTTATTTATTTTGGATGAACCAACGACAGGGATGGATGAGCAATCACGAAATTTATTTTATGAATTACTGCGTCACAATGCACACGATCATGGGAAATCGATTTTGATGATCACCCACGATCACGAAGATATTAAGGAGTATGCGGATCGACAAATTCGGTTGGTTCGAAAGGAGGATTCACCATGGCGTTGCTTTCATATGAATTCATGAGGCGTGCTTTTTTGGCTGCAATTTTTATTGCCGGAATCGCACCGATGCTAGGTGTGTTTCTTGTGATCCGAAGACAGTCTTTGATGGCCGATACACTCTCACATGTTTCATTAGCTGGTGTAGCATTAGGCTTTTTTCTTAATTTGAATCCAGATCTCACGACCTTATTAATCGTAATCATCGCCGCGGTCATTTTGGAATATTTACGAACACTTTATCGGAGTTATTCAGAGATCTCAATTGCGATTTTGATGTCAGGCGGTTTGGCATTAGCATTGGTCCTTATGAATCTGAGTGGAGGAAACTCAGCGACCAGTATCCAATCCTATCTCTTTGGTTCCATCGTGACAATTACTCAGGATCAAGTTTGGTTTCTAGGCTTTTTATTTTTAGCTGTATTCGTTCTCTTCTTTCTATTCAAACGTCCGATGTATGTCCTGACTTTTGACGAGGATACGGCTCATGTAGACCGTTTGCCAGTGCGGATAATGTCGATGCTTTTTAATGTTTTGACAGGGATTGCTATCGCTATGATGATTCCCATCGCTGGTGCGTTACTGATTTCTGCGATTATGGTATTGCCAGCTGCAATCAGTATGCGTTTAGGCAAGAGTTTTAATGCGGTGATTTTGATCAGTGTCTTGATTGGTCTATTCGGTATGCTGTCGGGATTGACTAGCTCTTTTTATCTCGATACACCTCCAGGCGCTACGATCACATTAGTATTTATCGGTTTGTTTTTAGTCATCAATGTGGTCAAGCGTATTGTCATTCTTTTCCAACGAAAACAACGGTTAAAACGATAAGAAACGAAAATTTTTCGTTTCTTTTTTTCTTTGATTGAATGAAAAGCGAACAATTCTTTAGATTTTCAAGATAATGCTCGCATTTATACGCAAAAAGCCTTATAATAAGACGAATAAATTAAAGGAGTGGGCATGTGTGAAAATTCGTCGAAGTGAACGATTGATAGATATGACACATTATTTATTGAATCATCCGCATGAATTGATTTCATTGTCATTTTTTTCAAAACGCTATGCTTCTGCTAAATCATCGATCAGTGAAGATCTAGCGATTATCAAAAAGACCTTCAAAGAACGTGGTACGGGAACTCTCGATACAATTCCAGGTGCAGCTGGCGGTGTTTTTTTTGTGCCTGAGATTTCAAAAGAAGAAGCCTATGCCTATGTTGAAGGGTTAGCGGAACGCCTTTCTGAGCAAGATCGACTGCTGCCTGGTGGTTACGTTTATCTCTCGGATTTGCTTGGAGAACCTGAGCTACTGCGGCAAGTAGGCCGTATCATTGCTTCGAAGTATCTGGATAAACAAATTGATGCAGTCATGACTGTTGCTACTAAAGGAGTGCCAATCGCACAAGCGGTATCTTATTATTTAAATGTTCCCTTTGTGATCGTTCGGCGAGATTCTAAAATTACGGAAGGGTCAACAGTCAGCGTGAATTATGTTTCTGGGTCATCTGAACGAATCGAGAAAATGGAATTATCAAAGCGTAGCTTAAAACGCGGTTCCAAAGTCTTAGTCGTAGATGACTTTATGAAAGGCGGCGGCACTGTGAACGGTATGAAGAGCTTGATCGAAGAATTTGAAGCTGAACTTGTTGGCATCACGGTTTTTGCGGAAGCTAAATTTAAAGGAAAACGTGCTATTTCTGATTATAGTTCGCTGCTGTTTGTTGAAGACGTTGATACTCAGACGAAAACGATCTCGGTCGTACCGGGGAATTATTTTGAAACAAAAGACTGATTTTGAATCAGTCTTTTTTAATTGGTCTAGTTGTGTTTTTCCTTATATATTGAAAACCATCCTTAGTTGGGCTAAACTGGACATATACAGAAATCAATCAGTCGGAATCGATAGGAGTGGAACACGTGGAATCACGTTTTGCAATTATACTTGCCGCAGGCAAAGGTACTAGAATGAAATCCAAGTTATACAAGGTTTTGCATCCCGTTTGCGGAAAACCTATGGTAGAACATATCATGAATCGCGTAGTGGAGACAGAACCTGATGCAATCGTAACAATCGTCGGACATGGAGCAGAAATGGTCAAGCAACAATTAGGGGACCGCAGTGAGTATGCTTTACAAGCAGAACAGTTAGGAACTGGCCATGCAGTTGTTCAAGCAGAGCCTTTCTTAAGAGAAAAACGGGGAACAACGTTAGTAATCAGTGGAGACACCCCTTTGTTAACGACTGAGACATTGAATAATCTTTTTGAGTTCCATCAGGAACAAAAAGCCTCAGCAACGATTTTAACTGCGCAAGCTGAAGATCCGACCGGATATGGTCGGATTGTACGCAATCAAATGGGTGTCGTAGAAAAAATCGTGGAACAAAAAGATGCCTCTGTGGAAGAGGCGATGATCCAAGAAATCAATACGGGAACGTATTGTTTTGACAATGAATTATTATTTGATGCATTGGCAAAATTAGATACCGATAATGCACAAGGGGAATATTATCTAACAGATATTATTGAGATCTTGAAAGCAGAAGGGAAGATTGTAGCTGCTTATCAAACGGATGATTTCAATGAGTCGTTAGGAGTCAATGATCGATTAGCGCTGGCAGAAGCGAATCGTTTGATGCGCAAGCGTATCAATCAGCAGCATATGCGCAATGGTGTGACATTGATTGACCCTGATACTACTTATATTGATGATGGCGTGGAAATTGGAGCAGACACACTGATTGAAGCTGGTGTCGTCATCAAAGGTGCAACGAAAATTGGTGAAGACTGTGTCATCACTGCATCTTCTCAAATCATAGACAGTCAAATCGGTGATGATGTAACGATCAAGGCATCTGTGGTGGAAGAAAGTCGAATCTACAACGGGGCAGATGTCGGACCAAATGCACATCTGCGTCCAAAAGCAGACATTAAAGAAAGAGCCCATATTGGTAATTTCGTAGAAATAAAAAATGCAACGATCGGTGAGGGAACAAAAGTAGGGCATCTCTCTTATGTCGGAGATGCAACGCTAGGGAAAAATATCAATGTTGGTTGCGGCGTCGTCTTTGTAAATTATGATGGCAAAAATAAATTCAAGACAGTTGTCGGAGACAATTGTTTTATCGGCTCTGGTTCGAATTTAGTGGCGCCATTGCAGATTGAGGAAGAAACCATGATCGCTGCTGGCTCTACAATCACAAAAGATATTCCTAAACATAGCATGGCGATTGCCCGAGCAAGGCAGGAAAACAAAGAAGGCTATGCAAAAAAATTGCCTTATTTGAATGAAGAAACTGCGAAATGACTTGATTTATTTAGCAAAAATGACTACTATTTACTAGGAAGAAGATTCTGGTGAACTAGTAGTCTTTTTGCCAGATGAACGCAAAGAAAGTGGAGGTTCTCATGTCAAATCATTATTTTGATCCAAGATTGAAGATTTTTTCGCTGAATTCTAATCGTCCGTTAGCTGAAAAAATCGCAGCTGCAGTAGGTGTGGAATTAGGTAAGTGTTCAGTGAACCAATTTAGCGATGGCGAGATTCAAGTCAACATTGAAGAAAGTATCCGTGGTTCACATGTCTATGTTATTCAATCCACAAGCAGTCCAGTAAACGATAACCTAATGGAGCTACTGATCATGATTGATGCCTTGAAACGTGCAAGTGCGAAAACAATCAATGTAGTGATGCCTTACTATGGTTATGCGAGACAAGACCGTAAAGCTCGTTCCCGCGAACCAATCACTGCTAAATTGGTGGCGAACATGATCGAAAAAGCTGGCGCAAATCGTATGGTTACCTTAGATCTACATGCTTCACAAATCCAAGGTTTTTTTGATATTCCTGTAGATCACTTGATGGGTGCACCATTGATTGCTAATTATTTCTTGGAAAGAGATATTCAAGGAGATGACGTTGTAGTCGTTTCACCAGACCACGGCGGAGTGACTCGTGCGCGTAAATTAGCAGAATTCTTGAAATCACCAATTGCGATCATTGATAAACGACGTCCAAAAGCAAATGTTGCTGAAGTAATGAATATCATTGGTCACGTAGAAGGCAAAACGTGTGTCTTGATCGACGACATGATCGATACGGCCGGAACAATTACTCTAGCAGCGAACGCATTAAAACAAGCTGGTGCAAAAAGTGTTTATGCTTCATGTACTCATCCTGTTTTATCAGGACCTGCTTTGCAACGGATCGAAGATTCAGCTATCGAGCACTTAGTAGTTACTGATTCAATTTTCTTGCCAGAAGATCGTAAATCTGAAAAAATTGACGAAATCAGTGTTAGTGCATTGATGGGAGAAGCAATCAAACGAATCCATGAGAATAAACCTGTTAGTCCACTGTTTGAATCAAAATTATCGATTTAAAAATGATAACCCAAAAGAAGCATCTCGTCTAGACGCGGTTGAGATGTTTCTTTTTTTATCAGAGCGAGTTTTCTTTTCTTTTTTTTATTTTGTGGTATTCTTGAAGATGACTTGCAGCAGTGCAAGCAAAATAAAATAGAATCTAATCACAAAGGGGAGTCTGAAAAGGCTGAGAATGAGAGTACTCTAAACCCTTCGTACCTGTTTCGATCATGCGAACGTAGGAATTGTGACGAGTTGAAGTGTCTAACACTTCTCCTTTGTGAATTGTGATGATTCTAAAGGAGGAGTTTTTTTGTGGGAAATGGTACAAAAATTTGGATAGAGGGAACGATTATGGCGGCACTGGCGATGGTACTATCGCTGATTCCTTTAGACTTTGGAAGTAGTTTTTCAATTTCTTTAGGACAGATTCCATTAACAATATTTGCTATCCGTAGAGGCTGGAAGCCAGGATTAATGGCCGGATTGGTTTGGGGATTGCTGCATTTCCCATTAGGTAAAGTCTGGTTTTTGAGTGTTCTTCAAGTATTGATTGAGTACCCATTTGCTTTTACATTTGTTGGTTTTGCCGGACTTTATGCAAATAAAATTCATTTGGCGATTAGAAATGGTTCGAAGGGTAGCGTGCAACGACTACTTGTACAAGCAACATTCACAGGCGCATTTGCTCGTTATTTTTGGCATTTCCTTGCCGGTTGGGTTTACTGGGGCGCATATGCTCTCTGGGGGATGAAACCTTGGCTTTTCTCTCTGGTAATGAATACCGCCAGCGGACTTGCTACGGCAATCGTCACGGCAATTATCTTACTAATTGCTTATCGAACATTCCCAGAGGTATTTGTACCTAAGGACGATTATTTAAATCGGACTGCGTAAAAAAAAGACTTGTTCTCCAAAATCAAAATAGGAGAGCAAGTCATTTTTTATCGATAAAACCAAAAGCTAGATCATCTTGATCCAATTCCAACTGCCATTCTTTTTTATTTGCAAAGTAGCGAAGCGTTGCCACTTGATAGTCTTCTTTCAGAGAGAGGTGACTATTTTTGAGCCCAGATTCCTCGACTAAGTAAATCGGGATTGTGTAGGTTTTATCGACCAATTGTTCTTGATGGAAACATAAGATGATTCCTTCCTGCATGACCCCCCGCAAGTCTTTGAGAAGATTTAAATCAAGTTTAGAGACCGGAGTAGGCTTTTTGAAGAAAGAAAGTCGATCATTTATTTTTTCTAGAACGATGTGCGTGATTTTGTCAGCCAAAATTCGGTAATATTCTTCCAGGTAGCGGTAGTAAACACGGGAACGCTGATCTTTGAGGTCGAAATAAACAAAGTTGTTTTGCAGTTTGTAGAAAAACGGAGAATGAAGATGCGTTTTCATATGCCCAAAATATAACAATTCTGAAATTTCTAGCGGTGTTAGCTCCTTTACCATTTCTAAATCATTAAAGTCGATCCATTTGATTTCTTCTGTGATCCGTCCGCGGTTGAGTTGTTGAAAGAAAAGGTGGACATCTTCAATGCCTCGGATAATCTTTAGCCCTGTATGCGACTCAAATTCACCAAATTCACTAGAGGGATCAAGCAACAATAGATTTTTTGGCTGGTGAACGATGCTCTTGTTGAAATCTTGAGCATCCACTCCGCGAGTCGAAACGGCATTGCTGGTTGTATCAATATGTACATAAATCGTGTTCGACATGCCAATTAATCCCTCCCTGATAATAAGTTCATTCTACAATAAAGTGTATCAAATTGCTTGTATCTTTTCGTTTAAAGTTATATTACAAAATAACGGAAAAAACAATTTTTAAGATTACGTTTTTTTATGAAGCAAAAAACTTTGCTTTTTTATTAAAAAAAATCCAAAATTGGCGCTTCTGCAATGATTTTGTTATGATAGGAGTAATAAAAATTGGAGACGAAAAACGATGAAAAAGAAACGAACTTTGTTCCATTGGCTCTCGAATCTATTTTTGGTCCTTTTGTTATTGATTGGTCTTGCTTTGATTTTTAATAATCAAATCAAAAATTTTCTGATCAAACACAACGGAGATGCTTACGCAGTTTCCGAGATCTCTAGAGCCGATGTCAAAAAGAATATGGAGGCAGACACTACTTTTGATTTTGATGCCGTTGAACCGGCCAGCTCAGAAGCAGTTCTTAAAGCGCAACTAAGTAACAGCACATTACCAGTGATCGGTGGTGTTGCGATACCTAGCGTAGCGATTAATTTGCCGATTTTTAAGGGGTTATCGAATGAAGCTTTGCTATATGGAGCAGGAACTCTTAGCCCAACACAAAAAATGGGCGAAGGAAATTATGCACTAGCTAGCCATCGTGCGCAGTCGCCAGACCTTTTGTTCACACCTTTAGATGATGTGGCTATTGGCGCAACAATTTATATTACGGATTTAGAAAATATTTATACATATACAGCAACTTCAACCGTGCGGGTTCAACCAACAGATGTTTATTTATTGGATGAAGTAGCAGGGAGAAAAATGATCACATTAATTACATGTGGTGAAATGGGTGGAGTAACCAGACGTGTGGTTCAGGGTGATCTTGAATCGGTTACACCAGTTGCTGATGCGACAGACGAGATGCGGGCCGCATTCAATATGGAACAGCGGACTTTTTAAATGATAAGAATACCACGAATGATGTCAGAAATTTTCATTGATCATCCGTGGTTTCTTTTTTGCATTTGAGGAGGAGTCGGATGAAGACAACAAAAATTTATTTTTCTGATTTATATGTATCCCAAGATGTGTTTCAACAAAGCCGACTAGTTTTCCCTTTTTTTTCTAGTCATTCGGAGGCGCGAGCCGCTTTTCAATCAGTGGTCAACGAACAGGGGTGGCGATTGACGAATCAACACGGCACAGTCTATCTGTCTTGTGTCCATGAAGGGCCGCTTCTGACCATTCAGAATTTGTTGCAGGTGCCAAGTGATGCATTTACTTGGGAGACACTTGTTTCGATGACTGAGAGTTTTGCTAGAAGCCGTTTCGTAGACCAGATACTTTGGGAAATGACAAGAAACCCCATCATGGATCAGTGGTTTGTGGGACGTGGATATGGTAGGGTGACACAGGGGTACCACAAGCAACTGGACTACCATACAGCTTTCGTCCTAGGTGGAGGAGGCGCCCATGGCGCCTATCAAATTGGCGTATGGCAAGCGCTGAAAAAACATGGAATCATATTTGAGTGGGTAGCGGGGACGTCAGTTGGTGCATTGAATGGTGCATTGGTTTTAATGGACGATATTGAAGCTGCTGAGCAATTATGGACGAATATTTCTAGTGAACAGGTCCTCCAATACCCAAAAGCTGCTGCTAAAAAAGAAACCTTATTAGATATGATGGAGCAATTACGCTCACTCGTAAAGACAGCACTTAAAGACAATGGTGCGAGTACAAAACCATTAGCACAGCTGTTAGCAGCGACTTTTGATGCAGAAAAATTTAATGCCAGCAAAAGCCAGCTCTTACTTTGTACGACTCGTCTGCCGGATTTCAAAGAGGTTGTTTATCAGTTTGATTCCAGCAAAATTGATTATAGTTTGCAATGGTTGCTAGCATCAGCGTCTTTTTATCCAGCAATGCAGGCACAATTGATTGATGGGATCTATTATATTGATGGAGGGTACCGCAACAATCTGCCAATTGATGTAGCCATTGAGCGAGGCGCTACAGAAGTCATTGCCGTCGATGTCCAAGGGCCTGGAATCAATAAGAAGGTTCAGGTCTCAGAATCAATTGCGCAGATTCAAATTGCTTCACCTTGGACTCTAGGTAGTTTTTTGATTTTTGATGCCAAACGTTCTCTAGAAAACATGACTCTTGGGTATTTAGAAACGATGAAATACTTTGGCAAGTTCAGTGGCTATTGGTATACTTTTGATGAAGAGGTCTTCAACGATTCGTGGAAGCCATTCGTTCATTTGCTTCGACAAGATGCACCGCGATTGTACGCATTTATGAAAAAAAAGGAATTTTGGAAGAAAGTGCGTAAGTTATATCAGCAAGAGGTCCCCTTGGAAATTTGTGGGCGCGTCTTTTTTGAATGCATAGGCAGATTACTACATCTTACACCGACCGTCATTTATACAAAGGAATCTTTCCTGCAAGCGATACGTGAGAAAATCATGACAGAACCAACGAAAGAAACAGAAGTATGGTCAGTGTCAGAATGGTTGTATTACTATCGCGAACAGTTCTTTTTGTTATCTGAACAAAAACGGTTCTTGTTTTTCTATCGAACCCAACAAATTGAAACACCGGCATTTCAGCAGATTCGTGCGCGGTATCCAGAATTGGCTGTGCTGTCAGCCTATCTGGCTTATTTTTTAAAAGGAGAGGAACACAATGGATAATTTTTCTTATGAGATCGTAGAGGAGATCGCCGTTCTTTCGGAAAATCCTAAAGGTTGGCGTAAAGAGCTTAATTTAGTCAGCTGGAATGGTCGCCCGCCTAAGTTTGACTTGCGTGACTGGAGTCCAGGACATGAAAAAATGGGTAAAGGCTTAACATTATCAAATGAAGAATTCACCGAATTAAAAAAAGCACTGCTTTCTATGTGAAAGGAAGAAATGAATGAAAAGCATGACAGGTTTTGGAAAAGGGAATGGAGAAACAGCTGATTATCAAATAGAGATTGAGATTAAAAGTGTCAATCAGCGATTTATGGATTTGCAGTTGCGCATGCCCAAACAATTGAATGATTTGGAAGCACTAATTCGACAAGAAGTCAAAAAAGTATTACAGCGTGGTCGGGTGGAGCTTTATCTGACATTGAACGAAAAGAATGCGGCTCATAAAGAAGTTATAGTCCAATGGGATTTATTGGTGCCTTTTTTGAAGCAGGTCGAAGAAGAAGCTGCTCAAAGGTTGGATATAAAAGAGCTGTCGAAAAAAAATCTTTTGGAAAAATTAATCGTCCATGAAGCATTTCTTGATATCCGAGAAAAACAACAAGAAGATACCCAGTTAGAGCAAGGTGTGTTAGATGCTTTGTCTCAGGCTCTAACAGCTATCGATCAAAGCCGTGAAATTGAAGGACAAGGGATTTATCAAGTGTTAAAAGAAAATCAGCAGCAATTACTTGGTAAAATCATGGAATTACAGACGTTTATTGCCGTTTATGAAGCCGATCATCGCCAACGTTTTGAGAAAAAGCTGACGGAATATTTAGGCGAGCAAGTAGATCAAGAACGTTTGTTGACCGAGATGGCCATTCTGTTGGAACGGGGAGATATTCATGAAGAGTTGGATCGAATGATGATTCATTTAGATTCTATGACTACTTTGTTAGAGGCAAAATCGCCGATCGGCCGGGAGCTGGATTTTTTGATTCAAGAAATGAACCGAGAAGTAAATACTATAGGTTCCAAGTCAAGCCCAATTGAAATCAAGAACAGTGTAGTACAGATGAAGACGATTATTGAAAAAATAAGAGAACAAGTCCAAAATATCGAATAGGAGTGATCAACAATGAAATACTATGATATTACTTTTCATGAATTAAGCGGAAAAAACGTCATTAAGCGGAGCGTCCCATCAGATAAAGCAAACTTTGATGCTTGGCAAGATGCTTGTGTCGCGATTGATCAAGAGTTCTTGCAAATTTTGGTCAATGGAAATGCGGTATCGTTGAATCGTCGGTATATCGTTCGGATTGATTGCCAGGAAGTAGAAGATCCTACGGAGAAAGCTATCACGACAAAAGATGAGTTGGCAGGTGTGATCAATACGCTAAGCAACATGGGGTTCTAAAAGTAGGAGAGATGAGTAGTAATTTCATGAATTTCCCATTATAATAAAGTAGTTCTTGAAAGTTGCTGAAAAAAAGTGCAAAATAGACGTTAAGCAAAAGTCAGTGAAAGGACGTCATTATGTCAGAGCGAGGATTACTAATAGTTTTATCAGGACCTTCCGGTGTAGGCAAGGGCACTGTGCGAAAAGCAATTTTTGAAAGTGATGACAACGATTTTCAATATTCTGTTTCGATGACAACACGCAACAAGCGTGAAGGTGAGATCGAAGGCGTTGATTATTATTTCCGCACCCGTGAGGAATTTGAAGCCTTGATCGAAGCAGGCGAAATGTTGGAATATGCAGAATACGTTGGCAATTACTACGGCACCCCGTTGTCTTATGTTCAAAAAACATTGGACCAAGGGAAAGATGTTTTCTTGGAAATCGAAGTTCAAGGAGCTAAACAAGTCAAAGAAAAAGTGCCTGATGGGGTCTTTATTTTTCTTACCCCACCTGATTTAGCAGAGCTACGCTCACGTATCACTGGCAGGGGGACAGATTCTGCTGAAGTGATCGATGAACGAATGCGTGTTGCCAGAGAAGAAATCGAAATGATGGCTTTATATGACTACGCAGTCGTAAATGATGAAGTATCTAAAGCAGTACAACGGATTCGAGAAATTATATCAAGTGAACATTTTCGCGTTGATCGAGTAATCGGCAAGTATATCAAAATGTTAGAGGAGCTGTAAAACGAATGATGTTAAAACCTTCAATCGATTCATTATTGGATCGTGTGAACTCAAAGTATTCCCTTGTGATTTTAGCCAGCAAACGCGCGCATGAACTAGATGCAGGCGCCCAAGCAACATTGGAACAATTTGATTCGGTGAAAAGCGTAGGACAAGCATTGGAAGAAATCGAAGCAGAGCTTGTTGTTAATGATCCGCATCCAGAAATCAAACGTGCTCGCTTGAAAATGGAACAAGAAGAGCGCAAAGCGCAAAAAGACCAAGAGCAAAAAGAACTGGAAGCCCGGATTCGTGACGAACAGAATCTGTAGACAATTAAAAAAGCTAGAGCACAATGCGTGTTCTGGCTTTTTCTTTTGAGTCGATAGCCGTTAAATTTTCGTAAGGTTTACAGACAAATGTCTGTCATTTTAGTAAAATAAAGCCTGGAGGAGGAGAGAAGATGACCTATGCAGCAGAAGTGATCGTAGATGTACCAACGATGCAGACAGATCAACCTTTTACATATGAAATACCTGAATATTTGCGCGCTGTAGCAGAGACTGGCATGCGAGTCGAAGTGCCATTTGGTAATGGGGATCGGCATATCCAAGGCTTTATCGTAGGATTGACGGATACACCGCCAGGTCAACCATTGAAACCTATTCTTCGCTTGCTGGATCTTTCTCCTGTGGTGAATGAAGAATTATTACAGTTAGCTGATTACATGAAAAAAACGACATTTGCTTTTAAGATTACCTGCTTGCAGACCATGTTGCCTAGTGTGATGAAAGCAGAATACCAGAAGAATATTCTTTTATTGGATGATACGCACCCAATAAAAGCGCATTTTCCTGAGACGAATAGCCTGAGCTGGCAAGCTGCTGAGGAAGCGGGATTATTGTCACAATTGAAAGTATTGCGTGAAGAAGCAGTCGTTGAATTGCAATATGTGGTAAAAAATAAAAATAAAGCCAAGAAAATCCGTATGGTGAAACGCCTGATCTCTCCAGAAGCAATTCCAGAGGCAATGAAGCAAATCAGGAAAGGGGCTAAACGGCAACAACAACTATTGACAGTCTTACAAGAATCTGATCAGCTTCCTGTTTCATTTTTTGCAGAAGCAGGCATTTCGACAGCTGTCTTGAATCAAGGGCAAGCATTAGGCTGGCTTGAATTTCATGAGGTTGAGACATATCGGGACCCCTTCAAAGATCGATCATTTCCCCAAACTGCAGCATTAGCATTGAACGAAGAACAAACCGATGCGGTTTCAAAAATTCTGTCAGCAGCAAAAAGACAAGAGGCACAAACCTTTCTTTTAGAAGGCATCACTGGCAGTGGGAAGACAGAAGTCTATCTTCAAACGATCGCTGAGCTGTTGGAACAAAAAAAGACTGCCATTATGCTGGTGCCAGAGATTGCTTTAACCCCACAAATGGTGGAACGATTCAAGAGCCGCTTAGGTAACGCTGTGGCTGTGCTTCACAGTGGACTGTCACAAGGGGAAAAATATGATGAATGGCGAAAAATTGAACGGGGAGAAGCCCAAGTAGTAGTCGGCGCACGTTCAGCTATTTTTGCTCCTTTAAAAAACATTGGCGTCATTATTGTCGATGAGGAACATGAAGCAAGCTATAAGCAGGAGGAGGCACCAAGATATCATGCGCGTGATTTAGCGATATGGCGCGGAGGATATCATCATTGTCCTGTTGTTTTGGGGAGTGCCACTCCCTCTCTCGAGTCACGGGCTCGGGCGCAAAAAGGCGTTTATCAATTGTTGCGTTTGAATCAACGAGCAAAACTCAGTGCTCGTTTGCCGCAGATCAATGTAGTAGATATGCGGGAAGAATTTGCCAACAAAAACTACCAGACCTTTTCTCGCCAATTACAGGAAAAAATTCAAGATCGCTTAGATAAACAAGAACAAATCGTTTTGCTGCTGAATAGACGCGGGTATTCTTCTTTTGTTATGTGTCGTGATTGCGGGTATGTTCTGCCTTGTCCGAACTGTGATATTTCTTTGACGCTTCATATGGATACCAAGACGATGCGCTGTCATTATTGCGGGCATGAAGAAAAGATCCCTCACCGCTGTCCTAGTTGTCATGCAGATAAGATCCGTTACTATGGAATAGGTACGCAGAAAGTTGAAGAAGAACTAATTGCTAGATTTCCAGAAGCACGGGTATTGCGGATGGATGTGGATACTACCCGCAAAAAAGGAGCACATGAAAAAATACTTACTTTATTTGGCGAAAAGAAAGCAGACATTTTACTAGGAACACAAATGATTGCCAAAGGGTTAGACTTTCCGGATATTACATTGGTAGGGGTCTTAAATGCTGACACAGCATTGAATCTGCCAGATTTTCGTTCTAGTGAACGAACATTTCAATTGCTGACGCAAGTAAGCGGCCGAGCTGGCCGGGCGGAGAAAGCCGGCGAAGTAATCATTCAGACATTTAATCCGGAACACTATGCGATTCAGCTAGCACAAACCCAAAACTATGAAGCTTTTTACCAACAAGAAATGTGGGTTCGGCATCAAAGCGGATATCCCCCTTATTACTACACGGTAAAAATTACCTGCAGTCATCTCGAAGAGCAGGCAGCTGCCCAAAAGATGTTTGCCATTTACCAAGAAGTACAAAAAGAATTATCGGGTCAAAGTATTTTGCTTGGACCGGCACCTAGCGCGATCATGCGTGTCAAAAATCGCTATTACTACCAACTGATTATTAAATACAAAAATGAACCACATTTGCCTGAACTGTTGACCCGGTTATTGGAACAAAGTCAGATCGATCAGCGAAAAGGACTCTATGTTTCCATTGACCAAGAACCGTTGAATTTTATTTAAAGGAGATATTATGCGCTATCCGATTATTATTCATCCCGACGATCAGCTTCGTCGAAAACCAAAACCGGTATCTATGATTACAGATGAGCTGGTACAACTACTAGAAGACATGTATGAAACAATGGTGGCGCATGACGGCGTAGGTATTGCGGCCCCTCAGATTGGTAAAAACCTGCAAGTGGCAATCGTTGAAGTAGATGAAGAGGATCGTTTCGAACTGATTAATCCAGAAATCATCGAGTCATCAGGAGAATCTGTTGATGTAGAAGGGTGCTTGAGTATTCCTCATACCTATGGTACGGTCAAGCGAGCAGATGAGATTACGGTTCGCTACTTTGACCGTGAAGGAGAAGAAATGGAGGTTCAAGCTTTTGGCTACTTGGCTCGGGCTATCCAGCATGAGATTGATCATCTGAATGGTGTCTTATTTATTGATAAAATGATCGATAAGATCCCAGAATCTGAACTAGAACAATATATGGAGGAACACGAAAATGACTAAAGTTGTCTTTATGGGAACCCCCGCGTTTTCTGTACCAATCTTAGAAGGATTGCTGGCAGAAGGCTATGAAATTGCAGCGGTAGTGACCCAACCGGATCGGCCCGTAGGTCGAAAACGAGTAATCACGCCAACGCCTGTCAAAGAAGCAGCATTGAAGCACCAATTGTTGGTTTTGCAACCAGAAAAAATCAGCGGTTCACCTGAAATGGAAACGATCAAAGAATTAGCACCAGACATTTTAGTCACTGCGGCCTTTGGCCAATTTTTACCGGAAAAGCTGTTGCAAGTACCAAAATTTGGAGCGATCAATGTCCATGCCTCCTTATTACCAAAGTATCGGGGTGGTGCCCCAGTGCACTATGCCATCATGGAAGGCGAACCGGAAACAGGTGTCACCATCATGGAAATGATTAAAAAAATGGATGCTGGGGGTATTTTTTCTCAAGCTAAACTGCCGATCACTAATCAAGACGATGTGGGGACTATGTTTGAGAAATTAAGTTTATTGGGTAAAGAATTACTGCTGAAAACATTACCCAAAATCCTATCAGGAGAACTGAAACCAATGCCTCAAGCTGAAGAGCAGGCAACATTCTCCCCCAATATTACGCAAGAACAAGAAGCAATTGATTGGACAAAGACAGCACAGGAGATCGACAATCAGGTCCGAGGGATGCGACCGTGGCCAATTGCTTTTACGACTTACCAAGGGAGCCGTTGGAAGATTTGGTCAGTAGCAGTAGTCGATGAAACAACAGATGCCGCGCCAGGAACCATCATACAACGAACGAAAAAGGCGCTATGGATCGCTTGTGGTCAACAGACAGTTTTAGCTTTAGAAGAGCTACAACCAGCTGGAAAAGGTCGTCAATCCATTGCGGCTTTTCTAAATGGCACTGGGCAACACATTCAACTAGGTGATAAGGTTGGTACTCATGAAGCGTAAAATAGGAAAAATCCAATATACTGTTCGCTTTGTTGCATTAGAGGCCTTAGTTCGTATCGAAAGAGGCGGTGCCTATTCGAACTTATTATTGAGAGAACTGATGAATCAAGGCCGTTTAAATGATAAAGATGGACGTTTATTGACAGAAATGGTCTATGGAACCATTAGTCGGCAGCTGCTATTGGATTATTATTTAGCGAACTTTATCAAGAATGCAAAAAAAGTCGATCCATGGGTCAGATCATTATTGCGTCTTTCTCTTTACCAAATGCTGTACTTGGACAAAGTACCTAATCATGCTATTTTAAATGAGGCCGTGGAAATCGCGAAAGCAAAAGGAAATCCAGGGATCGGAAAATTTGTTAACGGCGTGTTGCGTACGATTCAAAGAGAGGGTGTGCCGGCACTTGATCAAATCAAAGATCCCTTGGAGCGGTTAGCTATAGAAATCAGTATGCCATTATGGCTAACTGAAAGATTCGTAGCGCAGATCGGCAGCGATAAAACCCGGGAGTTAGGGCTGTCTTTACTAGTACCTAGCCATGCTAGTGGACGCCTTGATCTACAAAGAATTACTCGCAACGAAGCCATCCTTCAACTACAGGAAGAAGGGATCGAAGCTCGAGAAAGCCAACTATCTCCGTATGGGATTGTGGCTGATAAAGGATTTTTAGCCGGCTCTTCTTTATATCATAACGGATTATTGACAATACAAGATGAAAGTTCGATGTTAGTAGCACCAGCACTGCACATTGCACCAGAGCACCAAGTATTGGATGCTTGTGCAGCGCCTGGAGGTAAAACAACCCATATCGCGTCCTTTCTATCTGCAGAAGCAGGTGGGAAAGTCACTGCGTTGGATATTCATCCTCATAAAGTTAAATTGATCACTGAAAATGCTGAAAGACTTGCAGTTTCAGAGGTGGTTCAAGCGGAAGTGATGGATGCAAGGGAAGTCGCTCAACATTTTGAGGAACAACAGTTTGATCGAATCTTAGTGGATGCTCCTTGCTCCGGTCTAGGATTGATGCGTCGTAAACCAGACATCAAATACAACAAGCAGGCAGCTGATCTAGAGCGTTTACCCGAAATTCAGTTAGCGATTTTAGAAAGTGCCGCCCCAACGCTAAAAAATTCGGGTATAATGATCTACAGTACATGCACTATAATGCTAGAAGAAAATCAGGCAGTAGTGGAGGCATTCTTAGCGGATCATCCAGAATTCGAACGAATCGATGTATCGGTAAATGCTGATATTGCTGCGAATATCAATGATCAGATGCTAACGATTTATCCGCAAGATTTTATGACAGATGGCTTTTTCATAAGCTGCCTTCGCAAAAAGTAATGAGGTGAAAAGAAGTTGGAAATCCATTTTCAAACAGATGTTGGTAAACGTCGGAATACGAACCAAGACTTTGCTGCTGTGTATGTCAACAAAAAAAGTATCACATTGGCGATCTTAGCTGATGGGATGGGAGGACATCGGGCAGGTGATGTAGCGAGTCGTCAGGCTGTGAGTGGCTTGGGAACCGCTTGGGAAAAAACAGAATTGACAGATAGTGAAAAGGCTGCTCAATGGCTGATCCAAAAAATCCAGGCAGAAAGTGTCTCGATCTATGAAAAAGGCATCGAGGATGAGGCGCTGAATGGCATGGGAACAACGATCATTGCTGTAGCACTCTTTGAGGATCAATTTACGATTGCGAATGTTGGCGACAGCCGCGCCTATATTTTGCGGGATCATGAGTTGATACAAATTACTGAAGACCATTCTCTTGTCAATGAATTGGTGAAATCTGGCCAAATTACTGCTGAAATGGCACTGAACCATCCACGCAAAAATGTTTTGACTCGTTCTGTTGGAATGCCTAATACAGTAGAAGTAGATGTAGCGATTCATTATTTTGCTGAAAGTGATTACTTGCTTCTTTGCTCAGACGGACTGACAAACATGTTGGCAGATGAAAAGATCGCAGCCATCATTGAAGGCGCGTCGTCCCTTAAAGAAGCGGTTCAGCAGTTGATCGATGCAGCCAATCAACAAGGCGGAGTCGATAATATCACAGTGTTACTGATCAAAGTTGGAGGAACTGCCCATGATTGAAATAGGGAAAAAGTTAAATGGCCGCTATAAAATCATTGGCAATATCGGCAGTGGCGGCATGGCAAATGTATTTCTGGCTCATGATTTGATTCTTGATCGAGAAGTTGCCGTCAAAGTATTGCGATTTGACTTCCAAAATGATAAAAATGCGATTCGCCGCTTTCAGCGGGAAGCATTGGCTGCCACAGAGTTGGTTCATCCCAATATCGTAACAGTGTATGATGTAGGCGAAGAAGATGGGATGCAGTTTTTGGTGATGGAATATGTCAAAGGCATGGACTTGAAGCGATATATTCAAACCCATTACCCAGTTCCTTATCTACAGATTGTCGATATCGTGCAACAAATTTTGTCAGCAGTGGCATTGGCTCACCAACATCGAATCATTCATCGGGACTTGAAACCACAAAACATTCTGATCAATGAAGAAGGCGTCGTTAAGATCACGGATTTCGGGATCGCGATTGCTTTATCGGAAACATCGATCACCCAAACCAACTCGATGTTAGGCTCTGTGCACTACTTATCGCCAGAGCAAGCACGGGGAAGTATGGCTACTAACCAATCTGATATCTATGCGATTGGAATCATCCTATATGAAATGCTGACGGGGAAAGTTCCTTTTGATGGTGAGTCCGCTGTCACAATTGCCTTAAAACATTTTCAAGATGAGATCCCTTCTATTCGTATCTATGATAAAAATGTTCCTCAATCATTAGAGAATGTCGTATTAAAGGCAACAGCGAAAGAGCAAGCCGATCGTTATAAGACAGCTGATGAAATGCGAGAAGATCTTTCAACAGCCCTGTCACCTGAGCGCTTGAATGAACCAAGGTGGGAGCCACATGCGCTAAACGATGAAACTCGAGCGCTGACCCCTATTACCGATGAAATGATAGCTGAACAGCCTGCAGAACCGGCAGTGACGGAGCCAGAAGTAGAAGAGACCGCAGACCAGAAACAAGAAAAACCAAAGAAGAAGCGGAAGAAATGGTGGCTGATCCTGCCAATACTAGTTATTGCAGCGCTGCTGGTCATTGGCGGCTATTTTGTTTTTGGCGGAGGGCGCGGCGATGTTGAGATCCCTAAAGTCAGCGGAGACACAGAGACCGTTGCTCGAGAAAAGCTGGAAGCAGCAGGATTAAAAGTTGCTGATGAAACCGAAGAAATTGCTGACGATGAGATTGAAGAAGGCAATGTCGTTAAAACGGATCCACAAGAAGGAACCGAAGTCAAAAAAAATAGCGAGATCACTTTGTATATCAGCTCAGGGACTGAAAAAATCACCCTAAAAAACTATGAAGAGAAAAATTTTGAAGATGTAAAAGCCGAGTTGATCAAGTTAGGTTTTTCAGAAGACCAAATCAAAGAAGAGACCAAATCCAGTGATGCTATCGGAGAAGGTCTGATCATTAGCCAATCACCAGATGTCGGCGAGAAAGTTTCTCCGAAAGAGGATGACATTACTTTTGTAGTCAGCACGGGACCTGAATCGTTTGCAATGGAAGACTATTATGGTCAGCGAATCGAAGATGTACGGGCGGCATTGACCTCAAAAGGAGTTCCAACCGAAAATATTTATGAACAATCAGCGCCAAGCGATGAACCAGTGGGGACTGTCATTAATCAAGCGCCAGGAGCAGGAGAATCAGTCATTACCTCTCAAACTGTTATCACGCTGACAGTCAGCAGCGGTCAAGAGATGGTTAATGTGCCACGAATCATTGGACAGAGTCGAAATGATGCTGTAGCAGCACTAAATGAGGCTGGGTTAAAATATTCGATCAAAGAAGAATCGGGCTACAATGATTCTGTTCCGGCTGGAGAAGTCACAGATGTTTCGCCAGGTGAAGGGACTTCGGTGGCTGTTGGTTCTTCAGTAAATGTTACTATTTCTAAAGGACCAAAACCAGAGTCCTCTACGAGTGAATCCTCCGCTAGCAGTGAATCAACAAGTACGAGTTCAACGAGCTCTGAAGATTAATCAATAGCTGAAAAAACTATCCGAATGATTTTTAAGTTTACTCTATAGGTCGCAGTGAGATGGCAACCAAAGACTGTAGAAGTAACCACTTGAAGATGCGGATAGTTTTTTTGTGATGCGAAAAAAGAGCTAGCTGTTTAAGTTTCTTTTAGTAATTCCGCATCTCTAGGCGTACATCTTTTCAAGTTTTCAAAAATTGGGTATAATGAAGGTCAGAATTAGTCAAGGGAGGGAATGAATTGAATCATCATAACACTTCCGATTTGATTGAGGCATATTTGAAGAAAATTCTTGAAGACAGCGAAACAATCGAGATTCGCCGAGCTGAAATGGCGAATTTATTCAATTGTGTGCCTTCACAAATAAATTATGTGATCAATACCCGTTTCACTATTCAAAGAGGGTATACGGTTGAAAGCAAACGTGGAGGCGGAGGATATATCCGTATCGAAAAAGTAAAGATCACGGATAACCACCACTACCTTGAAGAAATGAATCAATTATTTGATGAAACCATCTCGGAAAAAGATGCTTATGCAATAATCCAAAAACTTTATGAGGAAGGAATCCTGTCGAAGCGTGAGGGCAATTTATTGTTGACCGTCATTGCGAAGTCAGTATTAGGACGTTCTCCTTATGAAAATCGAACACGAGCAGACTTGCTCCATGCAATTTTAGAACGTTTAAGTTATGAAGACAGGAAGTGAATGAGATGGATGAACTATTTACACAACGAGCGAAAGCTGTGCTGACGATCGCACAGGAAGAAGCAAAGTACTTTAAACATCAGTCCGTAGGTTCAGAACACATCTTGCTTGCCTTAGTCATTGAACAAAATGGCATTGCCGGCAAAACGTTACGGGAAATGAATATCACTGAAAATGATATTCGCGAAGAAATCGAGCATTTAACAGGTTACGGAACTGTTCGCCAATACCCAGAGAATGCCTATCTAGCCTATTCCCCACGAGCGAAGCAAACATTTGCTTATGCTGGAGATGAAGCTAAGCGTTTAGGCGCTCTTCAAATCGGCACAGAGCATCTTTTGTTAGGATTGCTTCGGGATGAAGATATTTTAGCCTCAAGAATCATGTTGAACTTAGGGTTGAGTTTGGCTAAAATGCGGCAGTTATTAAAGAAAAAAATGGGTATCAATGACACAAAAAATGCCGGTGGTGCGGGTCGTCGTCGTCCTCAAGGAAAAGCACAAGGAACGCCGACGCTGGACTCACTAGCTCGAGATTTAACAAAATTGGCAAGAGATAAACGCTTAGATCCAGTAGTGGGTCGAGCAAAAGAAGTGAAACGATTGATTCAAATCCTAAGCCGCCGGACCAAAAACAACCCTGTTTTAGTAGGGGAACCGGGGGTTGGTAAAACAGCTATTGCTGAAGGATTGGCACAAAAAATCATTCACGGTGAAGTACCAGAAGATATGCAGAACAAACGCTTAATGATGTTAGATATGGGTGCTTTAGTAGCTGGCACGAAATATCGCGGTGAATTTGAAGATCGAATGAAGAAAATCATCGACGAAATTTACCAAGATGGTCAGATCATTTTATTTATTGATGAGCTGCATACACTGATTGGTGCTGGTGGTGCGGAAGGTGCTATCGATGCATCGAATATATTAAAACCTGCATTAGCCCGCGGTGAATTACAAACAATCGGTGCTACGACCTTAGATGAATATCAAAAGTATATCGAAAAAGATTCTGCATTGGAAAGACGGTTTGCCCGTGTTCAAGTGGATGAGCCAACGCCAGAAGAAGCAGAAGAAATTTTACGAGGATTACGTCCCCGTTATGAAGAGCATCACGGCGTAGAGATTTCAGATGATGCCCTGCATGCCGCTGTCCAATTGTCGGTACGCTATATCAATTCACGGCAGTTGCCAGACAAAGCCATTGACTTGATGGACGAATCGGCAGCAAAAGTGCGCTTGGATAAAACAGACGAAAGTTCTGAGTTGGCCGATTTACAAAATGAAATCGCCAATCTGATTGAAGAAAAAGAAGCAGCGATTCGCCAACAAGACTTTGAAGCCGCAGCTCGTTTGCGCATCAAAGAGAAGAAATTGACCCAGCAGTTGACTGAAGTTGCGTTCATGGAAGTGAAAGAAGCTTCTGGCTACGCAGACAGTGTCACTGGCGAAGATGTTGCGGCAGTCGTGTCGCAATGGACGGGCGTTCCTTTACAGCAAATGGAGAAAAAAGAAAGTGAACGGCTTCTCGATCTAGAAAAAATCCTGCATCAGCGAGTTGTTGGTCAAGAAGAAGCTGTGAAAGCAGTCGCACGTTCGATTCGTCGAGCACGTAGTGGTCTAAAAGATCCGAATCGTCCAATTGGTTCATTCATGTTCCTAGGTCCTACGGGTGTCGGAAAAACAGAGCTGGCAAAAGCCTTGGCAGAAGCAATGTTTGGCAGTGAGGATTCACTCGTTCGTGTGGATATGTCTGAGTTTATGGAGAAATACAGTACAAGTCGTTTGATTGGCTCCCCTCCTGGTTATGTTGGTTACGATGAGGGTGGACAATTAACTGAAAAGATTCGTTCAAAACCTTATTCAGTGATTTTACTAGATGAAGTGGAAAAAGCTCATCCAGATGTCTTCAATATTCTCTTACAAGTCCTTGATGATGGTCATTTGACAGATGCCAAAGGGCGGAAAGTCGATTTCCGTAATACAATCCTGATTATGACCTCAAATATCGGTGCACAACAGATTCGTGAAGAAAAGAATGTAGGTTTCAATGTGGTGGATCTTAGCAAAGACCATCAAGCGATGCAAAAACGGATTCTGGAAGAGCTCAAGAAAGCATTCCGTCCTGAGTTCTTGAATCGGGTGGATGAAACAGTTGTCTTCCGTTCATTAGGTGAAGATGAAATTCATGAAATCGTTAAAATCATGAGTAAAGCGATCATCAAACGTCTCAGTGATCAAGACATTCAACTGAAGATCACATCTGCAGCGATTGATGTCATCGGTAAAGCTGGTTTTGATCCAGAATATGGGGCTCGCCCAATTCGTCGAGCATTGCAAAAAGAGGTCGAAGACCGCTTAAGCGAAGCACTATTGTCGGGACAAATCCATTTAGGTGACCGGGTGACGATTGGGGCATCGAAAGGCTCAATTACATTGAATGTAAAAGAAGGCCAATCTCGTATTCTTCAACAAGTATAAGCTCATAAAGAAAAATAAAACTATCTAACTAGCAAACGACTGATGGTCAGCAGAATGCAGGCTGAACCATCGTTTGCTGCTTGGATAGTTTTTTTGTGGGCAAATAGTATTTGTTGGATTTCGAACAATTGAAATGGAGATAAAAACTCATAAAGTTCACAAATTTAAAAGAGTGTTAAAGTTGTATTACCAGTTCTCATCGCTGAGTATTCCTTTTTTTAGTGAAAAAAGTTCAAAAGGAAGTCTTGGAAAGCCGTGTTGCCTGTGATACTATTAGTGAGTTATAGAGGAGGAATATCATGGTTGAGATTATCGCAACGGTGGAGTCGATCGAACAAGCAAAACAGCTCTTACCTTATGTAGATACTATTTTTTTCGGAGAAGAAACTTTCGGTTTGCGTTTGCCGACATCTTTCTCACGAGAGGAACAAAGCGAATTGATCCGCTTAGCGCAAGCAGAAGGGAAACAAGCGATGGCGGCAGTCAATGGCATCATGCACCCGCAAAAAATGACGCTAGTTCCAGAATACTTGGCTTTTTTGAAGGCCAACCATGTTGATAAAATTTCTATCGGCGATCCAGGAATCATTTATCGTATGAAAAAGAATCCGGAATTGGCATTGCCGTTTGTATACGATGGAGAGACGCTGGTCACCAGTGCTAGACAAATCAATTTTTGGGGGCAAAAAGGGGCGATTGGAGCAGTTTTAGCAAGAGAAGTCCCCTTTGGAGAAATGACAGTTTTAGCACCACAGCTAACGATTCCTGCGGAAGTGCTTGTCTATGGGGCAACGTGCATCCATCAGTCGAAACGTCCATTGCTTCAAAATTATTATAATTATACGCAACAGGAAGATGAAAAATCTCGTGAGCGAGGTTTATTTTTATCAGAACCCAAGAAGGAGGATACCCACTACTCGATTTATGAAGACAGTCATGGCACGCATATTTTCGCCAATAATGACATCAATTTGATGAATGAATTGCAGTCTCTTTTTGAAACGGGGTACCAGACTTGGAAGTTAGACGGTTTATTTACTCCAGGGACAGCGTTTGTCTCGATCGTAGCTTGTTTTGCACAGGCGAAGCAATTGCTTACTGAAGGCACATGGACTGCTGAACAAGCAGCTAGCTTGAGTGAACAAGTACGTCAGCTACATCCAGCTCAACGGGGGTTAGATACCGGTTTTTATGCGATCAATCCAGAGGATATCAAGTAAGGAGCAATGGAAATGACAGTCAAACAAAAATTGAAACGGCCAGAAGTATTGGCACCAGCCGGTACATTAGAAAAATTAAAAACAGCCATTCATTACGGGGCGGATGCTGTTTATATAGGCGGCAACGCCTATGGCTTACGCAGTCGTGCCGGAAACTTTACCTATGAAGAGATGGCTGAAGGGGTTGCATTTGCTAAAGCTCATAATGCTAAAGTATATGTAGCAGCAAATATGGTCACCCATGAAGGCAATCAAGAAGGAGCTGGGGAATTTTTCCGTCAATTGCGGGACGTGGGAATTTCGGCGGTGATCGTGTCTGATCCTGCTTTGATCGAGATCTGTGCGACAGAAGCACCAGGATTGCCGATCCATCTTTCAACGCAAGCTTCCGCGACAAATTATGAAACGCTAGAATTTTGGCGAGAAGAAGGGCTTGAGCGAGTTGTCTTGGCTCGAGAAGTATCCATGGAAGAAGTCGCCGAAATCCGCAAAAATACGAGTGTGGAGATTGAAGCTTTTATTCATGGGGCGATGTGTATCTCTTATTCTGGACGTTGTACATTGTCCAATCACATGTCGATGCGAGATGCCAATCGTGGTGGTTGCTCACAATCTTGTCGTTGGAAATATGATCTTTTTGATATGCCTTTTGCACAAGAAAGAAAGAGTTTGACAAAGAATGGAACGATCGAAGAAGAATTCTCAATGAGTGCAGTCGACATGTCCATGATCGAACATATTCCTGACTTGATTGAAAACGGCGTCGATAGTTTTAAGATCGAAGGACGGATGAAATCGATCCACTATGTTTCAACTGTTGCGAATGTGTACAAAGCGGCAGTTGACAGTTATATGGAAGATCCAGAGAACTATGTCTGCAAACAAGAGTGGATTGATGAATTATGGAAGGTAGCGCAAAGAGAACTAGCTACCGGATTTTATTACCATACACCGAGTGAAAATGAGCAATTATTTGGTCCTCGGCGTAAAATCCCGCAATACAAGTTTATCGGAGAAGTCATGGCCTATGATGACGCAACAAAGATGGCCACGATCCGGCAGCGGAATTTGTTTTCGGTGGGGGACGAGATCGAGTTTTATGGACCTGGATTCCATCATTTCCATCAAAAGGTGGAAGTCATGTATAATGAAGACGGTGAATCGATCGATCGCGCGCCAAATCCGATGATGCTTCTAACGATGCCCGTCGCTGAACCTGTTCAGGTTGGCGACATGATCCGGAAGAAAAAATAAAAACTGTGACAGAAGTATCCAAGGCTGATAAAGGAAAAATAATGAGATTCGAGGGGTAGCGCACTGTGCTAAAAGCGAGTTTGAATCTCGTACATGTTATGTTCCTCTCCCTTTATCATTGACTCGGTGCTTTCTGTCGCATTTTTTTGTAAGATTTGAAAAATCCTTCGATATACACCAAAATGAAGTTGTTCCTAAGGAGGAGACCAATAATGCAAGAGTATGATTACATAGTGATTGGCGGTGGCAGTGGCGGGATTGCTTCTGCTAACCGTGCAGGAATGCATGGAGCTAAAGTTTTATTGATTGAAGGCAATGAGCTGGGGGGTACTTGTGTCAATGTGGGCTGTGTACCCAAAAAAGTGATGTGGCAAGCAAGTGAAATGTTAGAAATGATTAAGCGTGATGCCACGAGCTATGGTATTTATCCACATGTGGATAAATTTGATTTCAAGCAACTTGTGGATAACCGTGAAAAATATATTGATTTTTTACACACAGCATATCAAAAAGGCTTAGATAGCAACAGAGTAGAAGTTATCCACGGTTATGCACAGTTTGTGGATAACCATACTGTGACGGTCGGTGGACAAGAATACAGAGCGCCAAAGATCTTAATTGCTACAGGAGGAAAACCTAGTGTCATGTCGATTCCTGGTGGTGAACATGCGATTGATTCCAATGGCTTTTTTGCCTTAAAAGAAGTGCCTAAAGAAATGATCGTCTTAGGAGCAGGATACATTGCGGCAGAACTTAGCGGAATGAGTCAGCAATTTGGCAGTCACGTTTCTTGGGCTTATCGTAAAGAACGTCCATTACGGGCGTTTGATCATATGTTAACTGACAATTTAGTAGAAATTTATCGAGAAGCAGGAATGGACCTTTATTCCGGCTATGTAGCTGAAAGGATCGAAGAACGTGATGGACAATATACGGTTTTCTTTGAAAATGGTCAAACACTGACGGGGGACTGTGTATTGTTTGCTGGGGGACGAGTGCCCAATACCCAACACCTTGGTTTGGAAAATACAGATGTCTCTCTAGATGAAAAAGGCTTTGTCATTGTTGATAAGTACCAAAATACGACTGCTGAATCGATCTTTGCAGTTGGAGATGTGATCGGCAAATTAGAGTTGACGCCAGTAGCGATTGCAGCGGGTCGTCGCTTGTCTGAACGATTGTTCAATGGTCAAACTGAGGCACATTTAGATTATGATCTGGTGCCGACAGTCATTTTTACGCACCCACCAATTGCAACGATCGGTCTTTCAGAAGAAGCTGCAATCGCAAAATATGGCGAAGAAGAAATCAAAGTATATCGTTCACGCTTTACACCAATGTACTTTGCATTGAATGACTATCGTCAAAAATGTGAAATGAAACTTGTTTGTTTAGGAAAAGAAGAGAAGATCATTGGTCTACACGGTATTGGAATTGGTGTTGACGAAATGCTGCAAGGATTCGCCGTCGCCATCAAAATGGGAGCAACTAAGGCAGATTTCGACAATACCGTTGCAATCCATCCGACTGGAGCAGAAGAGTTCGTTACAATGCGATAAACAGTCAAGAGAAAGTGAAGTAAAGAAAAAGAACGATCTCCGATTATAGAAGACGTGTCGTCTAATCAATCGGAGATCGTTCTTTTTTGTCTGAAAGACAGCTAGTTGAAAGCAGCTACCTCTAAATCACTTATCAAACTATTATTTATAGAAAAACCACTCAATTTGTGCGAGCTAGGATTTGGTTTGTGATCTGATACAAATAGTCTTTGGTATTTTTTCCAGGATCAGGTAATTTCTTGATTCCTTGCAGGGCTTTTTTTGTATAACGAGCAGCTAATTGATGTGCTTCTTCAACGCTATGGCTGTCGTGAACGATTTGGTAGACTTGCTGCGCTTCCTGATCGGTCATCTCGGCTTTTTTCTCCAGTAATGGTGTTAGCACTGCCCGCTCTTTTTTCAGTGCCAACAACAACGGCAGTGAGTAGACCCCCTGCTTGACATCTTCAAGGACAGGCTTACCCAAGGCACTTTCGCTTTGGCTGTAATCAAGGATATCGTCCATGATTTGAAATGCTAACCCGATGGATTGACCAATCGTTTTTGCCTGATTGGCTAAACGTAGAGAAGCCCCACTTTCATAAGCCCCGATAAAGCAGCTTAGAGCAAACAGTTCAGCTGTTTTACCGGAAATGTTTTCCAGATAGTCCTCAATCGTCACATTCAGGTCGTAGCGTTTGCTCATTTGTCCTAATTCTCCAGCTAAAATTGTTTCCATGCTGCGAGAATTGATTTGCAGACTTTTGAGAGAACCAGCGTAATCCGCCATTAGTTTAAAACAGCATACAAAGAGATAATCACCCGCGTAAACGGCGACATCATTACCGAATTGTGCACGGATAGTAGGCAAGCTTCGCCGAGTATCGGCTTGATCAACAATATCATCATGAATCAGTGAAGCAGTATGGAGCATTTCGATCGCTGCGGATAGTGCTACTGCTTTTTGAGAATCTTTCTCTTCTCCGAATTCAGAGAACAACAACTGATAGGCCGGGCGGAGCATCTTGCCGCCAGAATGGATCATCGCTAATATCGCTTGTTCTACTGCTTTATTTTTTAGTTTCAAGGATTGTTCCATTAATTGCAGCGATTCAGATAAATCGTTTTGCAACGCAGGATATGCTTGCCACATTGGATGAAGTTTCATAAATGACTCCTTTATTTTGAATCAGAACGCCACTTGACATTGGTTTGCCGTTCATAATCAAGCTGAAATCGCCGTAATGTGTCTACTCTTTGCAAAAGATAGTTGGCGGCGATGCCGATGGCGATCCCTGATAGAATACCGAAAAATGCGAGAACGGGTAGGTAAAGCATGACACTCCAGGATTGAGCAATCCAAGAAGCTGTGACCAATTGGCCAACATTGTGTAAAAAACCACCAGCTGCACTGATCCCGATAATGCTGACGCGCTTAGGTCCTAGTTGTTTTACTAGCAACATACCAAAATAGCTCAAAAGTGAACCACTCATACTATATAAGAATGTTGAAACAGTTCCGCCTAAGAGTGTAGTTAAGATCAAACGTAGCCATATCAGCAAAAAACTGTCTCGTTTAGGCATAGTGAACAAAGCAATGATCGTGATCAGATTGGCTAAACCTAATTTAGCTCCGGGAGCAAAGGCAAAAGGATACGGAATCATATTTTCAATCAAACCGATAACGACTCCTTGAGCAACTAATAATGAGATGAAAATGATTTTCTGTAAACGACTCATAGTATCACGATCAGTAGATTAGATCGTCTGTCTCACTCCCATCTGTTGCACGAACTTCGATCACTAATTTATGTGGCAAACATACGATTGTTTCGCCATTTTTTGAGGCCCAGCCGCGGCGGACGCAAATTTGATCGCCACAGTCAGCTTCTTTGATGCGGATGCGGTCACCAGCGATTTCAATGAGATTGTAATCACCATCTGGATCTTCGTATCGATACGTGTAGCTATCTTGTCCTTCGATCAAATCAAACTCTTTGATCTCCTTGCCATCAACTCGCAAAACAGCTTGTTTGGCGGCAGTAGGGGTACTTTGTGATTGCCCAAAAATCAAAATTGGTAAAAACGAGCTAAGTATCAGTACCAGAATGATGACCCCGTCCCAAGGCTTCAGGTGGGCACGACGGATAAATTCTTTTACTTTCATCAGAAAGACTCCTTTGAAGTTCTGTGTCTCATTCTAGCATAATCCGCTGGTTTTCTACTACTTTTAAGAGAAGGTTTTTCTAGTAGATAAAAAAGTGCTTAACTTGGAAAGAGACTGAGACATTGATCAAAGGATCAGGCTGCCTCAGTCTCGTTTAAAAAGCGATTATTTTTTACCGTATAAGGAACGAGGTGTACCGTACCACCATTTACCAAGTGTACGTTGTAACCATGGGATCACCCAACGATCCAAACCAACGGCACGGCCAGAACCGTTCATTAATGCAAAGGCTACTGGGATGAACCAAATGTTAACCCAATAGAACATACCTGACATACAGAATGTCAAGACTAAAACGATTGTCGTTGCATTCACTAACCAAGTAAACAAACCAGCCATCAATGCTAAAGCTAAAGCAATTTCAAAGAAGACCATGAATTTTTGGAAGAACATTGCTACATCGTTGTTAGGCATAATAAATTGCATCACTTTTGTAAACCAATCTGGTGATTTTTCGATCACGACCATTGGTTGTTCGCCGTAGGCATAACTTAAACCAAAGTGAGCTGCTTGAGTTGCTGCTGCGCCGGCAGCATCGCCTGCACCGCTTGCCGCACTGGCAGCGTCAGCTGCTTCACTCGCGCCGCTTGCTGCATCAGCAACAGTTTGATATTCCCAAGTCCAAGGGAATACGCTGTTTCCTTGGAACCAAGAACCTTCGCCAAACCATGTTCCTGGCTTAAAGACTTCACCATTTGTACCTAGAATTTTCTTGAAGGCTTCAACGAACCATACCAGACCGTAGAAGATTCGCAGTGGAACACTCCAAAGAACGTTTCCGTAACGTGAAGTATGACCACGCGCCACTGTCCGATCATCTTTGATATGGAAGATTTCATGCATCAAGTATTGGAACATGTAGTAGCCAGAACGAATGTCAAAGAAGTATTTCAAGTTGACGATATGTTTCATAATGATTGCTAAGAAACCGCTAAGGTGAATCTTATTGAATAAGTTGGCTACGCCCCATTTAGCGCCAA
This sequence comes from Enterococcus sp. 125944, assembly GCF_051909435.1. Classification (NCBI taxonomy): domain Bacteria; kingdom Bacillati; phylum Bacillota; class Bacilli; order Lactobacillales; family Enterococcaceae; genus Enterococcus; species Enterococcus sp. 125944. The sequence goes on along the minus strand of NZ_JBQASY010000016.1, from coordinate 47,267 downwards.
TCGATACCATGAATCCTTGGTAATTTCCTTTAAATTTGTGTTTTTCGCCACCTTTGATCGCTGCGACGATATTTGATGCAGCTGTATGACCAGTTTGTTCAGCGGCTTGAACGATTTGTGGTGTTGGTGTATTTGGAAATTCTTCATAGAAGACCAAGTCACCAATGATATAGATATTTTTGTCTTCATAACCTTTTGCTTCCATATATTCGTTAGCAACAAGGCGGAAACCGCGAGCAGTTTCTAGACCAAAGTCTGCAGCGTCGCTCGTTCCTTTCACACCAGCTGTCCAAATCAGTGTATAAGTTGGGATCGTTGAACCATCTTTTAATTTGATGTGATCTTCAGCCACTTCAACGATTGGTGCGTTCAGAACTAATTCGACATTTTTTTGTTTCAAGTAGCGTTCTGCTTTGGCAGCATCGTTACGATCCAACATGTTAAGGATCGTAGGCATTGCTTCGACCACTTTCAAAGTGATTTCGCTTGGATCCAATTTGTAGTCTTCAGCCAAACGCTCTTTCCAGTCGATCAGTTCACCGATCATTTCAATACCGGTAAAGCCAGAACCGCAGACAACGAAAGTCAACATTGCTTTACGAAGTGCTGCATCAGGCTCGATTGCTGCTTTAGCAACAGTTTTTTCGATGTGTTCACGAATGCGAACAGAATCTTCAAATGACCATAGAGTAAATCCGTGTTCTTTTACTCCTGGAGTGCCGAAATCATTTGGTTCGCCACCCATACCTAAGATCAAGTAATCAAAGGAATAGCTGCCTTGTTTTGTTTGTACGACTTTCTTTTCTTTATCGATAGCAGTTACCGTGTCGGTTACTAAGCGAACATTTTTCTTACGTGAAAACAAACGTTGCAAGTCATATTGGATTGCGGTCGGCTCGACACGTCCCCCGGCAACCTCGTGCAGTTCGGTCATCATGGTGTGATAAGAGTGACGATCGATCAATGTTATTTCTACATCATTGTCTTTTTTCAATTTTTTTGCCATGTACTTGGTTGCTGAAACACCGGCATACCCTGCACCGACAACGACAATGCTTTTCTTTGCCATTGCAAATCTCTCCTTAAAAAAAATAATCTATGATAATAAATACACAATCGTTCCTATTATATATAGAAATCCATCGTTTGTCTAACTTTTCTGATAGGAAAATACGATATTTCATGAAATTCGTGAAAATTTGCGAAAATCAAAAAAAGTTCAAAAATATTCACAAAAGCCATAGGGAAGCGGTTGACATATTTCTAATTTACTTTAAAATGTTAGATGAATCACAAACTTTTTTTGTGGGAAAATAATTAGTAAAAGGTGGAGCATTATGAAAGCAAAGAAATTAATGGTAGGTATGGCGGTATTTTCATTCTCAGCGTTAGTATTAGCAGGTTGTGGATCTGACAACAACACGTCAGCTTCTTCGTCAACAAAAGAAAGTATTTCACAAGTCGCTAGCAGCGAATCAGCAACAGCAACTTCTGAATCAGAAGCGAAAGTAGTCGCAGGAGCACCATTGCAAGATGGCACATATAAATTAGAAGAAAAAAATTATTCAAATGATTACCGCGTAGTTTTTGAAATCACTGTTAAAGATGGCAAAATCACTGAATCTAAATATGACAACATCAATGCAGACGGCGAATCAAAAACAAAAAATGCGGAATACAACGAAAACATGAAAGCCAAAGCAGGAATCAGTCCAGAAGAATTTATTCCTAAATTCAATGAAGAATTGGTTGCGGCACAAAGCCCTTCAGCAATTGAAGTTGTTTCTGGTGCGACACACTCATTCGATTCATTCCAAAACTATGCACAACAATTGATCCAAGCTGCTCAAGCAGGCAACACAGATACAATCGAGATCGACAACGGTGCAGACTTGAAAGATGGTACGTATAGCTTAGAAGAAAAGAACTATTCAAATGGCTACCGTGTAGCATTCTCAATCACTGTCAAAGACGGCAAAGTGTCTGAATCTAACTATGACTATGTTAACGAAGATGGCAAATCTAAAAAAGATGATGCGGAATACAACGAAAACATGAAAGCAAAATCTGGCACAAACCCAGAAGAATTTATTCCAAACTTCAACGAAGCATTCGTGACAGCAGTAAATGCTGAAGATGGTTCAGTTGCTGATATGGATGTTGTTTCTGGTGCGACACACAGCTTCCACAGCTTCGTGATCTATGCACAACAATTGTTGAACGCAGCAGAAAAAGGGGACGAAACACCTATCCAAGTGGACAACATCGTCACTGAATAATTCATAAATGAACAAGTGGTATTCTGATGTAGAGTACCGCTTTTTTTATGTTCAAAAGCGCTAAATAACCTACCAATAATAAAAAAATTCTAGTAGAAAACCTTCCTACGTGGACTCCCTCTGTCTGATAAAGAAACAGAAGAGATTAAAGAATCGCAAAAGAAACTAAGATTCTGGCGCCAACCCTTTTCATTTTAGAAAAAAAAAGCTATTATAATAAAATTGAATACAACAGAAAAGAGGAAGACCATGAAAAAGAAATTACCGTTTTTTGCATTGATTGTTTTTTTTATCACAATATTATCCGCTTGCGGCAGTGAAAAAGAAACTGTTCAATTAAGAGACGAACCATATTTTCAAGAAGAATTTTTATTAGGCACGTATACACGCATCAGAATTTACGATGAAGGCAAAGAATCTGCGATGAAACCAGCGTTTGCCCGCATCAAAGAATTGGGAGACAAGATTACGATCAACCAAGCAGGATCAGAAGTTGACGAGATCAATGCCCAAGCTGGAATCAAACCAGTCAAAGTTTCTGATGATATTTATTTTCTATTGAAGGATGCCTATGACTATAGCAAAAAATCTAATGGCGGGTTCAATATGGCTATCGGTGCGATCACCCAATTGTGGCGGATTGGATTTGATGATGCTCGCAAACCGGAACAATCGGAAATTGATGAAGCACTAAAACATATCGATTATCGGAAAGTTGAGTTCAATGATGATGAGAAGACCGTCTATTTAAAAGACAAAGATATGATCATTGACTTAGGAGCGATCGCTAAAGGATATATCACGGATGAAGTAGTCAAAGTATTGAAGGAACAAGGGGTTACCTCGGCAATCGTTGACTTAGGCGGCAATGTCTATGTGTTAGGACATAGCAATCGTGGTGAAGACGAACCTTGGAATGTGGGGATCCAAGATCCCAACGAAGCCCGCGGTTCCATTATTGGCAGTATCAAAGAAACCAACAAAACGGTGGTCACTTCAGGAATCTATGAACGCTATTTGAAAGTCGACGGCAAAACCTATCACCATATCTTTGATTCAGAAACAGGGTATCCGTATGACAATGACATTGCCAGTGTATCTGTGATCACAGATAAGTCGATCGATGGCGATGGTTTGACGACGGTGGTTTTTGATAAAGGGATCAAAGCTGGTTTAGAATATATCGAACAGCACACCGACAAAGGAACAGATGCGATCTTCATCACGAAAGAAGGGATCGTCTATGTTACGGATGGAATCAAAGATACCTTTAAGCTGTCTGAAGAATCAGGTTACACGATGGGCGATCGTGCCGATTTAAAATAAGAGGAGGGATCTTGTGTCTCTTGCAGTATTTTTAGAAGTTGTTGAGATTCGGACTAAGGTTGCAAGTATTTTTCCGTTTATTATGGGAATCTTGTTTTCTCTCGTATACTTCCATGAATTCCATCCATTGAACACCATTATATTTTTTGTAGGGATGATCTTGTTTGATTTAACGACAACATCGATCAATAACTACATGGATTTCAAAAAAGCAAAGTCTAAGGTTTATAAGTATGAACAAAATGTGATCGGTCGGGAAAAGATTCCCGAAACCCTTGTACGGAACATGATTTTTGGCATGTTGGCGCTGACGTTGTTGATCGGTCTTTATCTGACTTGGATGACAGGCTGGCTTTTATTGCTGATGGGATTAGTCGTATGCTTTATCGGGGTGTTTTATACCTTTGGGCCGGTTCCCTTATCTCGGATGCCATTGGGGGAAGTCTTTAGTGGAGTGACGATGGGATTAGGTATTTTTGCCATCACCATCTATCTGAACACTGTCACACAAAAAGTTTTTTATTTAGACATTGATTTTGCGACCGGAACCTTCGGATTAGTGGGTCATCTGTGGGCGGTATGTGCCATTGTATTAGCATCCTTGCCCCTTGTATTTACGATTGCCAATATTATGTTGGCAAATAACTTGCGTGATTTAGAAACAGATATTGAGAACCACCGGTACACATTGGTTTATTACATTGGTCGGACCAACGGCATTCATCTTTTCCAAGGATTGATGCTGGCATCCTACGGTGCGATTTTGATCGGATTTTTGTTTGGTCTTTATCAGTGGCCGATCTTACTCGTCTTTCTAACCTTACCGAAGATTCGCCAAAACTTGAAAGAGCATCAAGCAAGTTTGCCGCACCCAAGAAGCTTTGGTTATTCAATCAAAAACATGATTTTATTTAACAGTAGCTATGCTCTAGGCCTAATTTTATGCCTGATCTGGCAAATGCTCGTTCACTAAATAGCAAGACAAAGACCCGTCAGACAAAGAATGGCTGCATCGTAAGAGCAGTCTTTCTTGATCTGACGGGTCTTTGTTTGGTTTTTTGAAAAAAATGCTGCTAAGAATATTTCTCCAGACTGATTTCACCAGAAGAAAGGACTTTGACATCATCTGTTGTCCGAACCACTAATTCACCAGTAGCAGTGATGGACTCTGCGACTCCTTCATAGCGGATGCCTTGTTGTGTGAAGCAAACGGTTTTACCAAGAACAAATGATTTCTGACGATAAATAGTTAGATAATCATCAGCCGGTAATTGATCCAACAAGTCAAAGAAGCGTGTCCATACTGCTGCGATCAAGCGCGCACGATTGACAGGAGCTTCCCCAGTTGGAAAGAGAGAGGTTGCCCTTTGCTGGATATCTTCTGGGAAAGCTGTCTGAGGGATCGCAAAGTTGATGCCTATGCCGATGACGATCGAAGCGATGCGGCCACTTTCAAAGTCACTAGTGGCTTCAGATAAAATACCGCAGACTTTTTTTCCTTCTAAGTAAATATCGTTGACCCACTTGATTTGTGTTTCTTTGCCGGTCAACTCATCGATTGCTTGTGCCACAGCTACCGCTGCCAATAATGTGTATTGAGGCAACTCGCTGAAGGTATGATTTGGCTTCAGCAATAAGCTCATATAGATTCCTTTTCCTTTGGGTGAAAAGAAAGGACGATTGAATCGACCATGCCCGCCTACCTGTGTTTCTGCTAAAAATAGAGCCGGAGTCGAAAGTTCAGATAAAGCAGCTAGCTTTGCTTCTTTCATCGTGGTCTCAACTTGGTCAGCGATCTGGATCGTTGCTACCATCGGCAGTGCTTCCTGTAACGTGCGTTGTTCGTAACGATCTGCTGATAAATAGCGATAGCCGCTGGCTGAATGTTCAAAGCGGTAGCCTTTTTTCTCTAATTCTTTAATCGCTTTCCAGACGGCAGTCCGTGATATGTCCAATTTTTGGGCAATTTTTTCTCCGGATAAAACGGAGGTTTCTTGTTGCAACAATGCCAAAATCTTTTCTCTAGTTGTCATAGTTGCTCCTTTCAAAATGTTTCACGTGTAACGCTCATGCTTTTTTTGCTAGCATAGCAAGAAAACAAGAAAATGCAAAGAAATTTCTCGTCATTTTTTCTAATTTTAGAGAATCCTTTCTTAAAGAAAACTTAGAATTTGCATGCATCGGAAAAGTGTTGCAACTTTCAATGAAAGCTTGACATCAATGTGCTTCATCTGTATAATAAGGAGTTGCAAAAACTATCTGAAAGAAAAAAGCAGAAACGAAATATTGTCCGTTTCGGCTTGGGAATAAGGAAACAAAAGTAGAAAATGCCTATTGCATCCGTTCTATTTTTGGTTTTTTTTTGCCTAAAAGCCGCAAAAAATGCTTTCTGTAATCTATATTTAATATTTGTTACAGTTTTGTAAATAATCGGATAGCCTTTTTGAAAGACTTTATGAAGAGGTGAAGAGCTTGGCTGGACACGTAGTAAAATACGGAAAGCACCGCGAACGTAGAAGTTTCGCACGGATCAGTGAAGTATTAGAATTACCGAATTTGATTGAAATTCAAACCGACTCTTACCAATGGTTCTTAGATGAGGGCCTAAGAGAAATGTTTGAAGATATTTTGCCAATCGAAGGATTTAACGGCAATTTGTCCCTAGAATTTGTAGACTATGAATTGAAAGAACCTAAGTATACAGTGGAAGAAGCACGTGCGCATGATGCCAACTATTCGGCACCTTTGCATGTCACATTGCGTTTAACAAACCGTGAAACTGGCGAAATCAAGTCACAAGAAGTCTTCTTTGGCGATTTTCCATTAATGACGGAACAAGGTACGTTTATCATCAATGGGGCAGAGCGGGTCATCGTTTCTCAGTTAGTCCGTTCACCAGGTGTTTATTTCCATGGCAAAGTCGATAAGAACGGAAAAGAAGGATTCGGCTCAACTGTGATCCCTAACCGCGGTGCGTGGTTAGAAATGGAGACAGATGCGAAAGACATCTCTTATGTACGTATTGACCGTACTCGGAAGATTCCTTTGACTGTGTTAGTGCGTGCCTTAGGGTTTGGTTCAGATGACACGATCTTTGAAATTTTTGGAGACAGTGATTCATTACGCAACACAATCGAAAAAGACTTGCACAAAAATGCAAGCGACTCTCGGACAGAAGAAGGACTGAAAGATGTTTACGAACGTCTGCGTCCAGGCGAACCCAAAACGGCTGACAGCTCACGCAGCTTGTTGAATGCTCGCTTCTTCGATCCAAAACGCTATGACTTAGCAAATGTTGGTCGTTACAAAGTAAACAAAAAATTAGACTTGAAAACACGTCTATTGAATTTGACATTAGCAGAAACATTGGTTGATCCTGAAACTGGCGAAATCATCGTCGAAAAAGGAACTGTGTTGACTCACCAAGTGATGGAAACATTAGGTGCCTTTATCGATAATGGTTTAAATAGTGTTACTTACTACCCATCAGAAGACGGTGTTGTTACAGAACCAATGACTGTTCAAGTCATCAAAGTCTTTTCACCAAAAGATCCAGAACAAGAAGTGAATGTTATCGGTAATGGCTATCCAGATACGACCGTTCGTACAGTACGTCCAGCGGATATCATTGCTTCTATGAGCTACTTCTTCAACTTAATGGAAGGTATCGGCAATGTTGATGATATCGACCACTTAGGAAACCGCCGCATTCGTTCAGTTGGGGAATTATTGCAAAATCAATTCCGGATTGGACTTGCTCGGATGGAACGTGTCGTTCGTGAACGGATGTCAATCCAAGACACAGAAACATTGACACCGCAACAATTGATCAATATTCGTCCTGTTGTAGCAAGTATCAAAGAATTCTTTGGTTCTTCTCAGTTGTCACAGTTCATGGACCAAACCAACCCATTGGGTGAGTTGACCCATAAACGTCGTTTATCAGCCTTAGGACCTGGTGGTTTGACGCGTGACCGTGCTGGATATGAAGTACGGGACGTTCACTATTCCCACTATGGCCGGATGTGTCCGATCGAAACGCCTGAAGGACCGAACATCGGGTTGATCAATAGCTTGGCGTCTTATGCCAAAGTCAATAAATATGGCTTTATCGAAACCCCTTATCGTCGTGTTGATCGGGAGACTGGCCGTGTGACAGATCAAATCGACTATCTGACTGCAGATATCGAAGACCATTACGTCGTTGCCCAAGCAAACAGCTTGCTGAATGAAGACGGTACATTCGTGAATGACGTTGTTATGGCTCGTGCGACTTCTGAAAACTTAGAAGTGTCGATCGACAAAGTGGACTACATGGACGTTTCACCTAAACAAGTAGTCGCAGTCGCAACAGCTTGTATCCCATTCTTGGAAAACGATGACTCCAACCGTGCCTTGATGGGTGCCAACATGCAGCGGCAAGCAGTTCCATTGATCAACCCTAAATCACCATGGGTTGGTACTGGTATGGAATACAAATCAGCCCATGACTCAGGTGCTGCATTATTGTGTAAACAAGATGGAATCGTCGAATATGTGGATGCTGCTGAAATTCGCGTTCGTCGCGACAATGGCGCATTAGATGTTTATTCGGTAACGAAATTCCGTCGTTCTAACTCAGGAACAAGTTACAACCAACGCCCGCTTGTAGCCCTTGGCGAAAAAGTAGAAAAAGGCGACATCCTTGCAGATGGCCCATCCATGGAAAATGGTGAAATGGCATTAGGACAAAACGTTCTAGTCGCATTCATGACTTGGGAAGGGTACAACTATGAAGATGCCATCATCATGAGCCGCCGTTTGGTGAAAGATGATGTCTACACTTCTGTGCATATTGAAGAATACGAATCAGAAGCTCGTGATACAAAATTAGGACCTGAAGAAATCACTCGTGAAATCCCGAATGTCGGGGAAGACGCATTGAAAGATCTAGACGAAATGGGTATCATCCGAATTGGTGCGGAAGTCAAAGATGGCGATCTGTTGGTTGGTAAAGTAACGCCTAAAGGGGTAACGGAACTATCTGCAGAAGAACGCTTGCTTCATGCAATCTTTGGTGAAAAAGCCCGCGAAGTCCGCGATACTTCTCTGCGCGTACCTCACGGTGGTGGCGGAATCGTCCATGATGTGAAAATCTTTACCCGCGAAGCTGGCGATGAATTGTCACCAGGTGTCAATATGCTCGTTCGCGTGTATATCGTTCAAAAACGGAAAATCCATGAAGGGGATAAAATGGCCGGCCGTCACGGAAATAAAGGGGTCGTTTCTCGCATTATGCCAGAAGAAGACATGCCTTTCTTACCAGACGGTACACCAGTTGATATCATGTTGAACCCATTAGGGGTGCCTTCACGGATGAACATTGGACAAGTATTGGAATTACACTTAGGAATGGCTGCCCGCCAATTAGGAATCCACGTGGCTACACCAGTCTTTGATGGTGCCAGCGATGAAGATGTCTGGGCAACAGTTGCAGAAGCCGGCATGGCTAGCGACGCCAAAACCGTTTTGTATGATGGCCGTACTGGAGAACCATTTGATGGTCGAATCTCCGTAGGTGTCATGTATATGATCAAATTGGCCCACATGGTCGATGATAAATTACATGCCCGCTCAATTGGACCATACTCATTGGTTACGCAACAACCATTGGGTGGTAAAGCACAATTTGGTGGACAACGTTTCGGGGAAATGGAAGTTTGGGCACTGGAAGCATACGGTGCTGCTTATACCTTGCAAGAGATCTTGACGTACAAATCAGATGACGTTGTTGGTCGTGTGAAGACATACGAAGCGATCGTTAAAGGGGAACCAATTCCAAAACCAGGCGTACCAGAATCATTCCGCGTATTAGTCAAAGAATTGCAATCACTTGGTTTAGACATGCGTGTCTTAGACATTGATGATGCAGAGATTGAATTGCGTGATATGGATGATGACGATGATGACTTGATCACCGTTGACGCCTTAACAAAATTTGCCGAACAACAAAATGCTCGTGAAATTGAGCAACAAGCACAAACAGAAGCTAAAAATGCCGCCGATGATTTGAACCAACAAATCGAGACAGCAGAAGATCGCTTGCAATAATAGAAACGAGGGGACACCCGTCAAAATCAGACGGAGGTCCCAACCTCGTGTTCTATCGGATATGTCCATGAAATGAAATGGAGGGAACCTTTTTTGATCGATGTAAATAAATTCGAAAGTATGCAAATCGGTTTGGCTTCTCCTGAAAAAATCAGAAGCTGGTCTTACGGTGAAGTAAAAAAACCTGAAACCATTAACTATCGTACGTTGAAACCTGAACGCGAAGGGTTGTTTGACGAGCGTATTTTCGGCCCAACCAAAGACTGGGAATGTGCCTGCGGAAAATACAAACGAATTCGTTATAAAGGAATCGTTTGTGACCGTTGCGGTGTTGAAGTCACTCGCTCAAAAGTTCGTCGTGAACGGATGGGTCACATTGAATTAGCGGCACCTGTATCACATATTTGGTACTTCAAAGGCATTCCTTCACGGATGGGTCTAGTGTTAGACATGAGCCCACGTGCCTTGGAAGAAATCATTTATTTTGCTTCTTATGTCGTGATCGAGCCAGGAAACACTAGTCTTGAGAAGAAACAATTATTGACTGAACGGGAATACCGTGAAAAACGTGACCAATACGGTCAAGAATTTTCAGCAGCGATGGGTGCTGAAGCCATCAAACAATTGTTGGATGGTGTGGATCTAGACGGCGAAGTGGCCGAACTAAAAGAAGAATTGAAAAATGCGACCGGACAAAAACGGACACGTGCGATCCGTCGTTTGGATATCTTAGAAGCTTTCCGTGCTTCAGGAAACAAACCAAGCTGGATGGTCATGGATGTTATTCCAGTTATCCCGCCTGATTTGCGCCCAATGGTCCAATTAGAAGGTGGCCGTTTCGCAACAAGTGACTTGAACGATCTTTATCGCCGTGTAATCAACCGGAACAATCGCTTGAAACGTCTATTAGACTTAAATGCACCGAATATTATTGTTCAAAATGAAAAACGGATGCTCCAAGAAGCAGTGGATGCCTTGATCGATAATGGTCGTCGCGGTCGTCCAGTTGCTGGACCAGGTAACCGTCCATTGAAATCTCTTTCTCATATGTTGAAAGGGAAACAAGGTCGTTTCCGTCAAAACTTGCTAGGTAAACGTGTTGACTATTCTGGTCGTTCCGTTATCGTCGTTGGTCCATTCCTAAAAATGTATCAATGTGGATTGCCAAAAGAAATGGCGATCGAATTGTTCAAACCATTTGTGATGCGTGAATTGGTTTCTCGTGAAATCGCGTCAAACATCAAAAATGCGAAACGTAAAATCGAACGCCAAGAAGATGAAGTTTGGGATGTCCTAGAAGACGTCATCAAAGAACACCCTGTTCTTTTGAACCGGGCACCTACGTTGCACAGACTTGGAATTCAAGCATTTGAACCTGTATTGGTTGAAGGCCGTGCGATTCGTTTGCACCCACTAGTCTGTGAAGCCTACAATGCCGATTTCGATGGAGACCAAATGGCTGTCCACGTGCCATTGAATGAAGAAGCGCAAGCCGAAGCACGGATGTTGATGTTAGCAGCACAAAACATCTTGAATCCGAAAGACGGTAAGCCAGTTGTAACGCCATCTCAAGATATGGTCCTAGGGAACTACTACTTGACGATGGAAGAAGAAGGCCGCGAAGGGGAAGGCATGATCTTCCGCGACATGGACGAAGCAGTAACTGCTTGGCGCAATGGTTACGTGCATTTACACACCCGTATTGCGATCAATCCAAACACATTAGGAGACAAACCATTTACTGCAGAACAAAAAGAACGCTTGATGGTAACGACTGTTGGGAAAGTGATCTTCAACTCGATCATGCCAACAGAATTCCCTTACTTGAATGAACCAACAGATTTCAACTTGACAGTCCAAACACCAGATAAGTACTTTGTCGAAGCTGGAACAGATATTCCTGCTTTCATCAAAGAACAAGAACTAGTCGGACCATTCAAGAAGAAAAACTTAGGAAATATTATTTCTGAAGTCTTCAAACGTTTCCGCATCACTGAAACATCACGGATGCTTGACCGCATGAAAGACTTAGGGTATAGCCATTCTACAATGGCCGGTATCACTGTAGGTATTGCAGATATCATGAACTTGCATGAAAAACATGACATCATCGAAAATGCCCACAAACAAGTTGAAACGATCACGAAACAATTCCGTCGTGGTTTGATCACTGATGATGAACGTTATGAACGCGTAATCGGTGTCTGGAATGCCGCGAAAGATGAGATCCAATTGAAACTGATGGAATCATTGGAAGCGAAAAACCCAATCTTCATGATGTCTGATTCTGGAGCCCGTGGTAACATCTCCAACTTTACTCAGCTTGCTGGGATGCGTGGATTGATGGCTGCGCCGAATGGACAAATCATGGAATTACCGATCATTTCAAACTTCCGTGAAGGACTTTCTGTCTTAGAAATGTTTATCTCTACTCACGGGGCTCGTAAAGGAATGACCGATACCGCCTTGAAGACAGCCGATTCTGGTTACTTGACTCGTCGTTTGGTTGACGTGGCGCAAGATGTCATCATTCGTGAAGAAGATTGCGGAACCGACCGTGGCTTAGATATTCAAGCTATTCGTGAAGGTAACGAAATCATCGAATCATTGGAAGAACGCTTGATTGGACGTTACACACGTAAATCAGCGATCCATCCAGAGACTGGTGCAGTCATTGTCGGACCAGATCAATTGATCACTGAAGACCTTGCCAAAGAAATCGTTGACGCAGGAATCGAAACTGTTTCGATCCGTTCCGTCTTTACATGTAATACAAAACATGGTGTATGTAAACATTGTTATGGTCGTAACTTGGCAACTGGTTCAGAAGTTGAAGTTGGTGAAGCAGTTGGTACGATCGCTGCCCAATCAATCGGTGAACCAGGTACTCAGTTGACCATGCGTACATTCCATACCGGTGGGGTAGCCGGTGATGATATCACTCAAGGTCTGCCTCGTGTCCAAGAAATCTTTGAAGCCCGTAATCCGAAAGGTCAAGCGGTCATCACTGAAGTTACCGGTGAAGTAATCGATATCTCTGAAGATGCGTCTACTCGTACGAAAGAAGTGACGATCAAAGGGGAAACTGATACTCGGACCTATACTGTACCATTTACCGCACGTATGAAAGTGGTCGAAGGAGACTTTATCCATCGTGGTGCACCATTGACAGAAGGATCAATCGATCCAAAACAATTGCTGCAAGTACGTGACGTCTTGTCTGTTGAAAACTATCTATTGCGTGAAGTACAACGCGTTTACCGTATGCAAGGGGTAGAAATCGGCGACAAACATATCGAAGTAATGGTTCGTCAAATGTTGCGTAAAGTTCGTGTCATGGATCCAGGTGATTCAGACATCTTGCCAGGAACATTGATGGATATCGCTGACTTTAAAGACCGCAACTACAACACATTAGTTGCCGGCGGGGTTCCTGCTACCAGCCGCCCAGTCTTACTTGGTATCACAAAAGCATCCTTGGAAACAAACAGCTTCTTATCTGCTGCATCCTTCCAAGAAACAACGCGCGTGTTGACAGATGCTGCGATCCGCGGGAAGAAAGATCCATTACTAGGATTGAAGGAAAATGTTATCATCGGTAAGATTATTCCTGCAGGTACTGGTATGGCTCGCTACCGTGAAATGGAACCAAAAGAAGTCACTGTTGCGAGTGAAAATGTCTATAGTATTTCCGACATTGAAGCGCAAATGGCTGCAGAAGATGCATTGAACAACCAAAACTAAACAAAAGCCCGCTGTTTCGCTAATGAAACAGCGGGCTTTTTTGTTAAAGGAAACGCACGATGACTAATGCTAAACTCAAACAAGGAACAAAGGGCAGCATTCGTAATTGGTTTCTGACAAACAGCTTATGCAATGAAAAAAACAAGAGCCCGCAGCAGCTAGCGATAATCAACAGCCACAGGAGTTGGTGAGTAGACAGCCAAGGCGCCCAACCACCAATCAAGAATAAGTCACCATCTCCCAGCTGTTCTTGCCAAACGAAAAAGAATAATGGCAGAAGCAGCAGGAAGTTCTGCCAATGAAAAGGCTGTGCGTTCATGAGATTGGTAAAAGCCAATAAAAACAAAGAAGGATAGAGAATCTCTCCCTTGACACTATAATCGTAGAGATCTGTCAAAGTGAGGAGGTAAGCACTGTTCAACCAGACCAACGCCAGCCAACACTCCCCTACGGATGGTTGTAGGAAAGCAAGCCAGATCAGCCAAGCATAAACGCTTTTTGCCAATAAACTAGCAGCAGTGCAATCCAATAAAACTTGAGCATGCTTGATAAAAGGAAAAAATGGCTGCTGGGCCACGGAATAGAAAATAGGAGGTTTTCTATGAAAATCATCAAAATATTCGCTTGGATCATCCTGCCAGTAAATGGTTTGAATAAACGCATATACCGCTGCACCTAAAATATACCCCCACATCAGATACACTGTCTCCTCCTCCTTTGCCTCATAAAGAAATACGTGAAAAGCTGAGAAATTTTCTCAAGTAGTAGGTTTTGGTGTACTTTTTTTTAGATTCATACTATGCTTGAAATAGAGAATTTAAAGGAGGAATCGTAATGAAATTTGAACAAACAAAAGAAGTGTTGAATCAACTCGTTGCTGACTTAAGTCAAATGGCAATGGTCGTTCACCAAACACACTGGTACATGCGAGGACCTGGCTTTTTAACTTTACATCCAATGATGGATGATTTTATGGATGACTTGAATGATCAATTAGATGTGATCTCTGAACGCTTGATCACATTAGATGGCTCACCATACTCAACATTACGGGAAATGGCAGACAATACACAAATCCCTGATGAAATCGGCAACTGGGACCGTACGATCCCAGAACGTTTAGCTACACTTGTTGAAGGTTATCGTTATCTAGCTGACTTATACCAAAAAGGGATTGAAGTCAGTGGTGAAGAAGGCGATGATCCAACACAAGATATCTTTATCGGCTTCAAAACAGATACTGAAAAACGTATCTGGATGATCCAAGCGCACCTAGGTGAAGCGCCTCAAATCGATCCAGCAAAATCACGTGTGCGTCATTGATTCAGTGAGCATAAAAAAGATTTCTGATCAAACTGTATAAATAGAGTGGAAACCGGAACAGAAGTGTGACTTCTGTTCCGGTTTTTTTCTTTTGCTAAAGAACCTGTCCTTCAGATAGTTCGGTTAAATGAACGATTTTACGCTAAATCTGTCCTTTATTAATGATCAGGGCTTCTTTCGATTTCCAATTTTTTATTCCAAAGTCCACTACTACAGGGTTGTTTTGCTAAAAAATACCTTTTTAAAAGCGATAGAAAACGCTTTCGTATCAAGTGGATTGTGTCTGTCATCCAAAAAAGGAGATTTTTTTCGTTTGTTCAAACATATGAATATTTTCCCATTCGATTTAAATTATAGGTGAGGTGAGGAGAAATGATGAAAAAAATGAGTGTTACACAGAGAATCTATCAAACCGGTGCATTAGCAATTGTCCGCACGGAATCCTTTGAACGAGCGTGTGAAATTGCTGATGGGTGTATCGCCGGTGGTGTACCAGTGATGGAAATGAGTTATACATTGAATAGTGCTGGCGACATCATAAAAAAATTGACAGAAAAATATGGGGATCAATTATGTGTGGGTGCAGGGACAGTTTTTGATAGCGAAACAGCCAGACATGCAATACTGCATGGTGCACAGTTTATTATTGCACCGAATTATTCAAAAGAGGTTGCAAAGATATGTAACCGATACCAAATACCTTATGCACCGGGCTGTACTTCCTTTACAGAGGCTGTCGATTCATTGAGTGCGGGAGCTGCTTTCATCAAAGCCTTTCCAATCTCGGATTTTTATGGTTCTAAACTAGTAACTGTCTTTAAAACACCGATTCCAGATATGCCAATTTTAGCTAGTGGCGGGATCAATCTTGAGAACATAGAAACATGGCTACAACGTGGCGTTGATGTCTGTGGTATCGGGAGCCTATTGACAAAAGGAACGGTGGCAGAAATTAGGACCAATGCGGAAGCGATTCATACTGTCGTCCAAAAATACCGTAAGTAGTTTTGGAAAAAAGAGTGGGTAAAGGAAATTTAACAAGCAACAATTAGAAACCGCTTACTAAGTAATAGGAAAGAAAAGGGGAAAATATATGAGTATTGCACTGACAAGAGTAGATTTTAGACTAATTCATGGACAGGTGATCACTCGCTGGCTAAAGCAATGTGATATCAACGAAATCGTGACAGTAGATACAGCACTAAGCAAAGATGAGTTTATGCAAGATGTTTTTAAAATGGCTGCACCTAAAGGGGTTCGGATTCGGATTCTTTCTGTCGAAGAAGCTGTCGCAGCGCAAGAAAATGGCGAATTTGAGAGAAATCGTATTTTGGTTTTACTAAAAAGTGTTCAAGAATTGACCAATGCGATCAACGCCGGTTTGGCATTACCCGAAATTCAAATTGGCGGCTTAGGTGGGGGCCCTGGTAGAAAGGCAGTCAACAATGCCATTACGCTTGATCGCAAAGATGCCGATCAATTATTAGCGATTGAGTCTAAAGGAATCAATGTCTATTTTCAAACGACACCAGATTACCCTTCAGAAACACTTCAAAATGCAGTAAAAAAATTAGCATAAAGAGTAAGGAGTGAAAACATGGTTATTCAATCAGCTTTAGTCGGTTTAATTTATTGGTTAGCAATGGGTCGTGCGAGTTACTTCGTTTCTTTTGCCTTTAGAAAACCGGTAGTTTTAGGTGTTTTTATTGGTCTCGTATATGGGGATGTTCAAGCTGGACTATTATATGGAGCAACGATTCAGTTGATGTACATGGGTGGGATCGAGGCTGGTGGGAATATTCCAAGCGATCAAGCTTTAGCAGCATGTATCGCTATTCCAGCAGCCTTAGCTAGTGGTCTAGAGGCTAGCGCAGCAGTTGCTTTAGCAGTACCATTCGGTGTACTTGGTGTATTGATCAACAATGTTCGTCGTACGATCAACTCATTTTATAATACGCGTGCTGATGCGTTGGTTGAAGCGAATAAATATGATCAATTGTCTTTATTCTCTTTCGTGATTCCTTGGTTAACGAACGGTGTTCTATACTTTACACCGGTATTTATCGCAACCTTATTTGGCACAAATGTCATTCAGGCATTCTTAAATGTTATTCCGGAATGGTTAATGAATGGATTAGCCAATGCAGGAGGAATGTTGCCGGCATTAGGATTTGCATTGACTCTGGTCGTGATGGGTAAAAAACAATATTTACCATTTTTCGTTTTAGGGTTCTTTATGTATGCAGTTCTAGGATTCTCAATGTTGACAGGGGCAGTCTTTGCTGTATGTATTGCAATGATTAGTTCATTATTCAAACAAAATTCTGATGAGGGGGAATTTGCATGAGTGCAGAAATGACAGTTGCTACTGAAAAAAAGGTTACGAAATTGGATTTGTTAAAAGCATGGTGGAAATGGACATTAGCTGTCGAGGTTCCGGTTAGCTTTGACCGAATGCAGGCTTTAGCTTTCAGCTATTCATTAAATAAGACACTTCAAAAAATTTATAAAGATGACCCAGAAGAATTACAAGCAGCGATGAAACGACATGTACAAATGTTTAATACGAATTGTGATTGGGGAAGTATTATTCATGGAATCGTCATTTCTTTAGAAGAACAGCGGGCTAATGGAAATGAAGAGATTACACCTGAAGTCATCGAGTCGTTAAAAATTGGTTTAATGGGACCTTTAGCAGGGATTGGTGATAGCGTCGACCAAGGTATCGTAGCTACAATACCACTCGCGATTTTTGTACCTATGGCTTTGAACGGATCAATTCTAGCAGCATTTATCCCAGGAGTTATCTACATCGCATGGAGTTTTGGCTGGTCATGGTTTTTGATTAATAAAGGATACACTCTAGGAAAGAGTTCTGTATTAAATATTTTGAATTCTGGATCAATCAAAAAAGTCATCGACATTGCGAGTATTGTTGGTCTCTTTATGATTGGGTGTCTGTCTGCGGCGTATGTCAATTTTTCGACGATTCTTGAATTTAGCAATGAAACAGGGACAACCTCGGTTCAAGAAATTATTGACGGTATGCTACCGAGCTTTCTGCCTTTCTGTTTAGTTATGGCAATGTATTTTTATATCATGAAAAAAGGACCCAAATACCTGCAGATCATTATTGCGACGATGCTCTTTGCAATCGCGCTAACCTTTTTTGGTATTTTGTAAGGAAGATTGGAGAAAACGCAAATGAAGATAGTCATTACACCTCGCGGTTTTGCAAATTATGGGGAAAAGGAATTGGACAAACTGCGTTCTCACGGATTTCAAGTGAGTTATAACAACACTGGTCAAGCTTATTCACCTGAAAAATTTCTTGAATTATCAAAGGATGCGGATGGGATTATTGTTGGTGTCGATCTTATTGATCAGGCATTTATCGATCAGTGCCCACAGTTAAAAGTGATTTGCAAATTCGGTGTCGGAACCGACAACATCGATGTTGCTTACGCGGAATCGAAAGGAATTTATGTTGGACGAACCATTGGCTCTAATTCTATCGCTGTCGCAGAACATGTTATGGCGTTAATTTACAGTGAATCAAAAAATATTTATGAAACGGTTCGTGAAGTCAAAGAAGGAGAATGGCAGAAACCTACCGGCAGAGAATTATATGGAAAAACAATTGGTATCATTGGATTTGGTGCGATTGGGAAACAGTTAGCACGACAAGCACAGGGTGTTGGGATGCATGTTCGGATTTATGACGTTTATGATGTGCCGGTTGAAGAGCTGAAACAGTATGATGCAGAGCAACTAGCATTGGAAACATTGCTGCAGGAATCGGATTACGTCTCCCTACATTTACCTTTAACGGAAAAAACTAAAAATCTAATCTCAACTGCTGAATTAAACAGAATGAAAGATAATGCTTGTTTAATCAATACTGCACGAGGAGGCATTGTTGACGAGGAGGCGTTATCTAAAGCTTTAGCTGGGAAAGTCATTCGCAGTGCTTGTTTCGATGTATTTAGTTCAGAGCCGCCGAAATCTGAGGACCCATTGCTTGCGAGGGAAAACTTCTATCTAACACCCCATACAGGTGCCAGAACGATTGAATCCGAAGCCAGAACTTGCGAAATTTCAACGGATATTGTTTTGAGTAAATTGCTAAACTATGAAGGAGAGAGAAAATGACTAAATTGAATCTAGTCGTGGCAACTCACGGATCATTTGGCGCAGAATTGACTCGTTCGGCTGAAATGATCGTAGGAAAGACGGTGAATGTCTATAGCCTATCACTGCTTCCCGATAAATCTTTTGAAAACTTTTTGGCAGAAGCCAATGAATTATTTGAAACCATTAGTGGGCCAACGATTGCTTTAGTTGATCTATTTGGAGGAACACCCTCCAATGTACTGACGGCGTTGACCAAAAAATACCAGCATAAAGTGGTGACTGGTGTAAACTTGCCAATGTTTATTGATTTATATATGAAAGGCACAACTGCCGAGACGATTGATCTGGATGCGTTTGTTGAGAGTTGTTTTACGGTTGCAAAAGAAAGTGTTGTTTTAACAAATGAACAGTTATTGAGTGAAGGAGACTAAAAGATGTTTGAAGGAATAATTACCCCAATTGTCACCCCTTTTCATAGAGATACAGCTGAAACCATCAATTATGAGGCAATGGAAAACTTGGTGGATCATCTGATTGAAAAAGGTGTGTCTGGAATATTCCCCTTAGGAAGTAACGGGGAGTTTCATGTGTTAAATTCAGAAGAAAAAATGGCTTTTTCAAAAGCGGTCATTGATCATGTGGCAAAACGAGTACCTGTTTATATTGGAACTGGCGCATGTTCTACAAAAGAAACGATCGAACTATCACAAAAAGCGGAGTCACTGGGAGCCGATGCTTTATCTGTCATAACGCCTTATTTTATAACCCCATCTGATGAAGAAATTTTGCAGCATTATCAAAAGGTAGCGAACAGTGTACAGATCCCAATCATTCTATACAATATTCCTAAAAATACTGGATGTAATATTTCGAAAGAAGTTTTGAGAGAGTTGACAAAATTACCCAATGTTTTAGGAATCAAGGATAGCAGCGGAGACTTGAACAACTTAAAGGACTACCTAGAAGTAACTGGGGGCACAAAGGTTAACGTGTTGGTTGGATCTGACTCGAAAATTTTAGCCGGCTATAAACTAGGCGCATCTGGGGCAATTGCTGGTACAAGCAATTTAATCACGGAAACGATCGTGAGCTTGGATCAGGCAATCAGAGGGAATAACTGGGAATCAGCGGAGAAATTACAAAATGACATTGAAGAATTACGTGGTGCATTAAAATTAGGAACAGTACCTTCAATATTAAAAAGAGCAATTGAATTGGCTGCGATTGCCGAAGTAGGTCCCGCTCGACGACCAGTGAAAGAAACAACAGCATCCGATGACAGGAAAATTTTGTCTATGCTAAAGTATTACAATTTAATTGATTAAGTGTGAGGATTCTTTAAAAATTTGTTGATAAGAAATGTTATGTTTATGCTGGATCCGTATTTTTTAGCTTGAGGTGAATATAATGAATTTGGAGCAAATTTTTAAAGAATTTATTTTTGTTGTACAAGAAAATCCCAAATATACGATTGGCCTTATAGATAATTATGGAAAAGTTATTTCCAGTAGCGATAAAAGAAAAAATGGTACTTTGATCGACCTAAGTCAACAAGGTAAAGACGACCACTTCTATAAAATTGCTGTTGAAGAGAAAGACTATGGTTATTTATGGGTAAATGGACAGGATGATAGTTTAAGTATTGTGGCAAATTTGCTGTCAGAGTCGCTTAAAACAAGAATTATTTATGAAATGAATCAAGAAGCTGCTAGACAAAGTTTAAGTTTGGAAGAACAATTGATCAAAGCACTGATTGCCAAGAGGAATTTTAGCATTGACGAAGTTCTGCGTCTTGTTCAAGAACTGCACATTGATGGAACAAAGCCAAGAGTAGCAATCCGTATAGTCAAAGGAACAGCTTTTGATGTGCAAGAAGTGACAAACTTAAAGTACAAAATCAATGAAGATGAGACTATTTACTCATTGATGGCAGATAATGAGATAATTATGTTTAAAGTCATCCCAAAAAATTTGATGGAGCTGACGGTCAAAGACTATCTCAACAGTTTTATTCGCGATCTGCAAGAATGGGGATTAAGTGACTGCTATTTTTATGTAGGCAGTGTGCAAAATAAGTTGCGGCTATTCCAGTCAAGCTATCAACATACATATTGGCTGAAGAGAAATTTTGCAATGGAAGGACAAAAGATTTACCATTTTTGGGACTACGTCCTTAATTACCTAGCAAATCGAGTTCCTCACCAAGAAGTAACGAATCTGTTTGATTATTTTAATGGAGGAATCAACAAAATTGATACTGCTGAACTGATCAGTATTGCAAGACATTTATACACTAATGATTATAATCTGACACAGACAGCAGAAAGTTTGTTTTTACACAAAAATACTCTAGTGTATAAAATCAAACGATTTGAGGAACTATTTCATATCGATATTCGTGGGAGTTTTCAAGGTAAGATCCAGTTTTATTTACTAGCTAACTATTTAAGTGATAATGACAAGCGTGAGCAGGCAGGTGAGATCTATGAGTAAGAAAGTGAAATTAGTCAGAGTGGACAAACGGTTGTTGCATGCAACAGTGGCATTGAATTGGAACAACTTCATTAATGCTAGTTATATCGCGATTGTAGATCCTACTCATAAAGATGATCCTTTCCTGGAGAAAGTTTTGCAGCTTAGCTTTTCTAATAAAAGTAAAGTTAGTATCTTCTCAGTCGATCAATTATTGGAATTTTTAGCACAGGACACGGAAGAAAAATGCAATGTAATGATTATTTTCAAAAATATTTGTGCGCTAAGAGAGGCTGTGAATAAGGGGTTTTCTTCAAAAGAAGTGCAACTTCCTTATCCAGCAAGTCGAATTCTCTTGAAGAAAATCGATGAATATTTCACTCAGGAAGAAATGACAGCTATACGAGAAATCCAAGAAAAAGGCGTCAAGTTTTTCTTCCAAACGACACCTATGGATACAAAAGATTATTCGGTTTTCAATAAATAGAAATCAGGTGAAAGAATGGGATTGAGTTATGATCAGTGTGTACTAGATGAGTTGGCTTTAGCGATGGACAAAATCGATGAAGGATCTTTAGAAGCTGCGAAAGAGACGATTCTCCAAACAGAAGCTGACGGAGGGCGCGTCCATGTAACGGGGATCGGAAAACCCTCTTATGTTGCGGGATATATTGCTTCATTGCTTTCATCCACCGGTACGCCAAGCTATTTTTTAGATGGAACGGAAGCGGTCCATGGATCAAGTGGTCAAGTAAAAGCTGGTGATGTAGTGATCGCTATTTCTAACAGTGGGGAAACCAAAGAACTACTCTATACAGTTGAGACACTTAAGAATAATGGTGCAAAAATTATCGGCGTCTCCAAAAGAAGTGACTCTACGCTCAGTCATTTATCGGATGTTTCCCTATGCGCGGCAGTTCATAAAGAAGGGGATCTATTGAACAAGCCGCCTCGCTTATCGGTTTTGGTACAAATCATTGTTTTACAAAAGCTATCGCTACTCTTGCAAGAAGCTCGAAAGTTAACCCCAGAAATGTATGTGCAATGGCATCCAGGGGGAGCGATTGGCGAGTCGCTAATACAGCAGGAAAATTGCTAAAGGATACGAATTTTGATTAGATGATTTTTGATTAAGATAGGTAACAATCAAAAGGTTAGTTGTTCTTAATCCAACAGGTACTTGTATAGGAAAACGATAACAAGTTTTTCACTATCAGAATTTATAAAGCACAGGCTTTCGTATTTCTGATAGACATAAAAAAGGCTTTGACAGAAGCCCTTCAGCAAACAGAATAATCAAACGATGAGATTGTCTCTGCAGTTAGCAGAACCGATTCGCAAATAGGTAATGGATCACACCATTCATTTATCATCGTTGAGATTATTTTGGTTAGCTAGTTCTTCTGCAGCCTTTTTTTTATGCCAATGCCAAGGATTGCTTGGCGGCTTCGATCTGTTGTTTGACTTGGTCAAATCCGGTACCGCCGTAAGAATGCCGGTTCTTGACTGCCGTATAAGAGTCCAGTTTATCGTAAATGTCAGCTTCGATCACTGGCTGGACTGCTTGATACTCTTCTAGTGGGATATCCTGTAGATAAATGCCTTTACTGAGGCACTCACTCACCAATTTACCAACGATTTCATGGGCTTGTCGGAAAGGAATTCCTTTACCTGCTAAATAATCCGCCAGTTCAGTGGCATTGGAAAAGTCTTTTTCTGTCGAACGTTTCATTCGCTCATGGTTGACTTGCATCGTTTGGATCATTCCGGTCATGATCTGCAAGCTTTTCACAATGGTTTCGGTGGTATCGAACATGCCTTCTTTGTCTTCTTGGAAATCTTTGTTATAAGCCAAAGGCAGACCTTTCATGACCGTCAATAAACTAAAAAGGTTGCCATAGACACGTCCTGTTTTGCCGCGGATCAATTCCGCCATGTCAGGATTCTTTTTTTGCGGCATGATTGAACTACCTGTAGAGAAAGTATCCGTCAATTCCACGAATTGAAACTCATGACTGCACCAAAGAATCAACTCTTCACAAAAACGAGAAAGATGCATCATCAAAATCGCGGCATTACTCAAAAATTCCAGAATAAAATCACGGTCACTAACGGCATCCAGACTATTGCTGTAAATCGAGCCAAAACCTAATGCTTCCGCACTATAGGCACGGTCGATAGGGAATGTGGTGCCAGCCAATGCAGCACTGCCTAAAGGCATGATATCGATCCGAGTGAGACTTTCTGTAAACCGTTCTTGATCGCGGGTCAACATGCTGTAATAGGCTAACAAGTGATGGGCAAAAGAAATCGGCTGTGCATGCTGCAGGTGAGTATAGCCGGGCATGATCGTGTAGATATTGCTTTCAGCTTGCTCCACTAGTACGTGACGGAACGCCGCAATCAAGTCGATGACTTCCTTTACCACATCCTTCAAGTACAAGTGCATATCCGTCGCAACTTGATCATTCCGACTCCGGGCCGTATGCAATTTGCCAGCGACGGGTCCAATTTCTTCATGTAAAAAGGTCTCGATATTCAAATGAATATCTTCGTTCTCAATCGAAAAGGTCAGTTCACCATCCGCTAATTTTTCTTGGATCGCTAACAAGCCTTGAATGATTTTGTTGCCATCTGCTTCATCAATGATCCCCGTGTGGATCAGCATTTTGACGTGAGCCAAACTGCCTTGGATGTCCTGTTTTGCCAATAATTGATCGAAAGGAATCGACGCTCCAAAGGCATCGATCCATGCTTCATTTTTGCCGTCGAAACGACCGCCCCATAATTTTGCCATTTTGCTCACCTCGAAAGAAACTTGACTTCACCCTCAAAAGGAAAAAGTCACCTTATTGACTAAATCAGTGTTTCTGTTAATTGCTGTTGTGCCTGAATCTCTGCGTGGACCTTGCTAGGCAGTCCCCATAATTTGATGAATCCGATCGCCGCGTGTTGATCGAAGGTATCGGCAGACGTATAAGTCGCCAAGTTTTCATCGTAAAGACTGTTCTCTGACTTACGTCCTTCACAGATGACATTGCCTTTGAACAATTTCAAACGTACGATCCCATTGACATAGACTTGTGTGTTTTTTAGAAAAGCGATCAAGGCATCGGTTAAGGGATTGAACCAGAGGCCATCATAAATTACTTGGGCCAGTTGCTGCTCGATGATTGGTTTGAAATGGGCCAACTCGCGAACAAAAACCAAATCCTCTAATTCTTTATGAGCTGTCATTAGAGCCATCGCTCCCGGACATTCGTAGACTTCACGAGATTTGATTCCCACTAAACGGTTTTCGATGTGGTCGATCCGACCAATACCATGTTCGCCGGCTAGACGATTCATTTTCATAATCAATTCGGCCAGATTCAGTGTTTCGCCATCCAATGCGGTAGGAATCCCTTGATCAAAAGTAATCTCAACGATCGTCGGTACATCAGGAGTATCTTCCAATTCTTGCGTAATGGCATAAGCGCCTCTAGGGGGAGTCGCCCATGGATCTTCTAAGACCCCGCATTCGCAAGCCCGGCCCCAAAGATTTTGATCGATCGAATAAGGGTTATCCAAATCGGCAGGAATCGGCACCCCTTTTTCAGCGGCATAGGCAATCTCTTCTTCCCGGGACCATTTCCATTCCCGAACCGGAGCAATGACTTTCAAGTGAGGGGCTAATGCGGCAATCGCGACCTCGAACCGGACTTGGTCATTTCCTTTACCGGTACAGCCGTGAGCAACGGTAGTCGCTCCTGTAGCGATAGCTAATTCCACCAACTTCTTAGCAATCAATGGACGAGAAAGGGCAGAGACCAGCGGATAGGAGTTCTCATAGAAGGTATTCCCTTGTAAGGCAATCAATGCAAAGTCTTGGGCAAACTCTTCTCGGGCATCAATCGCATAGGATTCGATGGCACCCACATCGAGTGCTTTGTCTTTGATTGATTGTGTATCACGGCCTTCGCCAATATCCAGACAGCACGCCACCACATCATATCCTTGATCTGTCAGCCATTTAATGGAAACAGACGTATCAAGTCCACCAGAATACGCTAAAATTACTTTTTCTTTCATAATGATTAACTCCCATCCTTAAGTTCAAGTAAGATGAAGCTATCGTAACAGAATAAAAATAAGAAATCAAGAGAAAAAGTAAATATTTATACAATGAATTCTTCTTGTGTTTAGCAAGGATATAGATACAGATTGATATAATAATAAAAACCAGAGATACTTATTGCAGGAAGTATACAAATTATGCGCAAAATGTGTATAAAAGTGCAGGCTGTTTGGTCAGAATAACAACTGAAAGTTTTCGGAAAAGAATTGAAGGGAAATTTCAAAAAAACTGCGAAACACGTTGACATGTGGCGCTTAAGACGGTATTATGTTATATGGTATTGTTTGCCCCACGAGAGCCCCGGAAACTCAAGTGTATGTCAAACATTCGTGAAATTGAATTGGAGGAAAAAAATCGTGCGTACAACATATATGGCCAAACCAGGCGAAGTAGAACGTAAATGGTACGTAGTAGATGCAACGGATGTTCCTATGGGACGTCTTTCAGCAGTTGTGGCATCTATCTTACGTGGTAAAAATAAACCAACATTCACACCTCATGTGGATACAGGTGATTTCGTAATCGTCATTAATGCAGAAAAAATCAAATTAACAGGTAACAAAGCAAGCGATAAAATTTATTACCGTCACTCAAACTTCCCAGGCGGATTGAAATCAGTCTCTGCGGGAGAACTACGTGCTAAAAATTCTCGTCGTTTGATCGAAACTTCTGTTAAAGGCATGCTTCCTAAAAACACTTTAGGACGTAAACAAGGAATGAAACTTCATGTTTATGCTGGCGCTGAACACCCACATGCTGCACAACAACCAGAAGTATTGGACATCACAAACTTAATCTAATAGGAGGGAATTTCATTGGCACAAGCTCAATATATCGGCACAGGCCGTCGTAAAAATGCAGTAGCTCGCGTACGTTTAGTACCAGGTACTGGTAAAATTACTGTTAACAAAAAAGATGTTGAAGAATACATTCCACACGCTGACCTGCGTGAAGTAATCAACCAACCATTCGGCGTTACAGAAACTAAAGGATCATATGATGTTTTTGTAAACGTAAATGGTGGTGGATATGCTGGACAATCAGGTGCAATCCGTCACGGTATCGCACGTGCATTGCTACAAGTAGATCCTGATTTCCGTCTAGCTCTTAAACGCGCTGGTTTACTTACTCGGGACGCACGTATGGTCGAACGTAAGAAACCAGGTCTTAAGAAAGCTCGTAAAGCTTCACAGTTTTCAAAACGTTAATTATTGTTATATCAAGCTTTCCGAGGTGTTTCTCAATTCGAGAGACGCCTCTTTTTTTGTTTTGACCATACTTTTGACCATACTTTCAAAAATTCATATACGCGGCATATTTTTCAGCGGTCTGTTCTTTGGCTTTTTCGGTTACGTGAGTATAGATATCCATCGTGGTTTTTATATCGGTGTGACCCATTCGTTCCTGTACTTCTTTGATGCTGATGCCAGCTTCAAATAATAAGCTGCAGTGAGTATGTCTAAATCCGTGAATAGTAATCTTTTCTAAGTTGTGTTCTTTCAAAAAAGATTTCATAAAATTATTCAGATAATCGAGATAAAGATGATTATTATCAATGTCGGTAAATAGTAGTTGTTCAGGTTTGAGAGTATTAATTCCTAATTTGAGGTATCTTCTTCGTTGCTCTTTTTTCCAAGATAAAAGGTACTTAAGTGTTGCCTCGTCAACCGAAATAGTTCGTCGACTATGTTTCGTTTTTGGGGTCTGGAATATTTCTTTACCGTATTCACTTTTGGCTAATGTCTGATTGACTGATATAGTACCTTTTGATAAATCGCAATCTTTCCATCGCAAGGCTTGTAATTCTCCTTTTCTTAAACCTGTGAATGATAATAGTCTGAACATAGTAAATAGTTGGGCATCTTCGTGCTGTTTAATGATATCTAGAAAATGCTTCAATTGCTCTTTATTATAAAAAGGAGAAACATATTTTTCTTGATCAATTCTTTCAGATTTTCTTGGGCGTATGACATGGTTCATGGGGTTAGTTGAGAGAAGGCCTATTTTGATACCATAATCAATTATTCTCGTTGTTAACCCGATGAGATTCGAATATTTTTTATAGTAAGAGAACCAATCATTTACCTGAGACTGACAGTAAGTAACGGTTATTTTGTCTAATGGGAGCGATCCAAATTTTGGCAAAATATGTTTTTCAATCGCATTTCTTTGTACAAACAATGTGCTTTCTTTGACGGTATTTTTGTATTGTTCGTACCAGAGACCATAAATTTCTTTGAAAGTAGGAATTTCTTTTTTCTCAACAGAAAACCCGTTTTTTTCAATTTCTAATTCCAGTCTTGATAAGGCTATTTTTGCTTCCTTTTGAGTCTTGAATCCTCTCTTAGTCGTGTATTTCTTTTTTCGTGTGATAGGATCGATCCCGAGATAAGTTTTAAAATACCATGCTTTTTCTCCATTTTTCTTCTTGTATTGTTTTATCATTGCCATATTTCTATCACTCCTGATCAAATTCCATTTCAGCAATTCCGTCATTGAACATTTCAATAAAATTGTTTTCGTCCATAAAATCTATCCACTTTTCTTTACCATTGTATTTAGGTACTCCGACATGAGGTCGAATTTGATTGTATGCATTAAGCGATACTTGTTTCCATGAGTCATTAACACTTTTTTCTAGTTTTGCATCATTCCAACGTTTAGCTGGTTGTCTTTTTTTATTTTTAGCTTTTTCATTCTCTAAAGCTTTCTCAATAAACATTTTATATCCGTCAGCGTTTTCTTCTAAGTATTTTTTGAATTCTGGATAAAGCATGTAAATCTTTCCTTTCTCGAATGTATGTTCTATTTTTGCTAAAAAAATATATTGTCGGAATTGGCTCCAACGAGATACTTTGCCATGAATTGTTTAACAAATCGTTCGTATCTTAATTCGATTTCGTAGCTCTCTAAAAAATTCACATAATTAAATGAACTAGGATCAAAGTCCGGATTGTTTACTGTTACTTCAAGCATCTTCTCAATCATAAATTCTTCTGCTTCGTTTTCCATTTTTGAATGAAGTGCAAAAGTTTTTTGGTAAAGTACATAATTATTTTTATGTTTAGCTGCATGGCCTAATTCATGAAGTAGTCTCAGCGTTTTGACATGATCAGATAGACGAGCATCTAACACAATCGTATTTATCATAGCTATATACCTAGCATCAGAATCGAGCCTTGGCGTTTCTATAATAGTGACGCCAAGCTCGTCTATAATCTCATTTACTTCATTATTTAAATCCAAACAAATCACCTATTTAGTATCAGAATTATTCTCAAGATATGCTTCAATAATACCAGTCAAAACTTTACGGTCATGCTCAGTTAAAGGCTTACCATCGCAACTCATGACTGATTCAAGAGCTTCTTCAACAGTGAACTGAGGTTTCTTAGATAGACCTGCTGTGGGGTTATCGGTTCTTCCTAGCAAATAATCGGTGGATACTTGGAAATAGTCAGCTACTTTCAATAAATTTGTGCCTTTGGGGATATTCTTTTTCCAAGAATACAACGAGTTTTTACCAATTCCGATCTTTTCCTCTAAATCATTTACAGACATCCCTTGTTTCTCACAAAGTAATTTTAACCTGTCAAACGCCGTCATATTAAAGATCCTCCAGTATCGCTTCAAACACAGTTAAAACTAGATGTAAAAACAAACGAAAAATCTATTGACAATTAAAACCAGATTTAATATACTGTGTTCGTAAGCTAATTTAATAAGCCAACAAGCAATAAGAAACATGTCCATTTTAAATTAAACAATTCGACGTCGCCAAGCCAAGAATGTTGATTTAATCGGGGGGATTCTGTGCTTATTTAGCTATGCTTCTATATTAAAACTAGTTTTAATAAATGTCAACGATAATTAGCGAATTTAATTAGCTTACAAATTATATGAGAAAGGAGATTTAATAATATGTCACAAGATTTTATTTTAAAGGTCAGAATCCAATTAGCTAAGTATAACAAGACGCAGAATTGGTTAGCGGATACTATCGGGATTTCCCGAGCGTACATGTCCGATATCATGAATGGCAAAAGAAAACCGGATAAACAAGTTAAGCCGATTGAAGAGGCACTAAGTGCATTGAAAGAGGGGGAAGATTGATGAAGATACGTATTCCTGATGATGTCGTTGCAGATCAGATTATTCCTCAGTTTGTTCAAATAGCAGTCTCTGAATTTGAAAAGAGGATGACGATGCTGACAAAGACCAAGGAACTACCACCATACCCGAATAAGACTGAAGTCAAAACTATTTTAGGTATGGGGGACGACATGCTAAAAGATTGGATTGCAGATGGACTTCCGGTTATTCCTTGGAGTAAAAAAGAAGATCGATTTGATCGTGATGATATTAGAGCGCACATAAACAATATGAAGATTTAGGGGTGTCACAGCATGACATATACCTATTCCCATGAACTATTAATCAACACTCTAGCAAAAGAAAAAGTTCGCGACCTGCAACAGGAGCTTTACGGCAAAGGCAGTGTAATAAGCGACAGACAGCGAGAAGCGCTGATTCGTGAATGCAGAGAGTATCAAGAGTTGCTTTATCAAAACAGGCTTAATCGTCAAATAGAAGTGAGGTGAGAAGGTGGGGGTTAAAAAAGGTAAAAAAAGATTAGCATTAACATCGGTATTAACGCTAATCATAACTTTTTTTCTAGATAGTTTTCTTACCTTCGGCGATATAGATTTTTTGATAATTTATTTACTTGTTTATTTGGTGGCAAATCTACATTTGTCAGAGTAAATTTTTCAGCCAATTAAAAATGTCTTCTCCAAAGTATTTAATTATGAATCCTAAGATTATTGTAATTAACGAAAATACTCTGGATGCAATCGTATCTAAAGATAGACCAAACCAAGCCAAAATTTTACTAGGTATAAGAAAAATTTCTTTTAGAGGATTAATTGGATTAAAACAAGATTTCATTCGATAGATATGTTCGTTATATGCGGTAATTAGATCGCTAGACAATTCACTGTAATTTGTAATAATTCGGCGAGCATCATATTTAGTGCTGAATCCGGAAGAATATGAACTAGGTAGTAATTCTCTTAACCTTGGCATCTCACTCATAAGATTTTTCAAAATTATTCTACGGGCATCTTCTTCGAATTCGCCGTTATACCTTATATCTACAGCATTTCGACGCTCTTTAAGTTCATTATCCGTTTCTTGAAACTTGGAGATGGTACTTATAAATTTTGATTTAGTCAAAAAATAATTCA
The DNA here is from genome assembly GCF_051909435.1 of Enterococcus sp. 125944. Classification (NCBI taxonomy): domain Bacteria; kingdom Bacillati; phylum Bacillota; class Bacilli; order Lactobacillales; family Enterococcaceae; genus Enterococcus; species Enterococcus sp. 125944. The sequence goes on along the minus strand of NZ_JBQASY010000016.1, from coordinate 16,536 downwards.
GTATTTGATAACCATAAAATAAAAGATATAAAACGATAAAAACTGCAACCAATATTATTCACCTCCTTATCAATATTTCAGCCTGTCACCCTGATAAGGAAATTATACAACGGAAAGGAATGGATAAAAATGTCAAAAGAAAAAATAGATTTTATCAAAACGGTATTTCCGAATGTTGAAAAGATAATCCCTTTTGCGACAGAGGATAATCTAGCAAAGTTGTTTGAACAAGCGCAACAAAAAGTAGACTACGAGTTGACGGAGGCGCAGTTTGAATGAAAAAAGACCGCCTGAGCGATCATTTCTTATCGGTTCTACCGACCAAATAATCTAAGCTGACCCCGAAGTAGTCGGCTAGGGCGATGAGGGTAACAAGCTTTGGTTCACTGTCCCCAGATTCATAACGTTGATATTGCCTATTATTAATTTTTAAAAACAATGCCATATCGGTTTGTTTTAAACCTTGTTCTTTCCTTAGTTTAGCAAGGTTTTCTGAAAGTCTTTTAGTCATTATATTCCTCCAAAAAAATATATTGACACGACATATCATAGCGTGTATATTGTAAATAAGCACGACATGAAATTGCGTGTTAATCTAGAAAGTAGGGGCTGATGTGTTATTAAAGAATTATCGTAAACAAAAAAAGCTAACTCAAAAAGAGGTAGCACAGAAGATTGGTATTAACGAGCGTCAATACCAAAGAATTGAAGCAGGCGAATCATTCGCCACTCAAAAAGTGCTAAACGCACTAGAAGACTTGTTCGAGAAACCTCAGCGTGTACTTTTGGCGAAGAACGCTGAGGAAGTTCCGAACTACATGAAAAACTATTTGTAAATAGTATACCACGGAGGAATAGAGATGGAAACGAAAACCTTAGAAGAATACAAACAAGAAAATGAACGATTAAGACTTGAAATCCAATTGTTGAAACGTCCGATGGAAAAGGTAACTCAGAATACGCTGTTTAAAGACATTGCTTTTGATGATGCTGATATTTTACGTATTAATCAAAACCACGACACAACAAAGAAACTCGAATCATGGGAAGGATTACCTTTTTCAAGAATCTATACGCTTCATCCAAGAGCACATGGATTAGTGAAAAATGAATCTCCACATTATAACGTTTCAACGACTAATTTACATGATGCATTACGAAAACTCGCTTTAGGAGTTACAGGAGCGACAAAAAATACAGATTTAGATGTAACAGAGTACAGGCTTGTTAGAGAAACTTATCAAGCGCTGAAAGATTTATTCTTACAAAAGTATGATGAGAGATTGATGCAATTAGATAGAGATAAATCGATGGAGGTGTAACTATGAAAAAAATCTACTGGGTCCGGCGGATCGCATTCATCCTTACGATTTTCGCATTAGGCGCACTAATCACAGGACAAGTACCGATGTGGGTTAGAATCGGCTATCCAACAGCCGTCATGTGGTTGCTAATGATCTACGATGAGGCGTTATTTGAACTGGAGAACCAAAAGAGCTTACACCGTTTTCCGCCAGTGTAAGCTCTGAAAAAAATGAAAATGTCGAAAAAAGTATAACACAGACAGGAGGAAAAAATCAAAATGTCAAAAAATATTAATGTTCCTTTGAGTGGTATCAGCAATGGAGAATATTCACGAGTTTTTGAATAGTGAATTAGATGAATTGCTTAAAAAAGAAGTAGTAACCATTATTGCGTAAAAACGACTAAGGAAAACAAAAAAGCGCTCACGCTAGTTTCCGCTAGTGTGAGCTAAGCAGCAAATCATTAAATTCATTCAAGGAGAGTATAACAAAATGAACGAAAGAATTCAAAGATTAATTGAGGAACTAGCAGAAGAATGCAAGAAGGAAAATGTTGCGTTGTCTTTAGCAACATTAGATGTTACTGGCGAAATGGCATTAGCACAAGTGGGAAATAAAACGCTTATTGCATTAGCTGTTCTTGAACAATACGATCAAGAAAAACGAGAGTTGCTAGAAACGGATTGTAATTGTCATAGGCATAGAGCCTTAAAAAGAATATTTGGCATTGAAACAGAAGAATCAACGAAACAAACGCATACATTCGTGACAGACAACCCAAACGATGTGCTTGATATTATTTCACGTGCTTTGCGAGGTGAATTTAAATGATGGATTCATTTGAGAGTGCTTTAGATCAGTATTTGACTACACCTGGTTGGGGACAGCCGACTGAGGGAGAGGAGTCAGAAAATGATGAGTAAATCAACTCTTGAAATGACTCATGACGAATGGTTATTGGATCGTCGAAAGGGTATAGGTGGCTCAGATGTTGCTACAATCCTTGGGTTAAACAAATGGAAGTCGCCATATCAATTATGGCTAGAAAAGACTGGTCAAATCGATTTAGAACACACTGAGAGCGAACCAGCGTACTGGGGGAAGGTTTTAGAGGAAGTTGTCGCTAAAGAATTTCAAGAAAGAACAGGTAAAAAAGTTCGCCGAAGAAATCAGGTATTCGAGCATCCGTTACATCCGTTCCTGCGAGCGAACATCGATCGGGATGTTGTTGGGGAAAATGCTATTTTGGAATGTAAAACAGCCAATGCTTTCCTTGGTAAAGAGTGGGAAGGCGAAGAAGTTCCTCTTAGTTATTTGTGTCAGGTTCAGCATTACATGAACGTTTTAAATAAAAAATATTGTTACATTGCCGTTTTGGTTGGTGGACAAAAGTTCATTTGGAAACGAGTTGATCGTGACCAAGAACTAATTGATATGATTACTGAACGCTTAGTTTGTTTTTGGGAGGAAAATGTTTTAGCTGGAAAAGAACCAACAATAGATGGTAGTGAAGTTACATCGGAATTTTTAAAAGATCGTTATTTGAATCTTGATGAAAAAGAAATCACATTACCATCTTCATTTGATGATTTGGTTGATCAAAAAAGAGAACTTAAGAAAGCAAAAAAGGAGATTGAAACAGCCATTCGCCAAGTGGATAACGAAATCATCAGCGCACTAGGTAAAAGAAATGCGAGTATCGGTATCGCTCCAAAGAACATTGTATCTTGGAAGTTAGTATCCACTAGAAGAATGAACAGCAAGAAACTTGCTGAAAAATATCCTGAAGTAGTAAAAGATGATGAAATATACACCGTTATCGAATCAAGACGTCTGACGGAAAAGGAGATTAAATGATATGGCAACAAACGAAGAACTAAAAAATCAATTAGCAGCAAAAGAAACACAGATCGTTGATCCAACGAAATTAGGCTTTAAAGCTTTGATGAACACACCATCGATGAAAAAGAAGTTTTATGATATCTTGCACGAAAAATCAGATTCGTTCATGGGATCGCTTATGACCCTAGTGGGTGGAGATAATTACCTATCACAAGCCGAGCCAATGACGATCATTGCATCAGCTTTAAAAGCAGCAACGATGGATTTACCGATAGACAAAAATTTAGGATATGCCTATATTGTTCCATTTAATCGAAAAGAAAAGATTGGAAAAGTTTGGATTACTCATAATGAAGCACAATTCATTCTAGGTTACAAGGGTTACATTCAACTAGCACAGCGCAGCGGTCAATATAAGGCGTTTAATGCTCTAGCTGTATACGAAGGGCAATTGGTTGATTGGAATCCTCTTACTGAGGAATTTACATTTGATTACAAAGCTAAGGTATCTGATGAAGTAATCGGTTACGTAGGATTCTTTGAACTACTTAATGGGTTTAAAAAGACTGTTTACTGGACAAAGCAAGAAATCGAAAGCCATCGTATTAAGCACTCGAAGTCTAAGGACAAGCAAAGTCTAACGGGTGCTTGGGCGGATAACTACGACGCAATGGCGATTAAAACAGTGCTTCGCAACATGCTTTCCAAATGGGGAATTTTATCTGTTGAAATGCAATCAGCAATCACATCGGATGAGAAAGTTTTTCGAGTAGACGAAAACAACGATTTGATTGAAGAAACTAATTTATCAGACATGGAGCCACTGCCCCAGGATCTTAAAGAAGCAGAAAAAGTTGAAGATGATTCATCAGCATTTGATGAATTTAAAGAAACATTTGTCACAAATGAACAACAAGATTCATTATTCGATGATATGAATCCACCATTAGAAAAATAATATTGAGGGGATGATTCCCCTTATTAGATTAGGAGGCTACACATGGCAAGACCGAAAAAGAACGGTCTTGATTATTTCCCCCTCGATGTTGATATCTTCGAGGATGAGAAAATAGAGGCTATTGCCGGGGAGTTTGGCACAAAAGGAGAACTTGCGGTTATCAAACTGCTTTGTGCGATATACAAGAGAGGATATTTCATTCTGTGGGATGATCTCACGCAAGCAACCCTTTTGAAACGCCTGCCCGGGTCAAGTAAGGAAATGATTAACCAGATAGTAAACCGCTTGGTTTCATGGGGATTCTTTAACGAAGAACTGTTTAACTCGGTTAGGGTACTAACTAGCGAAAATATCCAAGCCACTTATCTTGAAGCGACAAAAAGGCGGAAATTACCAAAACCGACGAAATACATTATTAATGTAGACAATAATCAACAAACAAGCGCAGTTAATGTCAACAATAATCCACAAAGGAAAGTAAATAAAAGGAAAGTAAATAAAAGTAAAGCATCATCTATCCCTAGTCTAGATCTTAATCCAGATAGTGCGCGCGTATTTTGGTTGAATCAGGTAAACCCTGTCGAAGCGCCGATGATCCTAGAATCAATCGATTACTGGGTCAGTGACTTTAACGGACAAGACTTGATTGTGATTGAGGCGATTAAGGAAATGCTGAGGAATAATGCGAAAAGTTACAAATACCTCGACAAAATCCTAAAAACTTGGGAAAGCCAAGGGCTTGATACGCCCGAAAAAGTTACGAATTACTTGCAGGGGAATTACTCCAAAAAGCCTAAAAACAAGCATCAAGGTCTAGAATACGAGAATCTTGATGAGTACGAAGACCTATGATCGAAGGAGGTGTCAGAGTATGCAGTCGGTGGCTTTGGGGATTAGTCAATTGATCGATAAAGTGTTAATTAAACGAGGAGTCTGTCCAGAGTGCAATGAGCCGCTTTATAGTTGGCGTACGAAGAATCCAGACGGATCAGCTCGCTGTGCGCCAACATGCATGCAATGCGGATATTCCGATCTCAAACTCAAGGAAGATCAGCAAACAGCCCGTATCTATAACGAGAGCTTGAAAGCACGAGCAATCAGCTTTTTCAAGAACGGATCGGTCGTTGGTAACAAGTCGCTCTTTGATTGTAGTTTAAGAAATTTTAAGGTTGTTGATCAGGAGACGAAAATCGCACTAGAGACAGCAAAACGTTATATCACGGCTGTCCTGTTAGGAAAGCCTGTACATCTAGTCTTAAGTGGAAAAGCGGGTGTTGGCAAGAGCCATTTAGCGATGTCGATCGCATGGGAAGTTTTAAAACGGTCAAATTATGCGAAGAAAATCTTGTTTATCAGCTATCAAGAGATGCTTGAACAGATTCGATTTTCATACAACAATCAAGAGCTACGGCGTATGATCGAGGGCTCTTTGGTTGCAGATATTAAGACTGCTCATCTAGTTGTGATTGATGATATCGGCGCAGAGCTTGGAAAATCTGCTGGAACAAGCCGCGAATTTGGAGCTAGTACGTTAAATTCATTTCTTGAGGCCCGTCAAGACCGTGCAACAGTAGTCACGACGAATCTATCAAGTAAAGAGCTGAGCGAATCATACGGTTCAAGAATTGTTTCACGTCTATATAGCCATTCTGATGGTTTTAGCATCAAGATGAATCGTACTGCTGATAAACGAGTTCAGGGAGTTAGCGCTTGAAACAACAGACCAACCAAGGGAGGAGGCACAAAAACTGTAAAGGAGAAGACCGGATGAAGCAAGCAAAGAAAACTCAATCGTCTCGATCCACCTATCAAAAACGGTTTTTACGTCAAAAAATCAGTGAATTGACCTACTTAGAAGGTTGGGACAATGATCCAGAGATTGTGGAGAAAGTCCAACGGCTGAGCAAAGCACTAGAACGAGTGGGATCGCAAGAAAAACAGTTGTCTAGTGATCGACCAATCTGCACGATGGAGGAACTGAGTGTAAATAGTTATATACAGCTAAAAAAACAGGGCTATCTGGACCGTGAGATTAAGTATATTTTCAACATCACCGCATATGCTTTAGCTCGATGGAAGAAATCACTTGGATTAACGAAAGGCGTCGTTCGTGATTTGTTAGAGGTGATGTAGATGGGTCTGAGACAATACAGAGTCGATTATGTGGATTGGAAAGGTCGCCATGCGGTGATGTATCTGCACGGCTACAGTAGATCAGAAGTCGAAAAACAAGCGATGGTAGCGCAAGGTGTGTTCAAGATCATGAAGATCATAGAAGTTCAATAGGTGAGCATTCGAAACAAGGAGCGGGAACATGAATATTCTCGAAGTATTTTGGACCAATGTTCATTACCAAGCAGAAGAAAAAGGGGTCACATTCACAGCGTTAATGGGTGGGAATACGACGGGTGCAAAGAACAAAACAGCAAATATCACACTGAAGAAAGTACAAGAGATTGCAGAAATTTTAGGTATTGATGATTACGCCAGTTTATTTGAGCAAGTGGAGGAAGAAACATGGATGAATTAATTCAATTAGTTGAGCAATGGTCTAGGAATAAAGGGTTGGATAAAGCCGAGCCTAGTAAACAAATGCTGAAAGTTGTAGAAGAAACTGGTAAAGTCGCGGCAGCGTTAGCTAGAAATGACCAAGATGCACTACGTGACGGCATCGGTGATGTGACGGTGACATTGATTATTTTAGCTTTGCAAAATGACATGGATCTATACGAGTGTTTGCAAACAGCCTATGACGAAATCAAAGGGCGCACTGGACAGATGGTCAATGGTGTTTTCGTAAAATCCAGTGATCTAGAAGAAAGTTGTTAATTAAGATGTGGCATAAAATTGAACAAATATTAATTGAAAAGGATATATCACAATATGAACTAGCAAAGAGAATGGGCGTTTCAACTGGTACTATCACTGAGTTGAAAAAAGGAAGAATAAAGAAACCTAGTTTTGAACTGATTAAAAAAATCGCTGATGCTTTAGAAGTCAGTATGGATAGGTTTAGATAGGTTTTCATCAGTGGAAGAAATATACAAATAATAAAGGCGGTTTAACAATGACTGATAAAAAGATAAAGCAAATAGTAATTGATGTTGAGATTGGGGAATATTGTGTAGAAGAAGTGGGTTTTAAGATTCCAGAAGAGCTAGATGCAGAAAATGTCGAGTATATATTGGGGAGCGTACTTGCAAATATGAATGATGATTGAGTCAGCTATGCGACAAACAGCAGAAAGTGTCGTTGCAACCAAATTACAAAAATCAGATGAGTTTTGCAACTGAAAGCAAAAAAATACTCTAACACCACGTGCAATGTTAACACTTTGCCTTTTTTCGAAAAAAATGTCAACAGGAGGGCAGGTTTGATGAGCGAAACTACCAAAAAGATTCTAAAAAATAAAATCGCTGCGATTGAAAAAGCGTTAGAAACAAATGACCACGAATTTATCACGAAATGGCATGGGAATAGAAAGTATGCTGAGAAGGATTTGGAAGAATTGAAAGCGAGGCATGAATGTGAGTGATAAATTAGCAGTCTTAATGGAGTTTAACGAATACACAAAAGATGAGCTGGAAGCATATCTAAGTTTGAAATTTGGATCAATGACTAAAGGCGGAATGACCGCTTCTATCCTGAGCCAATCAGGCTATGAAAAGGCAAAGTCTGTAATCTTTGACCAACCGCAACTCGACGAGGATCAGCAACAAGTGCTGGATTGGCTTAAATGGTCGTTTGAAGATCAAGGTAATAGTTCAATGGATGCAATATATCTTTTAAGACTTGGAGAAGCTATTGATTCTGTACTTTTATCGTATATGGCGTTGACTAAAAAAGACCAAACAGAAGTTCTACAAGCATTCGTTCAATGGGCTTTGGAACAGGAGGAAGAGTGATGGCTAAAAAGATTGCTTCAGCTACAAGTCTGGGAAGAAACACTTTTCACTACTGGGACTCGGAGATGGCACAAATAAATCTATATAGAGGTGGAAATCCAGATCCAACTTTCATCAGAAAAAGCAAACGAACTAAACCGAAAAAACGGAAGAAGTAATAGAAAGCGAGGAATGAATGTGGGTGGGAAATTAATCATCCAAGGTAAAGCTTGGGGAGAATTCGAAAATGCTAAGCGATCAAAAGGAAATATCGAAATCAGTGGATACAGGTCATATGGAGGCACACACACTGTGCGAATGGTAGATCAACCGCAACTCAACGAGAATCAACAGATTGTGTTGGAGTGGTTGAAACTAAATTATGATTGCAATGGCGATCACGAAGCAATGTGGAATATTTTCATGATGTATTACTACCATACACGAGATAGTTTTACGGATAGATTGTCCCAAGCAATCGAAAATTTAACTAATGATGAACAAATTGAAATCCTTCGAGAATATTCTCAATGGGCTTTGGAACAGGAGGAAGAGTGATGGCTAAAAAGATTGCTTCAGCTACAAGTCTGGGAAGAAACACTTTTCACTACTGGGACTCGGAGATGGCACAAATAAATCTATATAGAGGTGGAAATCCAGATCCAACTTTCATCAGAAAAAGCAAACGAACTAAACCGAAAAAACGGAAGAAGTAATTCCGCAATCGTCAGCGATAAAGGAAAAGGAGGAATTTATAATGAATGAATTGCAAGATAAATTTCATTTTGATGAAATTGAAAACAAATTATATTTTGACGGAAAATTGGTCGCAAAGGTTTTTAAAGATTTAGATGGTGAGTATGGTATTTGGTACAGCAATGACCAACCTCTATATTTAGGAGCGGTCAAATTATTAGCTGATTGGGAGATTTCAGTATACGAAAAACTAAAGAGTATTTAATAGCAATCAGTCCACTATCTAACGAAATAGCAGAAAGTGAGGAATAAATGTGAGTGAAGAATACGGATTACAACTGACAAAAAAATTGAATGAAAAGAGGGGATATCCAATGCCTTTAAAAGTTGGCTATGTCGATGCTATTAAGGATTTGCGAGAAATAGAAGAATCAGACCAACCGCAACTCAACGATAATCAGCGAATTGTGTTGGAGTATTTAAAAGAAATGTGCCCACCGAAATTAGGCGTATCAGCAATGGTGACTGCATATTGTCTTGTTGACGACAATATCAACGATAACTGGCAAGAGTACAGCGAGGAAATTCCGGAACATATCGAAGCGTTACAGGAATTAAGCATTGGAGAGGAAAACCAAGTTCTAGAAGTGTTTGCTAAATGGGCTTTGGAACAGGAGGAAGAGTGATGACAAAATTCAAGGAATTTTTAGCACCATCTATTGATGCTCAGATAACTGATTTTTTTAAAGATCAGGCAGAAAAAAATCCAGATGACGTTTTTGAATATTTAGATTTAGTGGCTATTAACAATGACCGAATAATGTTGATCTATCGTCAAACAAACAAAAGTGTATATCAGTTTAAGTCTTTAGTAAAAAGTGTGCAGTAATTCCGCAATCGTCAGCGATAAATGAATGGAGGAATAAGATGTTCGGATTATTCAAGAAAAAAATTGAGTACGTTGAAGTCAAAAGAAATAATTTTGATGCATATAACAAGGCCATATTAGGAGGAAACTTACGCATAACTTTGGGATATTGCCGTTTATACGAGTATTCAGGTATAGAAATCTCCATTTTTGTACTAATCAATACTTCCCATGAGGCCACCGCTAATTTTTGGCGGAAAAGTCTTGAAAGTCAAGGGCTGGAACAGTGCGATAACAAAAATTGTTTCAAAAAAGTTATGCATCTAAAAGAATTTGATGAATTTGTTACTGAAACATTTAATGAACAGGAGGAAGTCAATGAAAACTAGCCACTCAATCCTAATAATACTGCTAACGATCGCAGGCTTGAGTTGGCTATCCTATACAATTGTGGACCAGCAACAGCAAATTGATCAGTTAGAACAGCAGTTACAGGAAGTGCAAAGGAAGTACGAAATTATCAAAAACGATCCGTTGGCTAAGGATGCGTTTGAAGCAGGAGGGTAACTAATGACTTTTATAGTGTTAGGCTTCGTAGCAGTTGTTGGGATTATTTTTGTAAGCATTATAATCGGTAAGTCTGTTGATGAAAAGGAGCATGATTTTATTGGGAAAGACGAAATCAAAAATCAAGAAGAAAAAGCGTAAACTGTTGGAGAAAGCACAGGCAAATGGAACAATAAGTAACAAATATCTAAAGAAGGAGAAGAAAACAGATGAAAGCAATTGAAAGAACGATTACGAGTAATGAAGTAGCAGAAATGGTAGACCGGAGACATGACCAAGTGTTGAGAGATATTGCCAAAATTATCGAACATCTTACTGAACACAAAAGTGTGGTGAGTGATTTATTTATTGAATCAGCTTATCAAGATTCAACAGGACGAAGCTTACCAAACTACTTATTAACGAAAAAAGGCTGTGAACTCTATGCAACTAGAATGACGGGAGCAAAAGGAACTCAGTTTGCCTTAGCTTATATTGAACGATTTAATCAAATGGAAAATCAACTGAAAGAAGTTCCATTGCCAACGAACAATACTGAATTGCTTTTAGAAACTGCACTAAAACATGAGCGTAATTTGAAAGTAGTTAACGAGCGATTGGATAAGCTTGAGACGGAAACCACAATTAGCTCAAGTCAACGCAGGAAGATTCAAGGTAGCGTTCGATCTGTTGTTATAAAAGTATTAGGAGGCAAGAACAGCAATGCTTATAAAAATCAAAGCATAAATAAAGCTGCCTTCAGCAGTTGTTACAATCAGCTGAAAGCAGTGTTTGATGTAGCTTCTTATTTGGATATCCCAAAAGCAAGATTTACTGAGGCGATGGACCTTATTCCTCGGTGGCAACCAACATTAGAGTTACAAGCAAGAATTAATCAAGCAAACGGTGTTTCTGATTTGTGGGAAACAGCATAAAAAAAAGCCGGATAGCTCCGACTGTGTGAAATGTGGTTGATAAAGACATTATAGCATAAAAAGGAGCGGATTGGTTTGAAAGATGTAATTAAAGAAGTAGATTTTAAACAGACTAGAGCAAATGCAAGAAATGTGCTCAAAAATTTCCGCCGTTTAGAACGGATTGCAGGTCGTTCGGCAATAAACCTTAAATCTCCAATTATTTCTGACATGCCTAGAACTCCCACTAATGGTAATAAAACAGAGAATGCAACAATACAAAAAGTTGATGCTGAGGTAGAAAGAGACGCAATTGAAGCTGCTTTAAAGGCTCTTAGTCTTATTAGCCGTCAAATTTTGTATTACAGTTTCTGCGACGTGGAGAAACACTCTAATTACGAGATAGGTCAATTAATTAGTGGTTATGGCGAAAAAAATGTGGAGAAATTAAAATCTATCGCATTGATTGAATTTGCGGAAGCATATAAAAAAGGAAGTCTTATTCAGTATCGCTGATTTTGTAGGGTTTTTGTAGGGAAATTGTAGGGTTTTTATGCGATTTCGCGTGTTATTATGATAGGGTCGAAAGAGTAGGTGGTCGGTGATTGGACTACTCACAATAATTCAAAAACCGAAAGGGGGAAAGCTCCTTATCGCTAATCCTTCTTTGGCAGAAAACAGCAAATTAAACAAGAATGGAGTTGAGTTCACTCCTTATCTTCATTCTTGGCGTCTTTACATTATTTAAAGATTGAAAACTTAATAGATTGTGAACCTAGTGTAGAACGTTTGAACAGCGTGCTAGGATAGCATGGCATAAATCTGAATATGATTAAAGGTGCGATAGTGTCTTTGATTGTAGGTATGTTGCATGGTGACATGTGAGGAACTATTAGTAAAAGCTAATATCAGTTAAGTGCTATGTGGAGTGCACATGGATTGTAAGGTACAAGACTCTTGGGGGATACAATAGACGCTCCTGTGGAGAAGAATCTAAGTTAGGTGAAGTGTGAGAAGCTTGGCAGACCTTAGAAAACTCAAAAGACTCCCTTTGACGAGAACTGCAGAAATGCAGGTTTAACAAGAGAACTTGGTACAAGTAGCCTAAGTCAGTTTCAGGGATATTATTATAAAAACAGATGGGTTTATGTAATAAATACTTTAAAAGCTGAATGTTTAGGTGAACGTTGTTAGCCACCGTGCTAGACTATACATGAAAAGCAAAGAGAAGCTATTGGGTAGCTCCCGATAGTTCAGCCTCTTTGAGTATGTGACTGAATGCAGTGAGTGTGTATGAAGCAGGAAGAAAAGCCCACAATCTGTTAAGTTTTGAGTTTTTAAATTTGTCACTGTGGCGGAAGATCCGCACAATCTGGGCGTGAGAATTCACGAGATATAGAGTGTAATCAACGGAGCAGAGAGGTCCCAGTCCGTATTACTGAGGGGGGCAGTGCCACTCCAGTGACATAGGGTTTATAGTTATCCCGACTGCCTGTCAGCGAAAACTTGTTACATAAGCCACACTGCGGAAACAGTAAGTGGCGAGCAACCTAGTATTGTTAAATACGTGTCAGATTGGCTAGGCGATTTGGCACAATTTAATCTAGTCTGAGAAAGAAAATTTCGATATAATACATTTTGTAGAAAAGTGAAAAGATGGTGGCTAATCTCTTAACAAAGGGGTGATGCCTATGGTTCATAGCTTTATCCCTAGAAGGGAGTAGGCATGTCTGTATTTGAAGCATTAACGCTGATGATTGCTTTTGCGACGTTAGTGTTGCTGATTACAGATCATAAGAACAAAAAATAACCATCTAACACTTTAGCAGGCGTAGATGGTTATCAAAACTATTTACTAAGCTACCGTCTTTTTAACGGTTCTACTTAGGGCGTGTTTGCAGCACGTCCTTTTTCTATGTCTATTATATCATGTGAAAATAGAAAATCAATCAAGATCGCTTCGGCGGTGTTTTTTTGTTGTAAAGGAGCTTAGTGAATGAACAAGAAGAGTAGTCATGCAAAGAAATCAGAATCAGACTATTTTGGAATTTTAAGAGATATTCGTGAGTCAAAAGATTTGGGGGAGATTGCTGAATTGTTTATGACAATCATTGGAATCTGTGGATTGAAAATGGATGAAGTTTCTGCCCTTAATTATTACATTATTGAACGAACATTGAAAGCTAAACACAATGATCAGTTCTTAAGAGAGCGAATGGGTATTGATATCAATGATTTAGGTATCGATGGAATCTTACAAATACAACGAGCATTAGTAAATATCTACGTTGGTAAACTAAAGAAATGATTCCGATTGTCAAAACAAAAGCGGATCGGGCAAGGTTTTATGGATCGACCAAGTGGCGCAATCTAAGGCAGCAAATACTTGAGAGAGATCACTATGAATGCCTATGGTGTAAAGCAGAAGGCAGACTGACTACACAGTATGATTCGATACTGGAGGTTGATCACATCAAAGAATTGGAAACAAATCCAGAGCTTGCGTTTGATCCAGACAATCTAAGGACGTTATGCAAAGACTGTCACAACAAGCGACATGATCGAATGAACTATCGTGGGCAACCAAAGAAAAGAAAGTGGGATGATGAGTGGTGGTAAAGAAAATTAAATCATTGATTAATTATTTATCATATAAACGATTAGAAAGAGAAATCAACAAAGCTATCATGTTAGGGGAAAATAAAGCGGTTATCGATGAATTAGGGTTTGAGATTACGGAACGAATTGTAAGTGAACCAGAAAGTAATGTGACTGTTAACTTTTCTTTAAAGGGATGTGAGGAATGGGAGCAGGCGTTTAATCAAATTGGGAAAGCAACTGAAGAACTTCAAAAACAATTCTGTCATGCAATGGATGATGCACTGATTAATGGCAAGTCTAAACAACAACCGGTTGGAATGTTAAATGAATCAAGACACAAATCCAGCGCTTGGATTCAAGATACAATTGACAAGTTGATATCATTTAAGCAGCGAGTCGATGAGGATCAGGTAATCATCAAGGATGGAGACTACTATGTATCTCATCCAGCACCAGACAGGGAACAAGCAACGTATGATTACATCTCGCTGTCGATCGATTACGTGGAAATCAAATCCCAAAATCAGACCAAATAACAAATAAAAGTGGGGACAAACATACCCCCGGTCGAATTATTTCGGAGTCAAATCCCAATCTAGGGAACCGGTGGATGGGGTCAACTGTCCAAATTTATGACTAAAATTTTTTTGCTAGGGGGGTGAGAGCCTTTGAAGATGTCAGATTTAAAGAAACAGTTGCTGAGACAGATTGACGTAAACGATCAGATGGAACTTGAAAAAGTTGAGAGATACCTTGATTTAGTTAGGCTTTATCGAAAAATGGATAAAGCTGTTAAGCAATACGGACCAATTGTCGAAGGCTTTAACGGCACTCAAACGTATCTTAAAACTAACCCAGCAATCGCTCAAAAAGTTACGATTTCTCGTGCAATTATTGCTCTTGGTAAAGACCTTAACCTTGATGATTCGAACGGTAAAGTAGTCACTGATAATCGAGATGATTACGATGAGAGTGATCTAACATGATTCATCAAAAACACGTTGATTACTATATCGAACAATTCAAATCGGGGAAAATAAAGTTTAACAAAGAGCGAGCAGATTTAATTGAGTATTTAGAACGTGATGTTCTTAGTCGGGATGATGTTTACTTCGATGATGCGATGATTGATAAGTGCATTGCTTATGGTGAGAAATGGTATTTCCCAATGCAGCCATTCCAGAAGTTTTTAATCGCATTTATCTTTTTTTATTTCAAAAAGAATGATCGGAATGTTTACCGTAAGTTCCTTTGGATGTTTGGTCGTGGTGGAGGTAAAAACGGATTGTTATCAGTTGTGCTGAATTTCCTTCAGACTGAAATGCACGGCATCATGGACTACAACGTTTCGATCGTTGCCAATAGTGAGGATCAAGCGAAAACATCATTCGAAGAGATATACAATACAATCAAGCGGAATAAGACGTTACAAAAAGCTTTCGAATATGGGAAGTCAGTGATCACCAGCAAAAAGACTGGAAGTAAAATAAAATTCCGTACTAGTAATGGCGATACAAAAGATGGATTGCGTGATGGAGCAGTAGCTTTTGATGAAATCCATCGATACGAATCGAACAAAGATGTAAAAGTCCATATTAGTGGACTTGGTAAACGACCGAACCCAAGGGAGTTTTATGTGGGTACTGACGGTTATGTTCGTGAGGGATTTTTGGACAACATGAAAGAAAAAGCGAAAAGAGTGTTGAGCGGTTCAGTCCGTTTCAATGCTCTTTTTCCTTTCATTTGCAAACTTGATTCAGAAGACCAGGTCAATGATCCTGACAATTGGGAGTTGGCAAATCCTATGTTTCATCATCCGCTATCTGAGTATGCGGACAATCTTTACGAAACTGTTATGGAAGAATACGAGGATTTGGAAGACGATCCAAGCAACCGAGAAGAGTTCATGACTAAACGTATGAATTTACCTGTCACAGACTTAGAACGATCGGTGGCTAGTCGTGAAGAGATTCTGGCAACCAACAGACCATTCCCAACAAACCTAATCGGCAAACAAGCCATTGGCGGTTTAGACTATGCCAGTCTGCGTGATTTCGCCGCCTGTGGGCTTTTATTTCGAGATGGGGATGATTATGTATTCAAGACCCATTCGTTTGTTAGAAAGCAATTTGTGGACATTTATTACGGGTATTCACGAAAGGCTTCTGAAACTACAAAAGAAAAATTCGCACCGATAAGGGAATGGGAAGAAAAAGGATTGTTGACGGTCGTAGATGGACCCACAATCGATCCTAAAACAGTTGTCGGCTGGTTTGTTGAGCAACGTGAAAAATACGGCATAACGAAAATAGTAGCCGATAATTTCCGGATGGATTTACTGAGACCATTGTTTTTGGAGGAAGGATTTGAAATCGAAGTGATCAGAAATCCAACAGCTGCTGATAATTTACTAGCGCCAAGGATTGAAGATGCATTTGCAAATAATCACATTATCTTTGGTGATAATCCATTGATGCGCTGGTATACGAACAATGTACTCGTGAAAACCAATGGCGACGGCAACAAATCATACAAGAAGAAAGAAGAGGTTCGGCGTAAAACAGACGGATTCAAGGCTTTTGAATACTGCTTATGGCGTGCTGATGAAATCATTGACTACGACTACGATGATGCCTTCGATATGTTAGATGAAATTGATTTTTAGAAAGGTGGTGAAAATATTTGGGAATCTTAGATATTTTTAAAAAGAATAATGAGATCGATTGGATGCTAGATTATGAGTTTGTAGAAAACTTAGCGCAACGATCTTATTTAAAAACTATGGCGAAAAATACTGTTCTTGATTTTGTAGCAAGAACGATGTCAACACTGGAAGTGAAATTTCAAGGTAAGAATAACACAGCCGATTGGGATTATATTTTAAATGTGCGTCCTAATTCGGATATGTCAGCCGCTACGTTCT